>JAWWAH010000065.1:0-1691 GCA_033721415.1 Candidatus Spechtbacterales bacterium | reverse complement strand
GCAATGATGATGGTAAAAATTTTCATAACGTGCACCCTTATAATCTGCTGTGATCCATAGACTGTTTACCGGCAGCCAAGTTCAGCTGGATTTAACGTTTAAACTTTTGTTTGCGCAGTGCTTTTTTTTCAGCTTTTTCAATTCTCTTAATAATCTTAAGTGCATCATCAGATTTTAAATGCGACATATTCAAGCGAAATATATTGACACCCTCTTTTATGAGTTGTGTTATCATTTCTTGCGAGTCAGAAGCGGGTCCTAATGTTGCTACAATTTTTACTTTTTTCTTATATTCGGGCATGTTGTTTATAAATAATTTACTATCAAACCTACTATACAATGAATGATAAGAGCGCGCAACCTATAAACTTTTTACACATAATGGTAGTATATTCCCAGCACCCTGAAAGGAGAAAATAGTGTCCATTGACACTGAATACAAAGAGAGTATAACCGGGATTAAGTACACGCCCATCAGAGAGTGGTCTATAGATAACCACAATGTTGCGTGGATGAAATACGAGGGAATAAATATACACGATGAGCCTTTTGAAGGTGAGGATCTCTACTGCGAGTGCGATTTTAGTGATATTAAGGATGGCTTCCACTGCGAAGCAAAGAAAAAAATCCGGGAACAAGTGCAGGCTAAAACACGGAAAAAATATCTCCACTCTTGGAAAAAGATGGGCAAGAAGCGAGCAGTATATAATATTTTCCGCCGAGTACAGCGTGGTGAATGGCTTGGGCAAAAATACCCCAGAATTATATATGTTCAAGAGGTTGCCTCTCTTCTTGGTAAAGATAATGAGGAGATTGTTACTGCATGCGAAAAACTCTTCCTCGAAGAAAAACTCGACCTAAACGGCATGATACTATCCCCTTTTGTAAAACGCTTCCGCTTTCCTAGGGAAATTCAAGCCTTGTTTACCTACATAATAGAAGAACCTCTTGGCTGGCCGAATGGTGATGCCGGGGACGGTTTTGTTTATTCCCTGGAAAGCGCCATACACCAAAATACACGCTTTAAGGATGGTAAAGTTGCATTCTACTCAGAAAATTACCCGAATATTGCACCACATCACCTAATAAATTTTGGTTTACGATGGATACACCAAGCCTTAAATAGAGCAAGTAATAGTAAGGATGCGCTACAAGATATAGCACACTCTCCTCTGGAGGATATAGCAGAACATCTGGAACAGTTAGCAGAAACATGCAGAGATCTACACCAAGACACAGAACAGAAAAATCCAGATTAAGATAGTTCTTATCAAAATAGCCCCAATAAGGGCTATTTTATTTCCAAAACTGTTTATCAGGGGCCTAGACACGGCAAAAATACCATGCTAAAATATTTAAGTAATTGAATATTCCCCGGTAGCTCAATGGTAGAGCGGCTCGCTGTTAACGAGTAGGCTACTGGTTCGAGTCCAGTCCGGGGAGCAAATACTGAAACTGCTTATGTTAGCGATTTCTTTTTATACCCCTACTATACTGTACGTTCGAACCTATTTATGGTAAATTGATTTTAGTTCCCTAAAGGAGTCATGGTGACGAAAACCACAAGGCAATACAGGGTCAAATTAAGCATCCATCCTGCGAAGGCTGCCGAACCCTTTGAGCAGATGATGAAGCAAGAATTAGAACAACATTACGGAGGTCTCCACACAATAGTAAGAGGCAATGCAGGG
>JAWWAH010000064.1:0-1746 GCA_033721415.1 Candidatus Spechtbacterales bacterium | reverse complement strand
CGCAGCATCCAGAAAACCCGCCTGCTATCTCGTCCGAGAATCCAGCATTCACCTACGCTGATCTTCTTGCTTTCTACGAACTATTACAGCAAGAGGATTGGCTTCCTAAAGAGCTTCGACTGAAGCCATAAGATACGTCCTTACTCCCCCATCAGGAGATAGCTAGCATGCTAGCTATCTCCTGATACTTAATCACTAATTGTCCTTCTAGGGCATTTTTTATTTGTACAATTTACTTAAATATACTAAAGTTATATTAATGACTAATAAAATACACAAACTACACAAAAAAGAATTGAAAAGGCAAAAAGAAACAATAAGCCTTATAGCATCTGAAAACTACAGCTCTAAAAAAGTCCGAAAAGTTTTGTCTTTTACTTTTTCTAATAAGTACTCCGAGGGTTATCCAGAAAATAGGTATTACCCTGGAAACGAGAACATTGATACTCTTGAATTATTATGCCAAAAACGTGCACTCAAACTCTTTGATATTAGTGATAAAAAATGGGGTGTTAATGTACAGCCATATTCGGGCAGTCCAGCTAACTTTGCCGTATATGGTGCACTTCTAGAAAAAGATGATGTTGCACTAGGAATGGAATTATCAGAGGGTGGGCACCTAACACACGGGCACAAAGCATCCTTTAGCGGTAAATTCTTTAACTTCAAGCAATACGGACTCAATAAAAAAGGACGTATAGATTACAAAGAGATCAAAAAGCTCGCCAAAAAACACAAGCCAAAACTTATAGTAGCTGGGATAAGTGCATATTCACAGATAATTAATTTTAAAAAACTTCATAAAATAGCAAAAGAAAATGATGCGCTTCTTATGGCAGATATATCCCACATTGCAGGATTAGTTGCCGCAGGAGAACATCCTTCACCTTTCCCCTACTGCGATATAGTAACAACAACAACACACAAAACATTACGTGGGCCAAGAGGAGCAATGATATTTGCCAAAAATATCCTGATGCCGCATATCAACAAAGCAGTATTTCCAGGCTTACAAGGAGGCCCACACAACAACACAACTGCTGCTTTAGCAATAGCACTAAAAGAAGCGAATTCAAGATCTTTCAAAAAATACATAAAACAGGTTGTAAATAATTCCAAAACCCTCGCAGAAGAATTACATAATAAGGGCTACGACATAGTTTCAGGAGGAACAAAAAACCACCTATTTCTAGTAGATTTAACGAATAAGAAAATTTCAGGGGGTGAGGCGGAAAAAATCCTAGAAAAAAATAGGATAAACGCAAACAGGAACACAATCCCCGGCGATACTCGCTCTCCCCTAGATCCCTCGGGTATAAGAATTGGAACCCCCGCAGTAACAACAAGAGGAATGAAAGAGGAAGAAATGAAAAAAATAGCAGAATTAATCGACAGAGCAATTAATGGAGAGGATATCGAAGAAGATGTTAAAGAGTTTGCTATTAAATTCAAGCCAAATAATTTTTAACTTTTAACCATGGCCACTATACTAAATGGAAAACAGTTAAGCGAGAAAATATTAAAAAACCTCGAAAAAGAAGTTGCTCAATTGGATTACATTCCTAAACTAGGGATTATTATGGTGGGAGAAGACCCAGCTTCTCTTGCATATGTTGAAAAAAAGAAAAAGATAGGAAAAGATATTGGTGTAGAGGTAGAGTTATACAAATACGATAGCGATATAAGCACTCGAAAGCTTCGCAAACAAATCAATACTATACAACAAGCTCCACAGATTAAGGGCGT
>JAWWAH010000063.1:0-2101 GCA_033721415.1 Candidatus Spechtbacterales bacterium | reverse complement strand
ATTGCTGAAAATGAAATTGAGCGCTATGGTGTGCAATCAGATAGAGGGCCTTTAAGCGTGGATAAAGATTTTGAGACTCTTGTGAGGCAGATTAGTTTATTAGATAACTACACACACACGAAAAACATTGCAAAAGCAATTGAAGATCTCCCAAAAGAACAACAAGTCCAAGCTATGAATGTTTTAGAAATGATTATTATGTACAACATTGATAACAATATAGATGATATCGGAGAAACTATTGCTTTGTTGGAAATAAAACCAAAAGAAGCGATAGACAAGCTGTATAAAGAATTTGAACTTTATTTTTATCGCAAAATGTTAGATATGGAAGAATTGCCGCATCTTGTTTTACCAGAAGCAGGAAGACAAGAAAGAATATATATAATGAGAGATATTTTAATTTATGACCAAAGCATTTCAGGCAATCAAAAGGCACGCGAATCGCTTCGGAAATCATTGCCGATTATTCTCTCAGAGGGATATGAAACTTGGAGGGCTTGGGGCTCTGTAGATGAACCCCAAACTGAAGAGGAAATATGGGAGAGCACAGCCGAGCTAAAGGATGATGGTCTTATTCCTGAAAATATTACCCCTGAGCAATACCAAGAGTGGGTAAAAACAAAAAAAACTCGGTTCGAAGAAGTATTTGAATTTACCACAGCAAATGTACGTAGTGGTGTTAAAGAAATATTAAAGCAAGCTGTTGTAAACAATCACATATCGGAAGACGTTATAGAGGTAGACTATGAAGCAGTTCTGATGCAGTATGACGAGCTTCTACAGCCAGTTATAAACATGAGTGAAAGATTGGGGGAATTAAAAGAAAAAATAAAAGCAAAAAACAATGGAGAGGGGGAGGGGCTAACAGAAGAAGAGGATGAAGAGTATCGTGATCTGCAAAAAAGCATTGCTGACTACAGAAAAGAAAAACAAGCAGAGATTAATAAACTTGAAGCCCTTATTTATCTAGAACAATTTAAGATGCTTACCCTGGAAGATGTATCCGAAAAAAATGTTTCCGGTAAGAATATAAAAGTTGGTGTTAATAAGGCTCTTAAATCCATTGAAAAAGTTTTTGGAGAAGAGTATCCTGAATTTGTTCAAGACCTCCAGAGAATAAAACAGTTTATAGAGGATGTATTTGGGACAATTTTTGGCGAAGAAAAGGCATCGCGCCATGCTATGAATATCTCTGATAAGGTAGATTTAGGTACTTATTTTAGAATAGGTGAGGAGCCTGTTGCTACATGCCAAAGCTACAGATCTTCGGGCAGTCTTAACGCGGGATTATTGGCTTACGTTACAGACCCCAATGTTAAAATTATACATATTCACGATGAAATAGGGCGCCTGATAGCGCGTAGCGCTTTAAGGTTAATAAGCGATGATAACGGCGATCCCCAGCTGTTTTTGGAGCCGATTTATTCTGTTAATTTGCACCCTAAAATAGAGGAAGCTTTTGTGCGATTTGCTTCTCAAAAAGCACAGGACATAGGTATAGGACTGTATTCTAGTAGCGTAGAGATGATTTTAGAAGCCGCTAATTATGAAGAATACACCACACTTCAAAACCATAACTCTAGGCATGCTGCTGTTTATTCAGATGCAGGTGGGGGGTTGATGAGTAATGGAAAGTTTCGCATAAATTCTGCGTTCAGGGTGGTTTAATAACTTGTAAACAAAAACCCGGCTCGTCGCCGGGGAAAAGTTTACCTTCTGCTTTTTCTATGCTTAGGCTTATAAGTGCCTTTTTTCTTGCGCTTTCTATCGAGGCGCTTTTTGTTTTTCCATCCTATACCCATAATAAAATATTGTTGAATTAATTGTGTCTATATAAAGAATAACACAAATGATCTAAGTAGTAAAGATTAATATATAGATATATCTTACAATATAAAATCGCCTAGTATAGGCGATTTTTGGTGCTATATTTTATCCCAGAGATTCTACGACAAAAGGTCCAGAAACTCCTCTATCAAATTCTTCAGCTGTTTCGAGAGCAAGCCTTATTCTTGATTCGGTATTTAGCCCACGATCCTTCGTAGAAAAAAGAGAGCCAAGGGCATAATACATGCCACTGCCTATTGCGTGATAATCT
>JAWWAH010000062.1:0-2275 GCA_033721415.1 Candidatus Spechtbacterales bacterium | reverse complement strand
CTTGAGCCAATGTTTTCTCTCTTATATTTCTTTGGCTTTGCTTTTGGAGTTGGCGGATCCACTGTTGCTGCATTTTTGTTCTTGAAATCTCTAAGAGATTACAAGGTTTCAGAATCAGAACTTGGAATATTGCGCACCATTGCAGAGGTAATTTGGTTCGCTCTAATATTAATACTTGTAAGCCAGTTTGCTATATATATTCCAAATATTCAGGAATTTAATTCTTCCCCTCAATTTTTAGTAAAAATGATTGCTCTTGGTATCATTACTTTATCTGGGGTTGTTGTGAATCTTGTTCTTGCTCCTTATGTTAGTTCTATAGATTTTGATGAAGGTAGTAAGATACCAGACTTGTTGCATGATTACAGAAAGGCTATTTTTATCGTTAGCGCAATTTCCTTGATTTCATGGTATAGCGCCTTTGCTCTTTCGGTTGTTGAGATTGATTATGGCTTTAACATGTTAGCATCTGGCTATGTGTCGTTGTTAGCTCTTGCGGCTATAGTAGCACTAAGGGTAGAAAAAAGAGTTTCTCATATGATAGGATTATTTAACGAAGATGACCAAAAATCTGTTCAAGTATAAATAGGGGGCCGAGAGGCCCTTTTTAGTTTGTGGATGTATATTTTAAATAGGACAACCGGTTGTCCTATTTAAAATACTTCTTACCTTTTAGCTTTTCGGGCAAGAAGTCTTCCTTTGTATATTTTTTGTAATCTTTTCCATATCCCATTTCTTTCATAAGACTCGTTGGAGCATTCCTTATTTTTAAGGGGATAGGAAGATTTCCTGTATTTTTTACATCTTTTTGTGCAGCACGCAAAGCATCGTATGCGCTTCTATCCTTGTTGGCATTAGAGAGATAGGCCACGCCATGTGCTAAATTTATAGCGCACTCGGGCATGCCTATTGTTTCCACAGCTCTAAATACACTATTTGCTACAACAAGTGCAGTGGGCTGTGCTAAGCCTATATCTTCGCTAGCAAAGATTACCATGCGTCTTGCTATGAATTTAGGATCTTCGCCGGCATCTAGCATTCTTGCTAAGTAATATATTGCAGCATCTGGCTGACTTGCGCGCATACTTTTTATAAAAGCACTTATTGTATTGTGGTGCTCTTCGCCTTTTTTGTCGTATCTTAAATGTTTATCTTGCAAAGTGTTTTTTAGGTTTTCTACTGTGATATCACCATATAATAGATTTGTATTTTCCAGCATTCCTATAGCTTGCCGTGCGTCTCCATTTGCAAGTTGAATCAAGAAATCTTTTGCATCCTTTTTTAAATCAAAGCCGCATCTTTCGATGATTTCGGCCATGTCTTTTTCTGAAAGTTCGTTAAGGGTAAATACTCGGCATCGAGAAAGTAGGGGAGATATAACTTCGAAACTTGGGTTTTCTGTTGTTGCTCCAATTAGAGTAAGTTCTCCGTTTTCTACATAGGGAAGTAAAAAGTCCTGTTGCGCTTTATTAAAGCGGTGTATTTCATCTAGGAATAGTATTTTCGGTTTTTTGCCAGTATCTTTTTTTGTTATTTTTCTAATATCGTTTTTCCCTGCTGAAACCGCAGATAATTCAAAAAGCTCCGCATTTACTTGTTTTGCGTATATTCTTGCGAGAGTTGTTTTGCCAACTCCTGGAGGCCCCCATAGTATAATAGAAAAAAGATGCTTGCTTTCTATTGCTTCACGCAAGGGTTTCCCTTTTCCTACTAGGTGTTCTTGCCCAAAAAATTCTTCTAAATTCTTAGGCCTAATTTTTGATGCTAGTGGTTCCATTTGGTTTATAGTATACCAGAGTAATTGAGACAAGCAATATAGATATGATAAAATTAAAATAATTAATTTATTTAAAATAGTATGGAAGGTCCTGAAAAATTTAATACTGGTTCTAAAAAAACTAATGATGAGATTGCAAA
Source organism: Candidatus Spechtbacterales bacterium (assembly GCA_033721415.1). GTDB lineage: Bacteria > Patescibacteriota > Minisyncoccia > Spechtbacterales > 2-12-FULL-38-22 > JAWWAH01. The sequence goes on along the minus strand of JAWWAH010000062.1, from coordinate 358 downwards.
AGAACTTCTTGAGTTTTTAGAAGACACTGAATCTGGTAAATCCATGAAAGAAAAACCCGAGCCAAGCCCGGAACAGTTGAAGGAGAATCCAGCGGAAGAAGCTGGCAGTTATAGGATAGCGTGGGAAAATCCATCAACAGGAGCATCTGGAAAAGGGCCATACTCCGAAAGTAAAAAGACTGGAGAAGCACGTGTTAAAAGACAAAATAAAAATTATCCATATATGAAATTTTGGCTTGAGAAAAAACCTGAAGAATAGATTCTATCTCGTTGTTGTGAAATTACTCGCCCCGGGGCGAGTTTTTTTTGAATGTACTATTTAAATGTTAAGAGGTTTTTTAGTTATGTAACTATATCG
>JAWWAH010000061.1:0-2429 GCA_033721415.1 Candidatus Spechtbacterales bacterium | reverse complement strand
CAAAAGCCTGGTTAGAAGAGTGGAAGCGCACAGCAGAAGAAAACTTTTCATCTTACCCATTTAAAGGCATATATTGTGTAGCAAAGCCCTCCGAAGGTCACGATGCCTATATTTTTCCAATAAAAGAAATAAAAACCCCAAAAAACTTCGGAAACTAAATCCACGGCCGTGGATCTGGTTGACACGAAACACAAACAGGATAGCGAGCAAAAAGAAGCTCGCTTCTTTTTTTAGCGACGCAGTTTGTATGTCCTACCTATTTAATTTGGTATAATAAATGTATGATTAATTAAAAGAATATGGCTGGAAACATAGAAGATTATATTAAAAACAAAAGAGCAGGGGGAGCTTCTGATGCTCAAATAAAAGCAGAGCTTCAAGAGGCTGGATGGAGCGATGATAAAATTAATGAAATTATAAATAATCAAGGCGATGAGGCCAAGGTTTTATCTGTACCAAAACCCACAAACTCTATAAGCAGCAGCTTCAAAATGCCTGGAGGAACAGCTATGCTGTTAGTTTTAGTTTTTGTAGTAAACAGCCTTGGGTTGTTAGCATTTTTGTATAGTGATTTTTGGAATCCTGGATGGGACCCATTTTACGTAGCAGATGAATCACATAATACTACTGAAATAAACAAAGAAGACTTTGCTACTACAGAAAAAGAGAATGTAGAGCAGGCTGAAACAGAAGACACCTCTTCAAGTAATGTTGGAACAGAAGACACTTCTTCAAGTAGTAAAAACGATTCAGATCTTCAACGTTTCTCAAGCGCTGAAGAATACCTAGAATATAGAAAAAGTAACCCATATTTATCAGGTGAAGATAATTTAATTGTTTACTTGGGACCGGCTGAGGGTGAAGCAAGTAGTAGTTCATCAGATATTGATACTTCTGTTGGAATTAATACCGATGTTATAAGAGAAGAAAATTGTGGTTATGAGGGATGCTTTGATGATAAATTTAAAAATTGTGAACCCGCTAAGTCGTTTTCTTTGATTCCGGGATTTGTAGGTATTTATTATGAAATAATTGGTCCTGATGACGGGGGTTGTAGAATGACTGCCAAGTATCCAAAGAATCCAAACCCTGAATGGGAGGAAAAGGAGCTAATATGCAGCTATGATAACTCTATAGAATTTCAGAAATCTTTTATGAGCGTGTATGACTCATTAGTTAAAGGAGTTGATTCACCCGGAACTCAAACATGTGAAGGTCCTCTCGTTGATATATTAAGCGCGTTATAGCAAGGATTTAAAAATATGATTGATATTACTTCTTGTTCAAACAACCTTGAATGCTTACCCCTACTTGCTTTAGCTGTTGCACCAACTTTGCTTATAGCCACTTTTGTAACCGGAATCACGATTTACGCAATGCAAAAGAAAAGCCTAGAAGGTACTCTCATATTCAAGATACTTAAAATAACCTTTAGGATAGAGGAAGCATTAATTTTAATCGGGCTTTTGCTGGTGTTTATATCCATTCTTTAGAAAACGTATGAAAAATAAAAATTTCAAAAAATATATATTGGCTATTAGTATAGTAATACTTCTTTTTGTTGGCACGTTTGAAGTTGCTGGTGCAGAAGAGGCACTATATGACCCAACTAAACTAGAGTCACCTCTTACCTGCACCACTATCGATGACTGCTTTAATAGATGGACAAACATGCTTATTGTTTTTGCAACCCCCATCTATACGGTAATGCTTTCTATCGCAGGTTTTTATTTTATCTTGGGCGGGAGCACCCCCGCAAAAAGACAAAAAGCAAAAGATATTTTAAAGTATTCGACTATAGGGTTTTTGATAGTTTCCTTTGCAAGAGGGATGGTTTCGTTTTTATTAATTTTAGTTTAGTAGATAATTACAAATAACCATGTTAACTCAATCACTTTTAATAATAATGGGGCTTGCGCTTGTTTTGGTGCTTTCGGTGCCAAGTAGCAGGAAGCGGGCGATTAGTTTATGTAAAACTGCCTTTAGTAGTCAATCCAAAGAAAAACAAGAGAAGAAAGATAAAATTCTAGCGCTACTAGAAGAGAGAGGAGAATTGAGCAATTTGGATATTCAAAAAGAAACAGGGCTACACAGAAGAAGCATCCGTAGATATATGGATGAACTTGAAATTAGCGGAGATGTAGAGCAAATAGGAGATATAGGAAAATCGGTTACATATCGCTTAAACAAAAATCCCAAATAAGTAGAACGTATAAATAGAAAAACCGCCCCTTGCCCCAGATAGCGCTTCGCGCGGCGTGGGATGGGCGGTTTTTTATATGTATATAAAAAAAGAATAACTCCAGCCTAGGCTGGAGCGTGTGTGAAAAAAGAACGGAGGGTTGAATTGTGTGTAAAGAAGGTGCGATGTGTGTTAGCCTTAATGGCTTATTTATATGATAGCAATTCTGAGGGGAGAGTCAACATCT
>JAWWAH010000060.1:0-2597 GCA_033721415.1 Candidatus Spechtbacterales bacterium | reverse complement strand
GAGGACTTGTTGGGTATAAATCTTCCTTACTACAAGAGAGCAGCAATCATCATAAGGCAGGCGGAGCATGGGTTTGAAAGACCAATGTTTAGGCAGGAGCGGGGATATATAATATCTGAAGAATACGAAGCAGAGCACGGAGAATACAAAAGCCCGTATACGGCAGGTGCTTTCGCAGGAGAGTGGGGAAAGTGCAGGGTACTCTGTATTAGTGATAAAGGTGAACTAACGCCAACGGTAAGAAATTTCAGGCCCCCAACTTATTTAATAGGGTTTAATAAGCATAGTTTTTTGAAATTACCAATGCAATTAATTCCCAATATTTGGGTACCTGATTACTCTCATTCGCAGAATGCACATTGTGAATTTCCTCCAGGAGTTACGATAGAAGAGATGAAGAGTATCATGGAGGCACTTAAAGAGCAGGCTCATAAACTCGAAGAAAGTCGTGAACGGCTATTAGGAGCAACAAGACATTATGTAGAAGACAATAAAAGAACAGATGCGTCAGCTCAGTGGCCAATTAAAGATTAATTAGCACATTTTTAAAACCGCCATATGGCGGTTTTTGTTTATGGACTGATTTGGTTTTTTGTGATATTTTATACCCAGTTCATTAACAAAGCGATCGAAAGGATAGCGTATGCGCCATGCTTCTTTATACGAAAACCCTAAAGCAGAAACGCTACTTAAAGAAGCTGATCACATAGATGCAATTGCAGATAGGTTGTCTACTAATTATAAAGGCTCAATGATGCCTGGTCTGGGTTTTTATCATCCCAACAACGACAAAGAAGCCATAGAGGAAGCTGAAAAAATTTTAGGTAGACCATGGAAGAGAGATAGGTCTAATATGCCGGGAAACTTCGAAAGATTATCTTTTTTGGATTTTGATTCTTTTGTCAAAGAGCTAAGAATAGAAGCAGTTCGCTTACGTGTACAAGCGTTTGGGCAAAAGCCGTATCCAATAGAAATCTGCAAACATTGTTGTAGTGCAGTTGGTTGGGTAGGTCCAACAATTAGAATATGTGAGGGTTGTAAAGATAACGAGGTGTTAAGAAGAAATCGCTACAATCTTCCTTCCGCAATGATGGGGACTAGAAAAAGCATAGACGCTACAAAGAATAAAATTCTCAGCAAAGGTAGAAAGTTTCCTTTACTTATGAATCCCGACATAGACAACCAGGAGGTTTCACTCAAGGCACGCCTCCTTGCTCTATTTGGCGAGAGAGAGCTTCTTGAGCAGGAACAGGATAAACTGTGGCAGATTGTCGTTGATCCGCTTGGGATAGGTAACACACCCGAACCACAAATTGGGGCAATATGCGATGTTCCAGTTAAGTACACAAAAGAAGCTACTGATTCAGAGGAGTTCTTATATCTTTTTGGTGCTATTCCATATGAGTGGACTGGTAGGTATTGGAAGCGCAGGGATGACTTACAAAACAGACCTCTTTCTCATTTATTCCCAACCTCATTTTCTGCAGAACTTGATCCAAATGCTTTCAATAGCGCTTGGAATGATTTTGTCTTGTTTGTGCATAGTGCAAATATGGAAATGTGGGACAACCCAAGGTATACTCTAAGAGGTGAAGAGGTAATTGTTTCAGCCAGTATGGGTGAAACAAATTCTCGTGTTATTGGTAAAAAACGTTATACCGTCAGTACAAGCCAGGATGGTACAAGCGCATCCTTTACCATTGATAATCTTGATTAAGCACAACAATTAGCACATTTAAAACCGCCACTTAAGGCGGTTTTTGTTTATGGACTGATTTGGTTTTCTGTGATATTTTATACTCAGTTCATTAACAGAGCGAAAAAGGAGGCAATCCAGATGAAAGCTGTAAGGCACGTAATAGCAGGCATTTGCATAATAGCAACATTTGCATCCATTGTTTTGTTTTCAGTGGGCGTAGTTTTTACTAGACCACCTGTAACTGTTCCAGTAAGAAATAATATTGAAAACGCAATTACTATACAAGATTTTGATTACAATTTTGAATCGTGGAGAGCTGGTATTTTAAGTGGCGCGGGTGCTGGTGGTCAAGGAGCTGCAATTATTTGGACTCAAAGTCCCAATCAATTTATATCTGAATTAGAGCCCGGAGAAAATATTTACCAGGTTTTTCAGGAGGTGGGGGGTTCTAGTAATGCTGTTGTGGCTAAAATTTACATAGCAGGAATTGAAAATCGCAATCTTCTTCTAGGGTACAAAGATATTTATGAACCCCCTCCAGGGGGTTATGTGGTTGATTCTATATCAAACACAGAAATAGTTTATAAGCAGAATAGCTATGATGCTAGAAATGTATTATTCTTAATAGCTGCTCCTGTTTTTTTCTTGATTGCCTTTTTTGTTATTCCTCCGCGTGAATATCAGTAATATGGTTATTAGAAGACACCACGAGAGAAAGGATGCCGCATGAAGTTTCTGGAAAGAATTGTTCTGCCAGTATGCAAGGTTTTAGCTTGCCTCTTAATATTACCACTTGTTTTTGCTGTGACCGCTGTGATTTCATGGACCCTATTTACTCCATTTCTTTGTGCAATCAGTTATGACTACGATGTTTATGTTTGGGAAAGATTTATCGAAG
>JAWWAH010000059.1:0-2997 GCA_033721415.1 Candidatus Spechtbacterales bacterium | reverse complement strand
TTTATTGTTATTGAGCGCTGTTTACTGCATCCGGAATTCATCAGATGATAAAGTTAAAAATAGCAACTTAATCTCTATAAAAAATTACGATGATTTTAATGAGAGCATTCTTATTTCACAGATAAAAAATTTAAATAGAATAATACACGCGAAAAAAATAAATTCCCTATGGTTTAATCATGGGCGCATTACTTAATATCTTAGTTAAAGGATATTAATTTAAGTATGCGCCTGCTTTCTGAAAAAGCAGGCGTTTTTTATTAGAACTAACCAAAGTAAACATGGAACAAAAAACAAAAAATTTAGTATTAGCTCTCTCCGTTGTGGTGTTTATGGCTTTTCTCGTATGGCTTGTTGCTGTAAGCCCCGAAGGCGCCGAAACCTCTGCGGAATACACACAAAGCTCTTTATCGGGCTCAGGGCAACACTTTGATTTTGGAACAATAGATATGCGAGACGGAGAAGTATCGCATGAGTTTGAGATAGAAAATAAAGAATCAGAAGCAGTTGTGATAAACAAGATTTATACAACTTGCATGTGTACAGAAGCTTATATTGTTGATGCAAGCGGAGAAGAACACGGACCATTTGGTATGCCTGGGCATGGGGGGCGGTTAACAACTGACGTTAGAGTTAATCCCGGAGAAAAAGCAATAGTAAGAACTGTCTTTGATCCAGCTGCTCATGGCCCATCAGGGGTTGGCCTAGCACAAAGATCTATATATTTAGAAACTAACTCAAGCCATTCGCCCAAAATGGAAGTATCATTTAGCGCGATGGTAACAAGGTAGTATGGATATAATTTTAGGAGCATCTATTATTGCATCCTTCTTTGCGGGCATGGTAGCGCTTTTTGCGCCATGCTGTATTGGCTTTATCTTCCCTGCCTATATGGCATCCGTCTTTAAAAAGAAAACAAAGATAATTCAGATGACTCTAGTTTTCTTTGCGGGAATTTCCGTTATCCTTATACCTATCGGTTTAGGCGCAGCTTGGCTTGCAGGATTCTTTAAAGATTTCCATATGGAGATGTATCTGGTAGGTGGATTGTTTATGGTGCTGCTTGGAATATTAGCTGTACTGGGTAAGAGCTTTTCTGTTATTCCCGGATTAAAGAATAAGCAGATGAATACAGGAGATATGAGCTCTAAATCAGTGTTTACGCTTGGAGTGCTTTCGGGCGCAGCAACCTCGTGTTGCGCACCCGTGCTTGCAGGCGCCATGACGCTGGCTGTTATCTCCGGTACTTTCTGGAAAGCGATAATAGTTGTATTTGCTTACGTATTTGGCATGGTGTTTCCTCTGTTCGTTGCAGCTTATTTCTACGATAGATTTCAGTTTGAGAATCTTAAGGTTATTAAGGGTAAGATGGTAGAGATAAACCTAGGATTTAAGAAGCTAAAGGTGCACACCACGAACCTTTTGTCGGCGATTGTGTTTATCGGCATGGGGTTGGTATTGGTTGGCATGGCCTTAAGCGGTAATACTTTTTGGGCCCCTGAGGCGCAAGTTGCAGTAGGTGAGACACTGAATGATCTTTCTCAAGATCTTGTTTATAAATTGAGCAGTGTTTCCGACATCGTTTGGGGCGCTCTAGTAATCGGCTTGTTTGCTTTCTTTGCAATAAAGGCGCACAGGTCATCAAAAAAATATGAGTGAAGTAGAAAAGAGTGAAGTAGAAAATAAAGAAGAGGAAAAGAAGCCGCAAAAGAAAATAAAGCCTTTTGTTGCATTTATAGCAATCTTGCTCGTTTTGGCTCTCGTTGGCTTTAGTACGCTTTTTCATTATAGTTTTTCGATGACACCAAAAATGATCATTGTAAAAACTGAATCAGGAATTAGCATTGTGAATAATCCTGAATTCATGGAGATAAAAGCTGGAGAAATAGAAGAAGGTTTAGCAGAACTTGTTACGCCTGAAGGTGGGGTTGCGATTCCTGTCGAATGGGGAGATCTTGGAAAAAGAATGATAGAAGCAGGTATTATTGATAAAAATAAGTTCTATACGCTACATGAAAAGAGAGGTGGATTTGGCGTATATGAAAAAGGTCTTTTAGAGAAAGAAGATAACGGGCATATCATGATAAATGCTGAAAACGCAAATACAATCTTAAACGTTATGTGGGCATTGGGACTTGCTAACAAGAATACAATCTTGGAAGAAGGCCCTATGGTTGATGAAAGATATGGAGGAGATGCAAGTAAATTCGCCTCTACGGGAGGATGGACCCTTGCGGAAGGAAGCGTTATGGACCATTACAGTAATCATGAATTTTTTACGCTCACAGATGAACAGCAAGCACTTGTAGAAGAAGTTTCAAAGAATATTTATCGACCCTGTTGCGGTAACTCTGTACATTTTCCAGATTGTAATCATGGCATGGCGATGCTCGGGCTTATGGAGTTAATGGCTTCACAGGGTGCAACAGAGCAAGAGATGTATGATACAGCCTTGGCGGTTAATTCCTTCTGGTTTCCGGATAACTATATGACAATAGGTAAGTATTTCGCTAAGCGTGGAGTAACCTGGAACGAAATAGATTCAAAAGAGATTTTGGGCTCTATGTATTCAGGCTCGCAAGGATACGCACAAATAGCTCGTGAAGTTGAGCCCGTGCGTTCCGGAGGTGGCGGATCATGTGGTGTGTAAAAAACTAAAACTCCTCAAAGTGGAAAACTCCGCACATTTGTGCGGAGTTTTTTGGTATTATGAGTATGGTTACTAGATAGTTTATTTATGGATAAAAAACTCAAAAATTACATAAAAGAAATGCATGATTCTGGTTATTCAGATGAAAAAGCACGCAATGAGCTGTTAAAAGCAGGATGGAGTGAAGAAAAAATAACTGAAGCTTTAAATTCCGAACCTGGACAACTTGAGGATCAACAAAAAAGTTCAAATAAAGCCAGGAGCGGTTCAACGGGTGCCATAATCGCAGTTAGCTTGTTGGCTATTTTTATGTCTGCGGGTATGCTTTTTGCTTATTTTTATATTGC
>JAWWAH010000058.1:0-3669 GCA_033721415.1 Candidatus Spechtbacterales bacterium | reverse complement strand
TTGCAAACTGGACTGTAGCCGTACTTTTAAACGATTGTAGCGTTCCTACAGTTGGAGTATTTTGTTTTACAAACCCTAATCTTGATTACAATAATTTACATATAGAATTTGGAGAAGGCGTGGAGGGGGGCTCATTGGTAACATCTACTAAAAGCTCTTACCCTTGGAGTGGCCAGTGGCACAGCTACATACGTTATCGCGGAGAGCCTCGTCCCGATGACCACTACTTTAATTTTACGTTTAAAAAGCAAGCCAACAGCAAATTTAAAGTTCCATATGTTTTATATCCTACAGATGGCCAACCAAAGGTATTTTTCTTAGAACTTGAAAATAATGAAGGCAGATTTTATGTTGATAATTTTGGTTACACAAATGAACAGTTGATAATAATCCCCGTTAATTTAAGCCTAAATGTGGACCAAACATATTCTTATACAACAACAGGCGAATTATCCACATCACCAATAGCAAACACAACGGAATCTGTTCCTGCTAGCGACCAAACACTTGGTATCAGTGAAGGCTCGCTTATACGTGCTGAAGGCGGTTCAAAAGTGTATATAGTAAAAGGCAAATACAAGAGATGGATACAAACCGCAGAATTGTTTAACATGTACGGACATCTTAGATGGGAAGACATAATAGATGTGCCACAAAATATTTTAAACCAATATACAGAATCAACTCTTGTGCGCGCTGACGGAGATGAGAGAGTATTCTTTACAACCATTAAGGGACAAAAAAGATGGATACAAACTGCAGACGAACTTATAGGCCTAGGATTTAACTTTGATATGGTGTATATAATAAATGAGACGGAGTTGAATTGGTTTAGGACAATATAAGACGAATACGACCCATATGTCTAATAAGTCTAATGTGTTATATAAGTCCTAGAGATTTATTTAAATTTATGCAAATTGAAGAAAACGTACAACTTGCCCCATACACAACCTACAAAATAGGCGGGCCTGCCCGATATTTTGTTGCGTGTAAAACAGCTCAAGATATCTCGGAAGCAATCTCCTGGGCAAAAGAAAACAATCAATCTTACTTTGTTCTAGGAGGAGGAAGTAACATTCTTGTGTCTGACGAAGGCTATAACGGTCTTGTAATATCTATCCAAAATACAGGCTACGAGGTAAATGGAACAACTTTGGAGGCTGGAGCGGGTGCTAGTATGCATGTGCTTGTGGCTGAGACCACAGACAATAGCCTAGAAGGGCTAGACTGGGCAGGAGGACTACCAGGACAGCTAGGGGGTGCTATAAGGGGAAATGCAGGCGCATTTGGCGGAGAGATGAAAGATGTAATAACAGAGGTCCATGCAGTAAGCGAGGATGGAAAAGTAAAAACCTTTACCGCCGATGAATGTGAATTTGAATATAGAACAAGCTTTTTTAAGAAAAATCCTGAATGGATAATTATCTCTGCTAAAATGGATCTTAAAAAGGGGGATAGAGAGAAACTAGTGGGGCGCGTTGCTGAGTTAGTTGAATGGCGTAGAACCAAACACCCTATGCAGTATGGAAACTCGGGGAGCATATTTAAGAGATACAGCGTGGGGCAGATACCTGTTTCTATTTTTGAAAAATACCCTCATATCACAAGGGCTATGCGCGATGGGCAGATAGCTAGTGCGTTCTTTATTGACGAAGCAGGATTAAAGCTTAAAAAGATAGGCGGAGCACAAGTTAGCGATAAACATCCCAATTTTATAATCAACGAATCTGGAACAGCTAGAGCTGAGGATGTTATAATGTTAATAAGTACAGTAAAATCATCGGTGCTTCATCAATTTGGGATATTATTAGAAGAAGAAATAAAATTCCTGCAGGGTTAGGACGTATTAGACGCATACGACCAATATGACCCATAGGACTAATAAGTCTTGTACGACTAATTAACTTTAAAAAACAAATAAAAATTAAATTGCCCATTTGGGTAAAACATTATGCAGATCAACTTAAAGTCCAATAATTTAGAACTAAGCGATTCTATATACGAATACGTAAATAAAAAAATAGGTGAACTTGATAAGCTTGTACAAAAGATGGATAACACTAGTGATGAAAAAGGTGAAAAAGATACAGTGCAAGTTGATGTCGAAGTAGGTAGAACTACTAATCATCACAAAAAAGGAGATGAGATATACAGGGCAGAAATAAACGTTACTGTACCTGGTGCAAAAAAAGTTATTAGAGTTGAATCTAAGCAACATGATTTACATTTAGCCATAGATGAAGCAAAAGATGGCATGCAGCGCAGGCTTAAGCGCTATAAGAGCAAGAAAAGAACTAAATTTCAGCGAGGAATTAGAAAGATGAAAAAGATAACAAGATTATCCAGACTAGCAAGAAGAAGAGACGAAGAATTATAAAAATATCCAAAAACCGAGGGAATATCCTCGGTTTTTAGTTTGAGTCGATTTTGCTAATTAACTCACGTTTTGAGTCGATTTTTTTATATTGAATAATTGAAAATTTACCCTCTTTCAAGTATACTGAATGCAGTTATTTACCAATAGAGAAAGGATTTTACTGTGCCTTTGTGGCGTAGAACAACCACAGAAGAACCAGCAACACCTGAACATGTTTTAATGTGTAACCCTGTTTATTTTAGGATAGTTTCTATCGATAATCCAGGCATGGATACAGATACTCAGCCTGATCTTGAAATTGCTCAAATGCAATGGGCTACAATACATAATTTGTACACAAAGTTAGGGTTGCGTGTATCTGTTGTGCCTCCACATCCTGAACGCCAAGATATGGTGTTTACTGCAAATGGAGCATGGGGCAGAAAAAGACAAGATACAGGTGAGAGCGAATATATCCTGAGCAACTTCAGGCACCCATCTCGCGTTAGAGAAAAAGAACACTTCCGCAGAGCATTGAATACTTATGGCTACAAAACCTTTGAACTTCCAGAACATGTGCCTTTTGAAGGCCAAGGTGATATTGTAACCACAAATAAAGCTTATCTTTTTGGGAATGGGATTCGGTCTTCCTCTGAAGCCGTAGACTATGTTCGCAGAATGTTAGAGCTAGACAAGCCTGTTTTACCAGTTAAGCTAGTTGATCCAAGGTTTTATCACTTAGATACATGTTGCATGAGTTTGCGAGGCACAAAGGAAGACGCCTTAATGTATGTGCCTGAGGCATTTGATGAGGAAAGCCTTGAGGTGGTTCGTGAACTTGATGTTTCGAATAAATTGGAGATATCGGCTCGCTCAGCTCTTGCTGAAGCTATGCCATGTAACAGCGTTTTTGTTGACGATATTGTGTTGCTTAATGTTCCGTTCGAGCATTATAGCGATGAAGCATTTTCTCTTAGTGAAGCTGGAGAGTTTCTTACTGACGCGCACACAGATGTGCGATACAAAGAGATCCTGAGAACATGCGAAGACTACATAGACGTTATGCGTTTTTTGTGGGAGATGGGTTACGAAATAATACCTGTTTACACTTCTGAGTTTAAAAAATCAGGTGGTGGCGTTCGCTGTCTCACATTATTCTTAGACTAAAGTTCTTGACCGTCCGTTTATCGGACGGTCTTTTTTTTTTATATATATCCCATAAGACCAATATGTCCCTGCCTGTCGACAGGCAGGCAATACGACTAATACGACCAATAAGACCTATACGACCAACATGCAAAGCATACAGG
>JAWWAH010000057.1:0-3680 GCA_033721415.1 Candidatus Spechtbacterales bacterium | reverse complement strand
TTTATGCATATTGTAGAAAATGTATTAATAATCTATATATTTATTGTAACATTTTTCTATGATATAATCCCCTCTTAAAAATGAAAAACCTCCGCCGAAGCGGTGGTTTTTCATATGAGGTCGGGAATTGGTCCGAAGACCTTTTCCCAGCCTCAATAGCATTATAACGTTATTGGTTGAAATTAGTCAATAAAGTTTTCCACAGGCTACTATTCACCCTTTGATACAAATAAAATCATTGATTTGTTTTCTGGGATACTTATTTTTTCATTAATAATAAGGCCTGCATCTTCTATTACATTCATAAGATCCTGCTTACTCATTTTATGCCCTAATTCAAAAATGCGGCTATCATCTATGGATTCTCTTATCATGATATCTTTAAACTTGCCTGATAGATTCTTCGTAGTTCTGACCGGGTTAGTTAAGTGGTGCAAAGAACCCCACATCACACCCATATCTCCTGATAGATTTGTTTCTTCTACATTAAGCACTCTTGCATCCAATCCTTTTTTTTGCGCACTAGCTATCATTGCATCCGATAAATCTACACCTAAAAAGCTCTCGGGCTCTAAAACTTCTTTTATTCTAATACTTAACTTCCCGTCACCGCAACCAATATCTACAACATCTCTATTTTTATATTTGTCTAATATATTATCTTTTAAATACTTTATTTCTATATCTACATCGTATCCTGAAAAACTGGTGCCAAAACTATAAAGTATTTTCTCTATTTTTTTTCTAATTTTCATGGTGGTTTTTATTTTCGGCAAAAAAATATAATGCAATTTAATACATTACAATTTCACTACCAGAGAGAGTGGGATTCCTGCTCCTCCATGCCTCACGACCGCTTCGCGGTTCCCGCTCGGCATTCCTCCGCAGCCGGGCTTCCGGACGAGTGCCATACTAGGCACTCGCTGCCGGATAGCCTTCGAATTCCTCGGCTCGTATCCGAATTAAAGACCTAACCTCAAAAGAGGTAGGATTTTTAATAGATGCGGAGAGAGTGGGATTCGAACCCACGGGCGGCGTAAGCCGCACGGCTTTCCAAGCCGTTCCATTAGGCCACTCTGGCATCTCTCCAATAAAACTATCGTATCATATATATAAAAAAACAAAAGAGGGTCTCCCCTCTTAAAAATGAAAAACCTCCGCCGAAGCGGTGGTTTTTCATATGAGGTCGGGAATTGGTCCGAAGACCTTTTCCCAGCCTCAATAGCATTATAACGTTATTGGTTGAAATTAGTCAATAAAGTTTTCCACACCCGGAAGTGAAAGTTCAGCTACATCGCTAAAAGCGATGGCGAGCAAGCATGCTGAACTTCTACTTCCGGGCACAGGATTAATCGAATTTAGGAAATAAGTTCTTTTTCTTTTAATACCCCAATAACCTTTTTGCAATTAAAACTTAGGGGTATATTAATTGCATCTTTATAGCTAAACCAGCGATAATCCTTAACTTCTGATTTTTGTGGAATTATGCTACCTGTCCATTTTCCTGTAAACTTATATTCTTTTAAATTTTTGTACTTGGTGGCAATCAAAATCTCACTTGGTTTAAAGTCTAAATTAACCTCCTCTTTAACCTCCCTTATCGCTGTCTCTTCTGGAGATTCTCCTTTCTCTGACTTACCCCCAGGAAGATCCCAAAACCCAGGGAATTCTTTTGCAGTGTCTGTTCTTTGTATAAGCAAGATTTTCTTATCTTTGTTTATAATAATACCGGATGCGGTGTATTTCATATATAACTCTTATTATTGGTTTACATATAAAAACTAGTAACTTGTGGTCATTATACCATGCAGCACTTTATATATTATTAAGTAAAAAGCGCCCTACTATTGGGCGCTTTTATTGTTTTAAGCAAGAGGACACTTAATTCGGCAGGACGGAGTTGGGAAAATTTTATGCTTAGAAATAATATCTAGGACTTTTGCCGCAGCATCTTCTTCTGATTCTCCTGATTCAACAATTGACATTGTAACGTTTTTGCTTAAGTGAAGATGCCAACCACGAACCCATACCTGGTAAGCCCTGTTCTTTGATACAGGAAATCTTGGATCTGTATCTTTGCGAATAACCTCAACATTATCGAATGTATTCCTAAGTTTTTCCATATTAGACATCTCGGTAGCCATTCCTAACCTCCTTGCTTAAAAGATGTACTGCTTAAAAAATATCATAGAAAAAACTTACAAGCAACCAATTAGCCCTAAAAGTTTACTTTTTTAAAATACCATTGTATATTGTAAGTATCTTGCGCCCTGCAATCCGATCAGGAGGCAAAAATGGGTGAACAAGAGGTATTTGATCTTTTGATAATTGGAGGAGGTCCTGCAGGGCTAAATGCTGCTTTTTGGGCTTTTAGGCAAGGAAAAAAGGTTGCTGTAGTCGAAATGCAGGAAGAATGTGGTGGCCAGGTAACTGGGACATGGGGTGATAAAACAGCTTATGACCTTCCTGGTTTTGCTGCAATTACCGGAAATGAATACATTGAAGGCTTGAAAGAACAGGCTCTCAATTCTCCCCTTGTAAAGACGATGAAGTCGTCGCCAGATCTTCCAAAGCTTTTCTCTCCAGAAAAGGCTACGAGCCTGGTCAAGGAAGAGGTTGATGGTAAGCCTATTTTCACTGTGACCCTCGAAAAACTAAAAATGTCATACGGAGAAGTTGCGGGTGTTCTTGGAGAGCACAGCGTACAGGCTCGTACGATACTTATTACAGCGGGACTTGGCACAACTACTCCTACGGAGTTTAGAGAGCCCGAAATCAATAAATTCTCAGGCAAGGGCCTCAACTACATCGCAGGTGACCTCGAGCAGTACAGAGACAAGAAGGTTCTTGTTGTCGGTGGTGGAGACTCTGCAGTTGACTGGGCACATCAACTCGATGAGATTGCAGAATCCGTAACACTCATCCACAGAAGAGATGGTTTCCGCGCAACAGAGCTTACTGTTCTTGAGCACCTCATGAACGAAGATGTTGTAAGGGTCTTTTACGAGGTGGACTCTATAGAGGGTGATGAATGCGTAGAGGGCGTCTGGATTAGGAATAACAAGACAGACGAGAAGGAACTGCTCGAGATAGACAAGATTATAGCCTGTCTTGGACAAAAGCCAAATCTTGGTATTTTCGAAGAGTGGGGTCTCGAACTTGGACACAGGAATAGAATCAAGGTTAGAACAGAGGATGTAGATGGCATCCCCGTTCCCGCCTTTACGAATGTTGAGGGTATCTTTGCAGCAGGCGAAGCAAGCACTGTCCACACAAACCTTATTGCTTTCGATATAGCTTTTGCCGGGCTTGCTGCACTCACCGCAGTGCGCTACCTCGACCCAGGTAAGAAGCTCTGCCCTAGATACTCCTCCAAGGTCTGAATTAGAACATTATAAAAACCCACCAGTTATGGTGGGTTTTTGAATAGGACAGCCAGTTGTCCTATTCAAGCGTATATATATTACATCCCTAAAAATGAAAAACCTCCGCCGAAGCGGTGGTTTTTCATATGAGGTCGGGAAGCGGTCCGAAGACCTTTTCCCAGCCTCAATAGTATTATAACGTTATTGGTTGAAATTAGTCAATAAAGTTTTCCACACCCGGAAGTGAAAGTTCAGCTACATCGCTAAAAGCGATGGCGAGCAAGCATGCTGAACTTCTACTTCCGGGCACAGGAT
>JAWWAH010000056.1:0-4049 GCA_033721415.1 Candidatus Spechtbacterales bacterium | reverse complement strand
CGTATTAGCTTTGGGTTGTAGTAAATTCTTCAAGTGCTTTCTTTAATGCTCCCTCTAATTCTTTATTCCAATCTTTTTTCAATTTATCTAATAGATTTCTTTTTGAATTTTTCAAAAATTGATGTAAATCGTTTTCCCACTTTTTAATATTCTCTACATCCACATTATCCAAGTACCCCTCGTTTGCACCATATATTGATGCTACTTGTAATTCTACGGGAATTGGTGAATATTGTGGTTGTTTTAATAGCTCAGTAATACGTTTCCCTCTATCAAGTTGTTTTTTTGTTTCTGAATCAAGATCCGAAGAAAATTGAGCAAATGCTTCTAGCTCCCTATATTGCGCCATAGCAAGCTTAAGTTTACCTGCCACCTTTTTCATTGCCTTAATTTGAGCTGCCCCACCAACACGAGATACCGAAATACCAACATTAATAGCTGGGCGAATGCCTTTGTAAAATAAATCTGTTTCAAGGAATATCTGTCCATCTGTTATAGAAATAACATTTGTAGGAATATAAGCAGAAACATCACCTGCTTGAGTTTCAATGATGGGCAAAGCTGTTATTGACCCACCACCAGCTTTTTCATTTCTTCTACCTGCTCGCTCTAATAATCGTGAATGAATATAAAACACATCCCCAGGATAAGCTTCTCGTCCTGGTGGTCTTTTCAGGAGTAGAGATATTTCTCTATACGCAACTGCGTGCTTACTCAAGTCATCGTAAACCACAAGAACATCTTTCTTTTTATCTCTAAAGTATTCGGCCATAGCAGTGGCTGAATATGGAGCTACATATGAAAGCGAAGCTGCATCAGAGGAACCCGCAGCAACTATAAAGGTATAATCCATTGCGCCAGCTTCTTTTAGCTTAGCCGCCAAACGAGCAACCTTAGATCTCTTTTGCCCTATAGCAACGTAGATACAAATCATATCTTCGCCCTTTTGATTTAATATAGTATCTATCGCTACAGCTGTTTTCCCAGTTTGCCTATCACCTATTATTAATTCACGCTGGCCTCTTCCTATAGGTATCATTGAGTCTACTGCTTTTAGTCCAGTTTGAACTGGCTCAGAAACAGGCTCTCTTTGCATAACTCCGGGCGCTATTTTTTCTACCAAATATTCATCAGTTTTCTCAAATTCATCACCGTCGTCTAGAATACGGCCCAAAGGGTCTACTATTCTTCCAATAATTCCTTCTCCCACAGGAACAGAAAGCACTTTATTTAAGCGCTTAACAGTTGTTCCTTCTTTAATAGCGTCGGTGGTGTCTAGGATGATTGCACCTACGACATCCTCTTCCAGATTTAAGGCAACTCCATAAAAAGAAGTGCTACCATCTTCGCCTTCTGGTAAGAATTCAAGCATCTCCATAGATTCACAGTTGCTAAGTCCAGAAATACGGGCTATACCATCTCCAGCCTCTACGACTTCGCCTATCTCATCTTTTTTAATTTCGGGTTCAAATTCTTTGATCTGGCCTTTTAAATTGTTTATTAAATCATCAACTTTCATGTTTGAAACTTTATTAGCTTATTAATTTTTTCCGCAAAGTATTTATTTGGGTTTTTATGCTCGCATCGTATATTGCATTGTTATACTTAGCTACAAAGCCACCTATCAATTCCGTATCTAGTTCAACATCAGACTCAACATTTTCATCCACATGAAGAAATCTTTCTATTTCTTTCTTTGTTTCTTCTGATACTGGAAATGCCGTCTTTATGAAAAGCGTTTTCTCTTTTTTCTTTCTCTCGTTCAGTAACTCTAAATGCCTTATAACATTCGGTACGACATATAATAGATTAGAAGAGTCTGCGTAGCGCCAAAAAGCGTTACCCAGTTCTTCTGCATCAATACCCTCTTCGCTGAGAGAAAACAATGCTCGAGCTATTTTTTTAGATGATAAAGCCATATTCTATTTATGATTCTAAAACCTTATCGGTATATTCTTTATTTGATTCTTCATCTAGATTGTCACGAAGTATTTTCTCTGCAGCATCAACAGCAAGTACTGCTGCTTTTTTTTCTAGCTCTTTTTCCATCTTTCTTTTTTCTTCTTCTATTTCTTTTTTTGCTTTACCTGCCACAACGCGGGCCTTATCAAGAGCCTTTTCCTCTATTCCCTTGATTACATCTTTTTCCTGTTCGCGAGCATCGGCTATGATAGCGTTGGCTTGCTGAGTTGCATCATTAACGATGTCACCAGCCTTTTGTTCTGCCATCATAACTTCTGATTCTGCCTTCTTGGCATCTTCTAATCCCTTATTTATCTTCTCTTTTCTTTCTTCTATTACATTCTTAAGTTTGCTAAAAATAAATCTATTTAGAAGATAAAAAACCAGCATGAAGTTAACTAGGTTAGCTAAAGCAACCCGCCAATCAAAACCTATGCTTCCTAAAATTTCTAAAATTGTACTCATGCTAATTTATTTATCCTAGTAGGAAAAATACAACTAATGCGTAGATCGCGGTCGACTCCGCCATAGCGGCACCGATGATCATGTAAGTGAAAAGCTTATCTTGGATATCAGGGTTCCGCCCCATAGCCTCGAATGCTTTTCCTATAAGAAATCCTTCTCCAATAGCGGAGAGTCCCATTGTTAGGGTTGTAATTGCTTTTGCAAGTAATCTTGCTGCTTCTACATCCATGTTTTTATATTTTATTAATTATTAATTATTATTTAATTTAATTCGTGTTCATCAACTTCATCTCCTATCTCTACTGCCATAACATAATACGCAGCTACCAATAATGCAAATACTATAGAATGAATTACTGCAGTCAAAACATTCATCGCAAGCCATACAGCAGGCAAAGCTATAGCTAGTGCTCCAAGTATTAATGTTGCCAAAATTTGCCCTGCGTACATATTTCCAAACAAACGAAGTGACAATGATACAACCTTTGCTATCTCGCTAACTATATCTAATATACCTATAAAAAACTCTATCACGGCCGTCATACCCTCTTTGGCATTATTCCTAAAAGCTCTGTATACTCTCCTAATCTGGAAGAATCTCTCAAAGTAACCAATTACTCCATAGTGCTTAATGCTGGCTAATTGTACAAGAACTAGCATAGCAAATGCAAGTCCAAATGTTGTATTAAAATCTGTTGTAGGAGCTCTAAAAACTGAAGTTCCATTGAATGTAAGTGCATCTAGTCCTGGCACTAGCCCCATAGAATTAGAGAGTAAAATAAAAAGCAGCAATGCTGCAATAATAGGAAATATTCTATGTGCGTGTTTATTTTTACCTGTGATTCCAGAAACCAACTCAAACATCTTCTCATAAAGCAACTCCATAGTGCTCTGAAGTTTTCCAGGACGCAAAGATGCTTTTTTCTGGGTCCATATAGCGAGTCCAACAAATGCTATTGTTAATAAAACTAGGGTAAGAAAAGAATTCTTTACGGGAAATGCTCCAATATAAAATACTGTTTCTGGTTCTATTGTTGATAATTCTTGTTGTAGTCTAAATATACCCATTGTAATAATTTACTTTTCCTCTTCAGGGGTCGTACGATTTCCTCCTGAATCATCGGTGATTTTGCCCGACTCCTTCTTAATATCTTCTGAAATCTTTTGAAAATCTTTTTGCAATTTCTTAAATCTGAATATCACTATTATCCATGAAAGAATAAACGCAATTGCCAGCGATGAAAGAATTATTGTGTTTCCTGTTTCAAAAATAGCATCGAGTCTTCCCCCTAAAACAAATGCTATAACAGCAGGTACGGCAAATATAAAGGCTATTTCTATTAACATCATAAACGCCTTCTTGCGCAGAAGTTCTTGCCTTTCTTCTAATTTTTTTATCTTACTTTTATCTTCCTTGTCCATGCAAAAATATATTTCTAATTACTACATTTGATTATAAGACACGAATTAAATTATAAACAAAATTAAATTATAAATCAACCCCTAAACCAAAAAACGCCTCCAATTGGAGGCGTTTTTATGTTGGCTATACGTTTAGCAGAATTCACAAATGTTTTCTGACTCTTCTTTATGCTCTCCTTTTTTAGGATCGCCACAACAAT
>JAWWAH010000055.1:0-4222 GCA_033721415.1 Candidatus Spechtbacterales bacterium | reverse complement strand
CTAAACCTCTTGGGATAGGATTCTGGTTTGGCGTTTTTGGTTATATCAACAACACGCATGTCCTCCCCTATCCATATTATGTCTATTGGAAAATTCATCTCTTTCATCCAAAAAGAATACGTTCCGGGACGATTAAACACAAAAAGCATGCCATGCTCTTCTGCTAAACTGCTTCTTCCCGAAAGGCCCTTGGCTTTGTCTTCGGGTTTTTCTGCTAACTCTACAGTTATTTCTGTATCGGCTATTTCAAGCTTCTCTACGGGCAACGGATAACCTAGGTTTTCCGGCTCAGGGGCATAAGCTGTACCGCCAAGCATAAACCACAAAACCACCCCTACAACAATAGCAGAAAGAAGCCCGATAAATATTCCTTTTTTAGTTTTTAGAAACTGCATATCCTCACTAGATAATTATTCCGCCATACTTAAAATCTTTATTTTTGAAAATTATGGCCTAGTATTCGGGATTATCTAATTTGCCACCGGCAAACTAAAACTAAACTTAGAACCCTCGCCCTCCTTAGACTCTACCCATATCTTACCGTTCATTTTTTCTATTATTTGTTTAACAATAAACAAACCTAATCCTGTTCCCGTTATACTTTTTGTTTTTTCTGTTTGTACACGGTAAAACTTCTGGAACAATTTCTTTTGAGCTTCTTCTGACATTCCAAATCCGTTGTCTTCTACGTGGGTGGTTACCATACCGTCTTTAACTTCATGCCAAACCTTAACCCAACCTCCTTCTTGTGTATATTTTATGGCATTACCAACCAGGTTTACTGTAACTTCTTTTATGCGACTGTTTTCAGCAAGAACCTGTGGAACGTTGCCTGGATTTTCATATGTAAGCTGTATCGATTTTTCATCTGCCAAAGGTTGCAATTCTTCAACAGAGCTCTGAATTGGCTCTGTGATATCTACAGGGCTAACGCTTATTTCAAGCTTACCTGCTTCAGAGCGAGCTATTTCCAGAAGATCATTAACAAGTTGAGCAAGGCGCTGATTAGCCATATCTGCTTTGTTTATCATGTCACTTGCTGTATCGGGAAGCTTGCCTGCATCACCCTCTTTAAGCATCGATAAATAACCCTTAATAACTGTAACTGGAGAGCGCAACTCATGTGTAGCTACAAACACAAATTCGTCCTTCAATTCTTCTAGGCGCTTTAAGCCTTTTGTCATTTTATTAAATGTGTTTCCGAGATCTTCTAATTCATCACCTGTATTAATATCTACCTCTGTGTCAAAATCACCTTTCTCTATAGCCTTTGCGGCATTTTCTAATTTGCGTATTGGATTTATTAAGCGCGATGCAACAAATGGCGCTATTACTAACACTGCTAAAAGAGTTGCTATAGTAAAGAGAATTACTCTGTTTCTCATATCTTGCAATATTGCGTTTGCATCATATGTGGGCCATTCAACTACCACTGCCCAGTTTGTACGAGGATCAACCAATCCCGCTGTAATTACTTCTGTATCACTTAGTGGGCTAACATATACATCTTCTTCACTTAACCCATCAATAGATTTGTTTGCCAAAATTCTATTTATTGAAGGTAGATACTTAAGGTTTTCTCCCCTATCTATATCTGATGGACTTCCTTCTGCTATAAGATGTCCTTTTTCATCTACCAAAATAAGATAACCTGCAGTACCTAGTCCTGCTCTTTCTATAGAAGATACGAGTGATGAAAGTGAGGTATCCGCAGATACTATATAAATTGGTTCCCCTGCCTTGTTTGTGTTCGGATCTTTTTTGTGAACAAGCGTAGATAATCTAATTGCTGGACTATCGCTGGCATAGGAAGCCTCAGCAATATGCTGTCCTCTGTTTTTTACAATCTCAGCAATATTTGGGTCAAGATATCCAAGTGGCGGCAATTCTCCTTGATCTTTGCTTCTTTCAGCAGTAGTCCTGCCGTTTGGATATTGGTGAAAACTCACTCTTTCAAAAGCGCTATTTGAGGATAAAAATCCACTCAATAAAAACTGTTGCTGAGAATGAGCTATTGTATCTTGGTTTTCAGCGATATCCACTGTTAACTCTAAAATGCCAAGATTATCAGTAAAAAATTTATCTATTTCATTTATTTTTTGCTCTGCTAAAAGAAGTCCTAATTGTGAAACATCATGCTTGTGCGAAAGATCTATTGAATACAGAGCGGTAGCACCCAAAACCAAAACCGGCACAACAGCTAGCGTGGTAAATAATATTAAGAATCTATTTCTTAATTTACTACGTTTTGGGAACTTTTTTAATTTCATTTATGCGGTAATTGGATCTCCCTCTGGATAGAAATTGGGGCTTGCTTCAGTGTGGTTTATCTTAAATATTCCATCCCAATCATATCCAGCAGCTTCAAAAGCTTGGGCACTCATCTGGATTTTTGAACTTATACCAATATCTGAATTAGGCGCAGAACTTACTTGATAAACTTGCCCGTTAACTGGTGTGCCATCTGAATAAATTTCCATTGTTAGCCCAGATAATATAAACTCATCTACCTCTGCTTGGGTAACTGTTTTGATACTGTCCCAGCTTAGGTGCCCATACGATTCAAATATCTCGGGGTTTAATATAAGGCGCTTAAACTTTTTATTACCTACTTTTTTAGCAATATACACATCAAAACTGTTAGCTGTGGTTATAAGATCCCCATCTGCAATATGGCTTACATCTACAACAGGAACAACTGTCAGCACAGCAAAACGAGTAAAGTGCTTTGTTGTTGCTGTAACAACTTTATCTGTTTTATTCACAACAGAGTTATCTAGTTTTTTCCATGTTCCTGCTGTCTCATCCCAGTAACCCAGAGTAAGGTCATCTTCTTTAGCTCCAACACCTAAAACATCGGTGTCTTTATATGGAACACGAACCGTGACACTGGAGTCAAAATTGGTTATAAGTTTTCCTGAAGCATCTCTTGCTTCCATATTGTAGGCATGCCCTACAACCTTAGCTGCTCCCTGTGAAGGAGAACGTGTATCTGGAGCTATACTTAGGTCTACAGAAGTACTTTCTGAAGTAAAGTTTGGTGGCGCAGAAACACGTGTTCCATCTGATATTTGCACAATTGTGGTTTCCGTAGTTTTAGCTGTTTGGGTTATTGAATCAGGCAAATCACTAATCTTTTCCATATACATAACAAGTGGAATGTCTGTTGTACCAACCGAAACAGGGTGTTCTACGGATTTATAAAAAGTATTGCTTACTTCTTTCCCCGCAGCAACGTGCCAGTTTTCATTTGGCGCTACTAGAAATTCAAACGAACCTCCTGATGTTGTTTTTGTCTCTCTATATCCCCCTGTTTCAGACCATGCCCACACAAAAGCATTTTCTGCTCCTGTGTTTTCTATATACACTTTTCCCTTTATTTTTATTGAAGGAGTTCGCAGCTTTAAATTACTAATAGATTTGTTCTCTGCATCATTTAGGGTTACATTCTTTTCCTCTGGAGCTATAAATTCACTATCAGCTGATGTAAATGCTTTAATATAATACGTTCCGGCAGGAAGTGGTAATGTAAACGAACCGTCTGTTTTCGTAATGGTGTGAGAAAAAGCAACGTCATCAAAGCTACCACCTTCAGCAGCCTCTTTAAAACTGTTCTTGCTGGCTGCAACATACAATCCGGCAACACCTATTCCATCTGGATTAACCACTTTTCCTTTTACTTTACCGTTGGCTTTTTGCAATAAAAGATTCTTTTGCACGGATGCATCTAGAACTGTAACGCTAATGTTGGGCTCCTTAGAAAGATAACCAGTTGCTGGATCTGCTCTGTATCCTAAATACCAGGTTCCTGAAGATACATTAAGCACATATTTACCAGTAGATGAATCTACCAGAGCATGTGTAAATGCACCATTGGGGCCGCTGGCTCCAACCTCTACAGATAACCCCGTTATTGGAGAACCTGCTTCATCCTTTATATATCCCGATATCTGAAGATCTGAACTTATAACTGAAACTGTTATGCTATTGAGACCAGATATAACAGTTACAGGTTTTGCTGGACCAGCAACATAGCCTGAGCCCTTCTCTAGCTCTACATAAAGATTATAAGTTCCCTCAGATGCTGCAAAGGAAAATTCACCATTTTCTATTGGTCCACCACCTTTCATAGTGCCATCATCTGCAAACAATCCAGCTCTTCCAGATACGCTTGTTACTTTATTCCCATTCTTATTAACAAGGTGCCCTGAAAGCGTTGATG
>JAWWAH010000054.1:0-4313 GCA_033721415.1 Candidatus Spechtbacterales bacterium | reverse complement strand
TGATATGGTTCTAACCGGCAATAAGGCGAATTGGAGTAAAACCTAATTCCACCTCGAGCCCGGTACCGGAAAACCGCCCCTCACGGGGCGGTTTTCCTTTGGTGTAGTTGTCTTCAAAGAAAACAACTAAGCATCATAGACGAAAAAGCCCCCTCACGGGGGCTTTTTCTTTTGGGCAATTGTTTTTGCTTAATTTTTTCTACAAAAACAACTCAAGAAGTGTCCCTATATTCCACGGCCGTGGTTTTTACGGACACCAACAATCCTAATTTTATTCCCTAAAAGCCCCCTCACGGGGCTTCCCCCTTTTGTTTTTAAACCCTGCATCACGTGAGCTTTCCCTTTTGGGTAATTGTTTTTGCTTAATTTTTCCCACAAAAATAACTCAAGAAGCGTCCCTATATTCCACGGCCGTGGATTATAGGGACATGATATTTTATCTAAATTTTATCTGCTTTATGTAGAGTATATTTACGTTTTTATTTTTTTAAACGCTGATTAATATGAAAAATTTTAGAAAGGGTCCAATAGAAAAATCTGTCATACAAACAATTGCAGAAGAGATACTTTGGAATTGTCCTAAAAAAGATGATAGATTTGCGATGTTTTGTGTAATCGCAGAATCAATAGAAGAAAATGGCAGAGAAAAACTTACTCCGGTGCAAGTAAGAAAAAGTCTCTATAGAATGAAAGAAAAAGGATATATAAAAGAAAGAACAAAAGAAATATCAGAAGAGGAGATGGAAGTAAGTTTTGAATTTACAAAAAAGGGTAAACAAGTGCTAAGGGGGTATAAGTTTGACGAATTAAAGCTTGATCAGCCCAAAAAATGGGACAACAAGTGGAGATTTGTTATGTTTGATGTTCCGGAAAAGAGAAGGTATGCTAGAGATGTTTTACGTGATAAATTAAAGAAAATGGGATTTTTTCAGGTCCAACAGAGCGTCTGGGTTTATCCTTATGATTGTGGTGAAGAGATGGATTTAGTAGCCGATTTTTTAGGTGTAAGTAATTATTTACTGTACTTTACAGCTACAGTAGAGAGAGATCATAAATTAAGAAAATACTTTGAAAAAAGAGGTTTTAAGTTGTAATTAATCCCGCCCCTATAATCCACGGCCGTGGATTATAGGGGCTCACTAATTGCTATTTAGCCATTATATAGCTAAAGCTAAAGTTTGGTAGTCATATAATGGCTAGATAGCAATTATATTGGTGATAATACAACAGTATTGTTTTTACTTTTTATGTTAGAATATAAGTACACATGGAAAATATATTTTCTCACCACAAGAGATCATTAATCTACATAACACTAGTTACAATAGTGCTATTTTTAGTATTGTTTGCTGTTTTGGCATTCTTTATTGATGGAACTTCTAAAAGTATAGCGCGCAGAGATGCTATGCAAGTAAAAGAAGTTCTAGAAAATGAAAAAGAAAGAGCACTCACCGAAGCCGAAAGCATAGGAAATCTAGAAAACGTTAGAGAGTATATTAAGGATAAAGATTCTCAAAAATTAATCCCTATACTTGCAGAAGAAGCCGAAAAGAGAGATCTTAGTGTACTTATGGCTGTCGACGAAGATGGCATTGTTCTTGTGCGTTCCCATGCCTTATCAAGAAGTGGGGATAATGTTTTTGAAACAACACACTGGGGGAGAGAGGCGGCAAAAGGGAATGAAACCGTATTATTTGGAGAAGGAAGAACAGAGCCCCTTGTGTTAATCGCAACACATCCAATAATAGAAGAAGAGAATGTCGTTGGAGCAATTTTTGCTGGTCAAAATCTAAAAGGAGATTACGCCGAAGAATTTAAACGCAAATACTTAGATGAAAAAACACATATAGCTATATATTCAGCAGAGCAAGGAATAATAGGGAGTAGCTTTACTGATTCTGGAGATAAAAAACTTATTGCTTCTAACTTTAGTACTGGCTCTAACTGGATAAGACAAGAAGAAACAGAAGCAGATATATTAATGGATGGTGAACCTTACTTTTTACAGAATGCTGTGCTTGAAGGGGCCAATAGTGGCGAAAATCCTGGAGGAATACTTATTTTCCATAAAACAAACCATGCTTTACGTAGTTTAATTTTGGCACTGCTTCTTACAGGACTATTTGTTTTCTTGTTTGATTATTTTGAGGTTCATAAAAAAGTTGGCCATAAAGAATTTCTTAGAAAGCATTTTATTGGCGCTACGATAATATTTATAGCTGTGTTTATAATATCTTTTATGTCTAGTCAGTATTTGCTTTATCAGAAAGCTACAAAAATAAATACAACTTCTTTTACAATATATAACTCTACATTACATCTTAGTCCCGGTTTTGATATATATAAAGTTGGTTCCACACAACAAATAGGAGTTGAGGTTGAAACAGGAGGCGAAGCAATAAATGTTATATCCTTTGTATTAAATTACGACCCCACAAAGATAACTGTAGATGATTTAGTTACAAACAATTCTATTTGCCCTGAAAGTTTATTTATAGAAAATAGTATAGATAACGAAGCCGGACAAGTTAAAGTTTCTTGCGGTATTCCTAATGGATTTTCTGATGTGAGGGGTACGGTTGCTGAACTTGCAATTACACCTACTGCCGAAGGTGACTTTAGTTTAATATTCGGAGAGGAAACCACAGTACTTGCAAACGATGGACTTGGTACAGATGTTCTGCGATTTGCTGAAAACGGGAGCTACCAAGCATCATTAGGGCAAAGTAGCCGTGATTCGGACATTCCTCCACGGATGACAGTTTTCTCAGAAACGCACCCTAACCGTGAACTCGAATATAATTCTAGCTCTATAGACTTTTCTTGGTTGAATGCTGGGGATAGATATGATTATATTTATGCTTTTGATAAAGATCCGAATACCATTCCTTCGGGAGAGAGATCAACTACAAACAACAGTTTGAATTTCTCGGTATCGGAAGATGGAACATACTACTTGCATGTTGCTGCAAGAAGAGGCGACACACGTGGTCCGGTAAGCCATTATCGAGCGATGGTAGATACAACTCCACCAAATCCTCCCATAGTAAAAGCTAGCTCAACAAGTGTTTCTGTTGGCAATGTTGTGCGTTTTGAATTTTCTACAGATGATACAGATGAACTGCAGCCAAACTTTTATTTAAGAATTGGAAATGATGTATTTGTTCCTACGACACAACAAGTTTATGTACCATTTTTCGAAAGAGGCACTCATAAAGTAACTGTTAGAGTATTCGATACAGCAGGCAATTACACGGATACGTCGATGAACATTAATGTAAAAGGAAAATCTCTTTGGGAGAGATTATTATTCTTTGTAGATTTTAGATCTGTACTTTCTAGTCAGTTGATAAGGTAATAAGACTAATATGCAAAGCATATAAGTCCCTGCCTACCGGCAGGCAGGCAATACGACTTACACAATTCAGAACAAGCTAAAAATCATTCATGATAAAAACAAAAAAACAGTTTAGCATTATAACTACGGCGCTGTTAAGCCTCGTTTTTTTATTGTCTGCACCAGGAGCAAGTGCACAATCTTCTACAGTATCTTTTAATATTGACCCTGATTACGACAGTGTTGGGCGTTCTCAGATAAATGCTAGCTTGCGTATAGATGGCACAAAAGCAGATTTTTATGTGGAGGATGCTTACTGGAACAATTTACCTCCCGCAGAAAAGGGAACTATACTAAGCACCTTAGGCGATATAGAACAAACTTTTAGTACAAGTACTTATCCGCGTGTTACAGAAGTATTTGGTTCAGAGTGGAGTCCTGGAATAGATGGAGAAGAAAAAATAACTATACTCTTTACTAGCCTAGATTCGGGGATAGGTGGATATTTTCGTGAGGAAGATGAAATACGCCGTTCTCAGATAGCTTCTTCTAATGAAAGAGAGATGTTTTATATAAATACAGAATTTTTGAGCACTCCCCGGCATGCCGAAGCTTTTATAGCCCATGAATTGCAACATCTTATAAATTATAACCAAAGAGTGCGTTTACGTGATATTCGCGACGAGCTTTGGGTTAACGAGATGTTATCAGAGATAGCGCCAACTATTGCTGGGCTTAATGATGTTTATCCAGGTAGCAATTTAGCAAGCAGGGTAAGATCCTTTAAAGATAATACATCTAATTCTCTTATAGGCTGGAACAGTAAAACAGAAGATTATGCTGCAGCTAGTATTTTTGGCCATTATCTACTTGATCAGTATGGAGAAGAGTTTTTCACTAAATTAATGGAGACAAATGCAACAGGTGAAGATGGTATAAATCAGACACTAAAAGCACTAGGAAAGACTGAAACATT
>JAWWAH010000053.1:0-4878 GCA_033721415.1 Candidatus Spechtbacterales bacterium | reverse complement strand
ATATAGTTTTGTAGTTGGTCGTTCATATAATTATTTTACCACGAATTAAGTAGTAACCACAAAAGTTGTGCGGGAATCGCAAATCCGGAAATATACACAACAGGAAATCTTCCTAAAAATCTTTTAAAAGCGACGGCAAAAGCGCCTCCAAGGCCAAAATATATATAAAATATGATATCTTCGTCCAGGTCTATCAAAAAATAGATGAAAATAAACCCCCCAATGATTGCTCCGGCTATAAACTTCAAAGCGGCTATAAATATTCTTTTTATATAATAGACAAACCCTTTTTTTGGTGCGGTATGTTTGCCGGTGCCGGTTGCCGAGCTTGCCTTTTTAATGCCGCCTTGGAACATTTTATCTACATCATCCTTGCGCCACCCCGCAGATAAAAGCCCCTTTTTTATATCTTCATCTTTAACTCCCCTGGCCTTTTGGCGTTCAATATATTCTTTAAGTTTTTTTAGATTATTGTTCATATACTTATTTTACCGCATATATAAGCGTTAAATAATGTGGACAAAACAAAAAAATCGCCTTTTGGCGGTTTTTTAATAGATAAAAATGTGAGTTCAAAGATTAATACTTGGGTAGTTGCGCAGTCGCAGTCCCCTCAAAATGCTTTTGGGCCGCCTTCAGCAGCGAGTCCATGGAAAAAAGTCAGAGCCCCCAATTTATTAAAAAGGTGCAACAAGAGCCGGGATTTAAAGTGCAAAGACCAGTCCTATATAAACGAAAAAGATTTAATAAAAGAACTAAAGAAACTTGTAGATGAGTTAAGCTTAGACCAAGTAAAAGTTGAAGGCAGGATAGCGAGAGAAATAGAACGCTACCAAAGATTTGAAAGAATGGTACTGGGCAAAAAGAAAAAAGCTCCGGTGAGTACAGAGCTTAGCGCGAAAAAATATATGAAATACATTCTTCAAAACGGAAAGGATTTTGAGAAACGGGAAATGATCCTTTGTATTAAGAGTCAGTTATACCTTAAAGACCGAAAAATTTATCTAGAATAATAGCACTAATTACATTACCTACAATAACAACGATTAATGCAATTATCACATACCAGAAAAATTTACTTAATAAACTTTCATCTGGTATAACAATTTCGCCTTGAGAGTTTTGGTTGTTTTGTTCTCCTATGTTGCCATGAAAATTTTCTATGCTTTCAATGTTATACTTGGGCTCCACAGTTTGGGCTCTTTCCTTTTCTTCTTTTGTAAACTCCTCCTCGTCACCATCAAGACCTTGTTTATCTAATTCAATCGCCCAATCAAGTAATCTGTTGCGGACTTGGTTTAGTATGCTTGTTATTGTAGACCTATCGAAAAACAATGAAACTTTTGTTTTAGGTTCAGAGTCGGCTAAAATTTGGCTTGCGACCTCATCGCTAAACGGCATTTCAAATCTTTCTGTATCGCTGTTCAATAATTCTTCCATTTCACTAACAGATTGTTTTATATATCGCGAGGATATAAGTTCTTGTGTTTCTTTCTTTGTAAAATGTAAAGGTATCCAACCCCTATAAGGATTCCATCCTTTGACTTGCCCAGAAATTTTTCTGTATTCGGGATATGCACTGTCGGATGCATATCCGTTTAATTCTAAATTTACCCATTCTAAAAAATCTTTTTGACCTAATTTTTCAGCGAAAACCTTAACTTTTCTTAATAAGGTAGAAACTGGAATATTACTATCTTGAATTTCAGCAGTTAATTCTTGGATTTTGGGCATAATTTTTTATAGTTTAATTGATTATAATAGCATATTCTAACACAAAAACAGCCTTTTGGGCTGTTTTTGGGAATTAGGAGGCAGTTCGGATGCCAGAACCTAATTCGTGGTTGTTGACGTCAGCGGTCTAACACCTTGTTACATCAAGCCATTGAGGGCTTTCCAGGGCTAGGTTGAGTATACTTCTTAAGGTCTCGCGGTCAGGGATGTTTACTATGTTTCCACAAAATTCACAATTAGCACTCTTGACAAGGGTTTGCTAATTTTTTAAAATGTAATATAGATAAATTCTTAGATTATTAAAAAGGTCACTTTTATGTAATTAATAAACTCATTTAGGCGTTGATATGCTATACCAACGTTCTAAATATTAAAAACATGAAAGTCACAAAAAAACATGATAGCGATGATAAGCGAAAGGACATAGCTCCTTTTGAACCACATTTTGTAAGCTTGCGAGATGCAATGAATAGATTGTTTGACGAAAGCTTTTGGGATCCATTTGATCAGTCTCACTCCTTAGTTTCGTGGGACAAGACTTTCCCAAAGTTGGATATTTCAGAAACAAACAAGGAAGTAAAGGTAACTGCAAATGTACCCGGTGTTGATTCAGACAATATAGAGGTTGAAGTAGATGAAAACTCTATGCGTATAAGCGGTAAAGCAGAAAAAGAAGAAAAACAAAAGGATGAAAAGTTTTATAGTTATGAAAGAGAGTATGGAGAGTTTTATCGTGAATTTGCACTTCCTGCAGATGTTGATCCGGATAAAGTTAAGGCGGATATGAAAGATGGGGTTTTAACTGTAACAGTGCCTAAAATTACAAAACAGAGACGAAAGAAGGCCAAGATAACCAAAAAATAGTTTTGAAGTTTAGGTTGGCGTGGTCTAAATTTACAAAGGTCGTGGGTCACGCATGGTATTAATTCAATTCAGTTCGAGTATGCTAGGAACAATGTACTTTGAACCATTCAATAGGTTTAGAGATCGCATAATGCAGATTATTCGTTCTGTATGGGGTGATACCTAAACCTTTGATCTCACAATTAAATATTTTCTTTAAACAAAAACAGCCCAAAGGGGCTGTTTTTGATGAGGAAGCGCGGTCTCGCACTCCGCTCAAGGTTGTTGCCAAGCACCGATTCCTAACTAGTTCTAGTCCGGGGTGGGTCTGCCTAAAAACAAGGATTTTTGGAAATTTCCAAAAATTAAGATTTGTTTACAATAAAGCGTTTGCGGATTAGGCAGCTCGGATATAGAACCTAATTCATGGTTGTTGCCCGACAGGGATTCGGGCGTCAGCTCACTAAGCTCACTCTGCGCACTGCTTGCTTGAGTTCGCTAAGTGGCTCCACCCCGGACTCCTTCGCTTCGCTCAGTCCGTCTTTCGAATCCCTGCAGAAAACCCAGGCAACTTAAAAACCCCATTAAGGGGCTTTTAATGTCGCGGTTGCCCGACAGGGATTCGAACCCCAACTACCAGGACCAAAACCTGGCGTACTACCATTATACTATCGGGCAAGAAATGCCCGGTTTTGTAAAAACAAAACCGGGGGTCGCTGCCGGAGGAAGATTCGAACTCCCATTGACCAGGGTCCAAAGCCCTGCGACTTACCAGTTAGTCTATCCGGCAATAGCTATATTTTACCCTAAAAACGCGTGTTTTTCAAGTTTTCAGCAGGATATCCACTATGTACTATATTGTAATAAAGGGCTGTGGTTGTTAAAATGTATATAGGATAAGCTTATATATAATTAACTAAGCTTTTAAAAATTATGGAAACTTTAATGAAAGCTGACATATTTTTCTTTATAGCAGCAATAACTACTGTAGTACTTGGCATTGGCCTAACTGTTGTTGTTGTCTACCTTATAAAAATAATGCGCGATGTACGATATATAATGGAACGCGCGAGAGAAAGAACAGATAGTGTTTTAGAATATATAGACAAGTTTATAGAAGATGCTAAGCGCAAACAGGCAAAAGCATTTATATTCTCAGAACTTGCAAAGGTCTTTGTAAAAGCTTTACTGTCTGACAAAGATAAATAAAATACAATTAATTTAACTTTTATATAAATACTATGGGTAAAAGAAGAAAAAAAGATGATAAAAAAGGACTGGGTGCGGGGCTTTTAGGCGCAGTTGCCGGTGCTCTTGCAAGCTGGTTTCTTTTTGGAACTGAAAAGGGTGAAGAGACAAGAAATAAAGCTAAAAAATTAGCTGATGATGCAAAAAAAGAAATAGAAAAGCGTGTAGATGAGGCAGAAGACCTAACCGAAAAGAAATACAATGAAATTATTGATGAAGTGAGCGAAAAGTATGAAAATGTAAAGAATATAGATAAAAAAGAATTGGAAGAAATGGTAAGCGATATGAGAGATCACTGGGAAAGAATAAAAAAACAAGTAATGGAGGGGGGATCAAAGAGCAAAAAGAAAAAGGGTAAAAAATAAAACCTATTTAGATTTACCTAAAAAGCGGGGCTTAGCCCCGCTTTTTGTATATAATAAAAAAGAATCCCCGACTAAAAAGCCGAGGATCTTACACAAGAACTTATCTTGCGTCTCGTGGGGATGGCAGGACTCAAACCTGCACGTCCATAGGACACCGGGACTTAAGCCCGGCGCGTCTATCAATTCCGCCACATCCCCGTGGGAGCTCAGGGACTCGAACCCTGCACCTATTGGTTAAAAGCCAATTGCTCTACCTGATGAGCTAAGCTCCCATATATAAAGGTGAGAGGGTGGTTAGATTACGTCCTGATGCACATTACAGAAAATGACCTGCACATGCAAAAGCTTCGGCTGGTATCGCTTACCTAACCACCCTCGTCGATCTAAAAATTCCCCTGAATTTTTAGATCTCGTGAACCCTAATGATTCTTTACCAAAAGGGTCTCGTGGGCTTGGTCGGATTTGAACCGACAACCGACGCGTTATGAGCGCGCTGCTCTGACCAGGTTGAGCTACAAGCCCGAAAGAGGGCTAATCTTTGGAACAGATATTTACCACCGCAAGCTCAAGAGGAAGCTGTGGCAGGGGTGAGTTCTTGATATCCTGCTCTGCGGCAATAAACTCCCTTAATATAACATAGATTTGTTTCTCTGTC
Organism: Candidatus Spechtbacterales bacterium; assembly: GCA_033721415.1. Lineage (GTDB taxonomy): Bacteria > Patescibacteriota > Minisyncoccia > Spechtbacterales > 2-12-FULL-38-22 > JAWWAH01. The sequence goes on along the minus strand of JAWWAH010000053.1, from coordinate 33 downwards.
AATTCGCTTACCTGTTCTGCTGCTGTAGCTTTT
>JAWWAH010000052.1:0-5269 GCA_033721415.1 Candidatus Spechtbacterales bacterium | reverse complement strand
TGATGAAACATATGATGATGCACGTTCTTTCCAAGAAGGCCTTGCTCGTGTAAAAAAAGATGACGAATGGTTCTTCATAGACAAAAATGGAGATAGAATCTCTGATGAAACATATGATTCAGCAGAATCTTTCCATGAAGGCCTTGCTCGTGTAGTAAAAGATGACGAATGGTTCTTCATAGACCGCAAAGGTAACAAAATATTTTAAATATATGTTTTAATAAGTATATGTTTGATCCTGAAAAGCAAAAACTAAATAGAGACGAAGACATAGAAGAGCACAGAGCTTCACTTGAATTACCTGAGCCCAAAGAAGATATGAGCGAAGAAGAGGTAGAAAAAAAGCTTAAAGAGTTTATAGAGGAAGCTCAGGAGTTTTTAGATTCCTATAGGAGATTTTTTATTACATTTGCAAAAGATGTTTCGCTTAAGTTTGAATTCACGCAAGCTCCTACGTTTTATATAGATTATGAAAGCGGTACAGTACATCTTGCTGCTCGTTGGTTTTTTGAGCAGGGTTATTCTAAGGATCAACTTCTGTGGGCAGTGCTACATGAACTTTCGCACTTCCGCGACATGGTAGAGGATCCAGAGGCAATGGAAAAACAACATGACCATGTTTTTGAAAATGCAAAGAAGACAGGGGAGATTATATTAGAAAAATGGGAAGATAAATATGGTAAATCCGATCCAGAATTGGTAGAAAAAATAAAAAAACAAAAACCCATAAGCCCAAATGATCCGGACAAGACATTAAATCGTGCAGAGCAAGGTGCACATCAAATTCACCATACTTTTTGGAATATTATGAATGATATTTATGTTAACAAGCATCTTGCTCGAAGAGCTGTAAACTATGAGCCAGAAGAAAAAGGAGGAGAAGAAGCCGAGCGCCTATATAAGGAAAAATTATTTGACGCAACAGATTATACTAAAACACAACGGCACCTACAGTTTGTGTATGCCTTATTGCGTAACGAAATGGTTCCCGGTGAAGAGCTCCAGTTAAGTCCGGATGTTGAAGAGGCACTGAACACAAAAATTAAATTTCAAGGCAAAGAATATACTCCCAAAGAGATAATAGATATATTTATTACGCCTCGCAGTGGTCGCGATACCACTGTTGGGCAAAGAGATGTAGTGATTAGAAATACAATAGAACCATTATTCGAGGAACTACTAATGAAAGATTTAGAAGAATGGGAGCCGGAAATCATAGAGCAATCGGAAGGTGGTCAGGGTGGAGAAGGAGGATCCGGAGGTGAGAGTGGCGATGGATTGCCGGAAAGCGGTGATGCTGAGCCTGAAGAGGGTGGTGTTCCAAATGGTAATCCTTTTGATGCAGATTACAGAGAATATAAAGAAAAAAGCCCCGACCAACTTGATCCACACAAAATGAATGATTTTAGAGAAAAATACCAAGAGGAGAAGAAAAAAGAGGAAGAACTCGAAGAGGAAGATGCAAAAACCGCAGAAGAGAAAGCAAATGAAGTACAAAAAAAGATGGATAAGGATTGGGCTGAAAAAAATGACGTTAGTATGAGTGATATGCGAAGATTTAGACACATAGAACAAGAGATAGCAGCTTATCTCGATGAGCTTGCAGAGTTATGGCAACACATAATATATGGATCAAGTGTGGAAAGAAGGCGGGATTTAGAGGGCCATTTCAAAACAGGAATAGAATTAGATATGCAAAAAGTTATAGATGAATGGCCGAAACTACAAGAAGGCGAATTTGAAGATACTCGCACCATGAAACGCCAAGTTGATAAAGAGACAGAAATACGCAAACCCGAAAGAATAAGGGTGCGTCTTGTCGGTGATTTGTCAGGGTCAATGGATTATGAAAAGCGCCATGTGTTAGAGCAGTGCATTGTGTTGGTTCTTTCTTCCTTGAGGGAGTTTAATACCTACTTAAATATGACCCGTTCAGAAACAAAATCTGAACTGGAAGTAGATACAGAGGCTTGGGTTTTTGGTGATTACGCAGAACGTATAAAAAAATTCAGAGAAGAAACCAACATAGATGAAGAACAAGTAGAGATAGTAAGTGTATTCACTAAATTAAGAGAAAGTATGGGTTCAACACATGATTACACCGCTCTTAGAGAAATAGAAAAATCTTTATCCGAAAAAGATTTAGAGGATATAAAAAACGGCAAGCTGATGGAAATTGTATTAGAAGTTACTGATGGTGGTTCTTCAGATCCTAGAGCATCTCGGCAAGTCGTAGACAGCTTAGATGACAAGGGGGTTATAATTAGGGCAATTCAAATAGGAGATATTTCATGGACTGAAAGTACTAGTTTTTCACAAGTTTGGAACCAAGGTGTTACAGAAAATAGGGGAGGAGCTATAGGGGAAAACATAGAAGAGCTTTTACCCGTAGTAACAGAGCTTCTAAAACAGTACTTAAAAGATGTGCGTGCATAAAAAAACCCGCGCAAAGCGCGGGTGGTGTGTGCTGGAGTTCTCGAGTAACTATCCTAATTGGATAGTTACCGAGTAACTCTGTGGCAAAAGCTTAACGAGTGTGGCTAACCCGAGAGAGTGTGGCTAACTCCGCTTTGCCCGTGGTATCTATGCCTCAAAAAAGGCGTAGATACCAATAGTTTTTTGTTCTTTTTCTTGAGTAGGTACTAGCAGAGACGATTTAGCGAAACAACTATTTCGCTCTAAACGTCTACTATGCTCATATATTAACATAATAATTACTAATTGTCAACTAAGCTCTATAGGCAAATATTACAAATTAAACCTATTTTTTTAAATATTTTATGTTAGTATTATAATAAGAATTTAAATAAAATAAAGTAAGAAATAATATCAATATGGCAGATATAGAAAAAAATATAAAAAATATAATTAGGAAAGAAAATAATAACAGCGATAAGGAAATAAGTAATATCACAAATCAGCACAAAGCTTTAGAGGAATTAGATAAGAATTCTATTATTCCGAATATTTATTTTATTCCGGAAAAAGATAAACATGGCGAAATAGTAGGTTATAGAAGTAGTTCTAAAAATAGAAAAGCCATTAAGCTAAGCGAAGAGTCTCTTAAGCCCTCTCAGGGCGTGCCTTACTCTGTTAAGATTAAGGAAGACACCAATCCCGAAGATCCCACGAAAGGTTACTATGTAGGAGAAATAGTGGAGCATACAGGATCCGATATATCTGCTGAAGAATGGGAAAGAGTAGAAGAAAAAGTTGGCAAGGCACAATCCAAAAAACGCAAAGAGGCAAAAATACGCACAGGTGAAACCTTAGAAGGTAAAACAACACTTAGCAAAAGATTAAAGACAAGAAAAGATGCCGAGCAAGAAGCCTTGAGAATGGAGGCCGAAGACGAGGTAGAGGATGTATCTGTTTTGGCTGAGGCGCTTGAGGAATTTCAAACAAAAAATCTAAGAGAAGCTTTATCTAGGCTTCGCAAAATAGAAAAACAGCGAGCATCGTTAATAGAAGAAGAAGCTGAAATCCTCAATAATATTGAAGACGAAATTAGTGGAGTTGAGCATGAAGTTCTTGCAGAAATTAGAGAAGAACTTGATGCTTTAGATAAAGAATATCAAGAACTCTTAAACTCAAGCCCGGAAGCATTCTATGGTTTGCATTTACATGAATTGCGCGAATATAGAAAAGCTTTACGGGAGGGCAAAATAGTTGAGACCCCATATGTTAAAGAGCAGGCCGAAGACATGGTAGCACACATGAGAGCAGGTATTCCTGTTATGCTCTATGGCCACCTTGGTAGCGGTAAAACTGAACTTGCAATGCATGTAGCACGTGAGTATATAGAAAAAGATGCACTAATTATATCCGGATCAAAACATACTTCATTAGCGGAGCTATATGGGCATCAGTCTCTTGCTATAGATAAATTGGATACTGATGAGGTGGGTTCTTATGTGGAAGCTGTTGAGGAGCGCTTTAAAAAGTGGGTAGAAGAAAACCCTGATGCTTCTGAAGAAGATAAAAATAGAGCTCACGATAGAATACTTCAAACATATCTAAAACAATCTGAAGGTGGAACAATATCAGAATTTTACTTAGGACCTGTTTATCAAGCCATGAAAGAGGGGCGCCCTGTAATAGTGGATGAGGTTAATGCCATACCCCACGAAGTGCTTATTAGCTTAAATAATATTCTTACTCGTAGGCCCGGGGATGTTATAAGAGTTCAACAAGATTCAGGCGAAGAACTTGTTGTGCAAGAAGGATTTTCTGTTGTAATGACCGGTAACTTAAACCAAGGGCAGGATAAATATGTTGGTAGGCAGGATATGGACCCTGCATTCTTGTCGCGTTTACATAAAATTGAATATGATTATTTACCACAAATAACAGAAGGCCCGCTTGAAACAGAGGCCGGAGAGGGTAATGAGCTTTATGCTCTGCTACTTTCTTACATAATGGATAAACACGGGAACATAGAAGCTCCAAAGGATTCGCTTAAAAAGTTGTGGCGTTTAGCACAAGCTGCAAGAATTATACAAAATATATTTGCTGGGAAAGAAGTATCTGATGCATATTATTTTCAACAACAAGGAGGTAGCCGTCGAGTTAAGCCAATTCTTAGAGAATCAGTACTTTCTGTACGTTCATTGGAGAACATACTTACCGCTTGGCAGCAAGGGGGGTATAAGCGTGAAATAGATTATTATCTATGGAAAGAATTTGTAGAGCAATCAACAGTTCCTCAAGAAAGAGCTTATCTATACCAACTCTTGAAAGATAGATTTACCTTTTTCCAATCGGATGGCTGGGAGCAAAGTCCGGATTATGGAGCTGGAGGCAATACTAATTCATTCGATGTTGATGTGCCCGAAAACGATCCTCCTGAAGGAGAATTTTTCCACCCACGAGAAGTTGTAGAAGCTGCTTTCGGACCTATTCCGGAGAGAAATGAATGGCCAAAGGTTCAAAAAGAAGAATCCTCTAAAGCAGAAGAGGAGGTTGAAGAGGTAAACTTCAAACAACTCGGTGATATCTCAGACATGGATGAATTTCGAGAAGGTGTTGCAACAGAAATAGATGACTTGGAAAATGCTTTAAGAGACGCTTAATATGCGATTCAACCCATTCAAAAAAGCAGAAGACCCATCCGAGGACCAAGAAACACCTCAAGAACCCCAAGAAGAACAAGAGGATCAACCATCTCCTGAAAAACAGGAAGCTCAAGAAATGCTCCAAGAGCTCAAAGACCTCAAAGAAGAACTAGACCAAGCCATAGATGCATTCAAAGAATCAGGAGAAGATAAAG
>JAWWAH010000051.1:0-5704 GCA_033721415.1 Candidatus Spechtbacterales bacterium | reverse complement strand
GACTAATTACCTCCAATAGTAATCTTGGATTTGGTAAAGCAGCAAACAGGGGGATTGTTCAAGCTAAAGGAGAATACATAGTTGTGATGAACTCTGATGTAATAATACCCGAACCACAAAATATAACTGTTATGCTTGAATATTTAGAGAGAAATCCAGATGTTGGATTAGTTGGCCCTAAGCTTTTAAATTTTGATAATTCTCACCAACCCTCAGCTTTTAGATACTATACTCCCCTTTCCATAGTGCTACGAAGAACTCCACTTGGTAAAACATCTTGGGGAAAAGAGAAAATAGATAAGTTTATGATGAGAGATTATGAAAATCTAACTGAAACACCCACAGAAGTAGACTGGTTAATGGGCTCTATAATGGCAACCAAAAAAAGTTATATAGAGAAAATAGGTCTATTTGATGAAAGATTCTTTATGTATATGGAGGACGTAGACCTATGCAGAAGATATTGGGAAAACGACTTAAAGGTAATTTACTATCCTCTTGCTGCAGTTTATCATTTTCATGGTAGAGCAAGCAGAACAAAAAATATATTTTTTGCTTTATTAAACAAATATACCCGCACACACCTTATGAGCGCAATCAAATATTTCAAAAAACATGGGCTTAAAACGCCTAGATATGGCAAATAAGCATCCATAATAAAAAAAACCCCGACAATTGTCGGGGTTTTTTATTAGTTAGCTGTTGCTTTTTCTTTTTCAGTGTTTTCTTCTTCTTGCTTTTCCTTTTCTTTCTTTTTCTTTTGAGAGTGGGTTATCTTGATATTTAGTTTATCGTTTTTAGTTGTCAAAGAAACCCTCGCATTTCCTTGAATGCCTTCTTCTATAAGCTTTTTAGCAAGAGGATCTAAAATATGGCGTTGAATTGCTCTTTTTAGTGGTCTTGCTCCGAAGTTTGGATCGTAACCCTTATCAGCTATAAACTCTTTAACTCCCTTGCCGATGCGTACAGAGATATCGCGCTCCTTGAGCCGCTTCAATACGACATCAAGTTGTATATCAACTATTTTCTTAAGAGCCTTCTTATCTAGTGGATGGAATATAATGATTTCATCTAAGCGGTTAAGAAATTCTGGCTTAAATTTATCGCGCATTGCTTCCATCACCTTGTCTCTCATAGAACTTTCTTTCTTTGATACTGCTTTCTTGCCTTCGTCTTCTCCTGTTTCAAAGCCTAAGGAAGACATATTCTGAATGTAGTTGCTACCAACATTAGATGTCATTATTATCACGGTATTCTTGAAATCAACGGTGCGTCCCTTTGAGTCTGTTAAACGACCATCATCTAAGATCTGAAGCAGAGAATTAAATACTTCTGGATGAGCTTTTTCTATTTCGTCGAACAAGATTACGCTGTAAGGACGTCTCTTAACTTGCTCTGTTAACTGGCCTCCTTCTTCATGACCCACATATCCTGGAGGAGATCCTATCATCTTGCTAACAGAGTGGCTTTCCATATATTCAGACATGTCTAGGCGTATCATTGCAGATTCATCGTCGAACAAGAATTCGGCAAGAGTTCTAGCAAGTTCTGTTTTTCCTACACCCGTAGGTCCTAAGAATATAAATGAACCTATGGGGCGTCCTTCTTCGCTAACGCCTGCTCTGTTTCTGCGAATAGCATTCGCTATTGCTGCTATAGCTTCTTTTTGACCAACAACGCGCTTTCTGAGCTCTTCTTCCATGTTTGCAAGGCGAGCCATTTCTTCTTCAAGCATTCTGGAAGCAGGTATGCCTGTCCAACGAGCAATAATACCAGCTATATCTTCTTCTGTTATTTCTTCGCGCATTATACGCCCATTCTTTTGAATACGGGCTAATTCTTTTTCTGCACTTTTTAATTTTTTCTCTTGTTCTGGTATTTCACCATATCTAATTTCTGCAACTCGCTCTAAATTGCCTGCACGCTCAGCGATTTCAGCCATTTGCCTATCTTCATCTATTTCCTTTTTGAGTTCGTGAATTTCAGATATTAAATCTTTTTCGTTTCTCCATTTACCCTCTAACGCACGTGCTTCTTCTTTTATATCTGCAAGTTTTTGTTTTAACTCTTTAATATTTGCCTTTGATTTTTTATCCTTTTCTCTCTCTAGTGCCTGAATTTGTATCTCTATCCTGCGCATCTCTCGGTGTAGTTTATCAAGTTCTTCGGGTTGACTTTCGATGCTTAAACGCAAAGAGGAAGCAGCTTCATCTATTAAGTCTACGCCCTTATCAGGTAAATGCCTTCCTGGTAAATACCTTTGAGAGAGCTTAACAGCTGCAATAATTGCACTATCTTTTATTCTAATACCGTGATGAACTTCGTATTTATCTTTAATGCCACGCAAAATAGCTATTGCATCCTCGGTGCTTGGTTCTTCAACGTATACAGGCTGAAAGCGTCTCTCTAGTGCATGGTCTTTTTCTATATATTTTTGATATTCTTTTGTTGTTGTTGCTCCTACTGCATGTAGCTCACCTCTTGCTAAGGCTGGTTTAAGTAGATTGGAAGCATCTATTGAACCTTCTGCTGCTCCTGCACCAACTATTGTGTGGAGCTCATCTATAAACAATACTACTTTTCCTGCAGCATTTTCTACTTCTTTTAGAAGAGCCTTTAATCTATCCTCGAATTCTCCTCTGTATTTTGTTCCTGCAACAAGAGAACCAATATCTAATGCAAGAAGTTCTTTTTCTTTTAGACTTTCGGGTACGTCTCCATCAACTATCCTCTGAGCTAGACCCTCCACTATAGCTGTCTTACCAACACCAGCTTCTCCTATAAGAACAGGGTTGTTTTTGGTACGGCGCGTAAGGACTTGCATTATTCTCCTTATTTCTTTTTCTCTTCCGATTATTGGATCTAGTTTTTCTTTTCTTGCGAGCTCCGTTAAATTACGAGCATATTTTTCAAGCGCCTGAAACTTATCTTCAGGGTTTGGATCTGTAATTCGCATGCCTCCTCTTAAATCACCTAGAACTTTCAATGCATTATCATAATTTAGTTCTTTTACAGTGCCATCACCAATTGTAGCTCCAGCTATCATGCTGGCTTCTTTGAGAAGTTTTTCTGTTTTTGTGTCTGTGTCTATTAGCGCTAAGAATAAGTGCTCTACACTTATATATTCGTCAGAGAACTTTTTAGCCTCTTCTCGAGCTCTGGCAAGTATCTGTGCTAGCTCCTGGGTTACATATAGTTGACCAAAAGGCAGTGTACCTACAGATGGGCCCATTGGGTTGATTATCCTAGGCAATTTATCAAGCTCTTGCTGAATAGTAATCTTTAGTGAAGACATATCTATGCCAAATTTATCCAACATGGTACGAACCATGCTTCCGTCCTGCTCTAATAGAGCGGCAATCAAATGTAAATCAGATACCTGCTGATGGCTCTTTTTTTGACTTATTTTTTGAGCATTTTGCAATGCTTGTTGTGCAAGTTGAGTAAAATTCTGCATTACTTCTTGGCGTGTATTTGTTGATTTAATAATAAACCCACAAACACTCATTAATGAACTAAGATTTTTCTTTTTTGTTATTTAGCACTCTAAGTGCTTGTCTGCTAATTTTAGCATACCATACTATCCTGTCAACACTAAGTAGGTATATGTATAATTTTCCACAAAGCTAGTGTGCGTTTCTTCTCTTTTAGTTAAGGGCGCTCACCAAGAGTAACTGTTATGTCTTCTGTATCTCCTTTGTGATAAATCTTTAAGGATACCTCCTCCCCTACTTCGTATTGATTAATGATATTACCAAGAGGGTTATCTTGTGTTATTTTCTCTCCATTTATTTCTAAAAGAATATCATTTTCCACTATGCCTGCTTTATCCGCAGAAGACCCAGGCACAACCGCTATTTCTCCTGGAGAATCTCCACGCACTACTAAGGCACCGTAATCAAATGGTAGATTATTGAGCCTCTGTATTTCTGGATTTATTAAAATATATCGTATTCCTAGAAATGGATACTTTGCATTTCCTGTTTGTTCTATTTGTTGCAAGGTGTTTTTAATCCTGTTGATTGGAATTGCAAAACCTATGTTATCGGCTCTTGCTGCCCGCGCTACATTAACGCCTATAACCTCTCCATTAGCATTAAGAAGTGGCCCTCCTGAGTTTCCTGGATTAATTGCAGCATCTGTTTGTATTACCTCTCTGAGAACCTCGCTTTCAAAACCCGATGATGCAGTAAGGGTACGACTTAATCCTGATATTATTCCTAAAGAGATTGAATTTTCAAATTCTCCAAGAGCATTCCCTATGGTAATTGCTAGTTGGCCTCTTTTTATATTTTCTGAATCACCAAGCGCAAGCGGTTCTATGTTAAGATCTGGCACGCTGATTATTGCAAGATCTTCTACTGGATCTCGAGTTAATATTTCTGCTTCTAGCTTTTTGCCCTCTGATGTTATAACTGTATAATTTGCCTCCGTATCAGCTACCACATGGCGATTAGTCACTATTAAATTGTTGGCTGCAACAAACCCAGTCCCTGCAGAAACTTGCCTTTCTTCGGTGCCACGCTGTTGAGGTATCTGAAACCCTGGGAACAAGTCACCAAATGGTGAATAATTCTCAATAATAGGAAGATCTTTTGTTGCTATTACACTAACAACAGCAGGCAGTGAATTGTCTACAGTTTCAATAATTCTCTCCTCTATACCTGACAAGGTGCTATTTTCAGCATTATCATTTTCTTCTACGTTTGAGTTTATCTTACTACTCTGAAGGAATGATGAGTTAGAAGCTATATGGGGAGCAGTGTAATAAGCTAACCAACCACCTCCGAAGCCAACAATAAAAGATGCAATCAGTATTCCTATTGCTGAAGTTGTGACCATATTGTTAAATTTGCCCGCTAAATGTTTTTTATCATTCTGCATGGTTATTTTTGAGAAATATTTAATTATTTATTGTTTTTGCTTTGCTATTTTAATAAAAATATCTGCAGCTTTATTGATGTCTTCTTCTGTGGTGTGGCGCCCTAGTGTTATACGAATGCTATTTTTTGCATATTCTTTCCTGCCTAAGGCTTCTATAACATGTGATGGTTCGGGTGTTCGTGACGTACAAGCTGAACCTCCTGATACAAGCAAGCCTTTTGCATCGAATTTAGGAATGAGAATTTCAGAAGAAGTGTTCTTAAAATATACATTTATATTATTTGGGATACGTAAACTTTTTGATCCATTCAAGCCAACATCTGAAGTATTGCTTAATATCTTTTCTATAAATATATCTCTTAGATGCCCAACGCGTTTAGATTCTTTTTCTTTGAGCTCTTCTGTTTCTTTTAATGCCTCAGCAAAACCAATGAATGCGGGTACATTTTCTGTTCCTGCAGATAACTTTCTTTCCTGCTCTCCTCCTGTCACTATTGGGCTTATATTAACGTCTTCTTTTTTATAAAGAATAGCAGAGCCCTTTGGCCCATATATCTTATGGCCAGAAAGCGTCATTAAATCTACCCCTAAATCTTTAACATTAATATTTAAATAATTAGCAGCTTGTACGGCATCCACATGAAAATATGCACTGTGCTCCTTTAGAATTTCTGATATTTCCTTAATTGGTTGTACGGTGCCTATTTCATTATTTACATACATTACAGAAACTAGAACTGTGTTTTTCTTTAAAGCCTTTTTTATATCTTTTGGGCTTATTAGCCCATCTTCATTTACTGGAATATATGTAACCTCAATG
>JAWWAH010000050.1:0-5894 GCA_033721415.1 Candidatus Spechtbacterales bacterium | reverse complement strand
TTCGAGGGGCGACCCAGTAGAAATAAGGAAAATCTATTTCAGTTACAAAACCTATACCCACTAAGACTGATTTCATTGGCTCTAAGCGATATGCCCATTCGCCATTTTTATTGTTGATAAAATGTCTAGTATTAATATCTTCCGGAAGCCCCGAAGTGGTGAAATCAAAAATAGTTTTTCGCAGACGTGGATTTTCTGGATCCATCTCAGTTGGGGATACTATTGCGCGCAAGTAACAGTCAAAACCTACTGCACCCTCTGTTTTTCTTTCAGGCATTTTTCCGCCAGGTAATACATGTATTTTTATATCTGGCTTGTTCATACGACAACCCTTTCTGACTTGATAATGTTCTAAAAGAAAAATATCATATATGGCACCTTTGTGCAATTATGCAACTGGGGCTTTTTTAATTTTATATTTAAGGTATAATAATATATGTTTATAAATTAATAATCTTAAAATAAGGATGAGTAATAATAAGAAACCTACAAAAAAAGAAAAATACGAAATGAAAAAGAAAGAAAAGATGGAAGCTAAGGAAAAAAAATTAAAAACTGAAAAAATAAAAAGAATAGGCATGTGGATAGGCCTTACAGTCGTTATAATTGGCTCGCTGATTGTGATGGTTAATTTAGCTTCTAATGAACCAGAGGGTGGAGGTAATGCTACACCACAACAAGTAAATGCTGAAGATTGGACCAAAGGAGGCGAACAAGCTTCTGTTGAAATATTAGAATATGCAGATTTCCAATGTCCAGCATGTGCAGATGCTAAACCCGCTTTAGAGCGATTATCAGAAGATTTTGGGGATGATCTAAAAATAGCTTTACGTCATTTTCCTCTAGAAGCTATACATCCTAATGCTCAGCTTGCTTCACAAGCAGCAGAGGCAGCAGGACTTCAAGGTAAATTCTGGGAAATGCATGATATGCTTTTTGAAAACCAAAGGGACTGGAGCAGAGAGAGAAATCCGGAAGATAAATTTATCTCCTATGCAGAATTTTTAGAGTTAGATATTGAAAAGTTTGAAGCAGATTTGAAGTCAGATGCAGTTAAAGATGCGGTTGATTCAGACCAGAATGCTGGATTTAAGGCTGGAGTAAACTCAACACCAACCTTTTACTTAAACGGGGAAAGGATACAAAACTTAGGATATGAAGGATTTAAAACACTTATTGAAGAAGAACTTAGCAAGTCATCCGAGTAAAGCACTGATAGCGGTATTCTTAATACTTAGCTTTGCTAGCTTACTTGTTTCTGCCTATCTTGCGGCAGAACACTACACAGGTAGCGTACCGCCATGTTCGCTTGTTTCTGGATGCGAGGTCGTTACCACAAGTGAGTATTCAGTCGTGATGGGAATACCAGTAGCTATTTTTGGAGTTCCATACTTCTTGGCATTGATTATTTTCTTTGTAGCTTACTTGGATTCTAAGAAAGAGTTATATTTAAAGCTCGCACTATTGTGGACAATTCCAGGTGCGGGAATTGCTTTAACCTTATTAGCAATACAAGCCTTTATACTAAACGCCTTTTGTATCTATTGCTTGACTGCAGATATTTCATCATTGATTATTTTCCTAGGCATGGTAAAAATTTTTTGGTATACTAAAGATAATTAATCATTTAAATTTTTTATGGCAGCTGCAGCAGATTTAACAATATTGGTTGTAGAGGATGATGAAACATTGTCATTGCTTTTAGGGGACAGGCTTGAGGCTGAGGGCTTTAATGTACTAAGAGCTAATGATGGAGAACAGGGTCTAGAAATGGCTTTAGCCAATAAACCCAATTTGATATTACTAGATATAGTTATGCCGAACATGAACGGGATAACTGTTCTTGAGAAATTACGCCAAGATCCTGAAGGCAAGGATCTTCCAGTAATAATGCTTACCAATCTTGGAAATGATATAGAAAAGGTTAGCCAAGCAACTGAGCTTGGTGTGCAAGAATACTTAGTCAAGAGTAATATGAACCTTGATGAGGTTGTTGAAAGAGTAAAGTCTAAATTAGCAGTAGATGCGTAAAGCTCTATAGTTGAACAGAAATAAAAACCCTCTTTCGAGGGTTTTTTGGTGCACTATGTTTGCCTCCGTGGATTATTAGCACTCTTGACATAAGAGTGCTATTTTAATAAAATAAGTAATTGGAAGGTATAATTAAATCAACTAGCACATCATTAACTCATATGAGTGTTGGTAAAATAAGTAAAATGGCTAATTTAAGAATAAAACCTCTTAGAGACCAGGTTATTATAGAGCCTCAATCTCCAGAGGAAAAAACAGAAAGTGGGATTGTTATTCCGCAAACAGCAGATAAAAAGCGTCCTGAACAGGGCACCATTGTTGCTGTTGGTCCTGGCAAGCGGGGCAAGAGTGGAAAGCGTGTGCCACTTGAAGTTAAGAAGGGCGATACAGTATTGTTTTCAAAGTATGGTCCAAATGAGATTAGAATCAACGATAAAGAATACCTCGTAGCAAGAGAGGAAGATATTCTTGCTATTTTAGAATAATAATTAAACTTAGTTTAAATACAGTACTATGCCAAAAGAAATTTTATTTAGTCGAGACGCACGAGAAAAGCTTCAAAAAGGTGTTAATAGCCTTGCTGATGCTGTGCGTGTCACATTAGGGCCTAAGGGTCGTAATGTGCTTATAGATAAAGGCTATGGCGCTCCTATGGTTACTAACGACGGAGTGACAATAGCAAAAGAGATAGATTTAAAGGATAAGATTGAAAATATGGGCGCAGAGCTTGTTAAAGATGTTGCAAATCAAACAAACGATGTTGCAGGAGACGGAACAACAACAGCCACAATACTTGCGCAAGCTATTATTAACGAAGGTCTAAAGAACCTAGCTGCTGGCGCAAACCCTCGTGCAATTAAGCGAGGAATAGACCAGGCAGTAGAAGAATGCATCGATGAACTTGCAAAGCTTGCAGAAAAAGTATCAGAGGACAAAGAAGAAGTGGCGCAGGTAGCTACCATATCAGCCGATGACGAAGAAATGGGAAATATTATAGCCGAAGTTATAGCAGAAGTTGGAAAAGACGGCGTTATAACAGTTGAAGAGTCTCAAACATTCGGTTTGAGTAAAGAATTGGTTGAAGGTATGCAATTTGATAGAGGTTATATATCTCCATATATGATTACAGACACAGATCGAATGGAGGCAGTTTATGAAAAGCCCTATATTTTAGTTACCGATAAAAAGTTATCCGCACTTAACGAAATAGTGCCATTACTTGAAAAAGTTGCTCAAAGTGGGAAGAAGGAACTTGTTATTATTGCCGAAGATATCGAAGGTGAAGCACTTGCAACTCTTGTTGTAAATAAGCTTAGAGGAACATTTAATACCCTTGCTATGAAAGCACCTGGTTTCGGTGATCGCAGAAAAGAAATGCTTGAAGATATAGCAATTATGACAGGTGGTGAGGTAATCTCAGAAGAAAAGGGAATGAAGCTTGAAGAAACAGACATAAACATGCTCGGTGAAGCAGATAAAATAATAGCAACAAAGGAAAACACAACAATTGTTGGCGGAAGCGGAACAAAGGCAGCTATAGAGAAAAGAACTAGTCAGATAAAAGCTGCTATAAATGCTTCTGAATCAGATTTTGATAAGGAAAAATTACATGAACGCCTAGCTAAACTATCTGGAGGGGTTGCTGTTATAAGAGTAGGTGCAGCTACCGAAGTCGAACAAAAGCAAAAGCAGCAAAAACTTGAAGATGCTTTATCTGCAACTCGAGCTGCTTTGGAAGAAGGAATAGTTCCTGGAGGTGGTGTTGCTTTAGTTCGAGTAGCTAAAGTGCTTGAAAAATTTAAAGCTAGTGATGAAGATGAACAAGTTGGTGTTGAGATATTACATCGAGCATTATTTGCCCCCCTCCGCCAGCTTGCTGAAAATGCAGGATTAGACACTGGCGTAGTTGTAAACGAAGTTAAGAAGAACGATGATTATTATGGATATAACTTCAAAACTATGAAGTATGGAGATTTACGCAAAGAAGGAGTTATAGACCCAGCTAAAGTTACTCGTTCTGCACTGCAAAATGCTGCATCGGCTACAGGAATGCTTCTTACCACAGAAGCTGCAATCACAGACGAACCAGAGGATGACAAAGATTCTGGCGCTCCAGGAGGAGGAATGCCAGGAGGAATGCCCGGAGGAATGCCAGGCATGATGTAGAATTTTTTGTACTTCCAGAAAAACAGCGTGGTTCACCACGCTGTTTTTTCATGGTATAATTAAAAATGTAAGTTTATAATTTATATACAATTAATATCAATATTATGGAAATAATAATTATATTATTAGTTCTCGCTGTTCTGGCTTTTGTATTTATGTACAACAAACTTGTACGAATGCGAAATAGGGTACAGGAAGCTTGGGCTGACATAGATGTGCAACTAAAGCGTCGTCATGATCTTATACCTAATCTTGTAGACACCGTAAAAGGATACATGACTCATGAGCGCGAGGTTCTAGAAAACGTTACTAAAGCGCGTGCCGCTGTTATGAGTGCAGATAACAGGGAAGACCTAGAAAAAGGAGAAAACATGCTTTCTGATGCTTTAAAAAGCTTGTTTGCTGTATCTGAAAACTATCCTGACTTAAAGGCATCGCAAAACTTTATGGAACTTCAAAGAGAGTTAAGCGATACAGAAAACAAGATACAGGCTGCTCGTAGGTTTTATAACTCAAATGTACGAGAGTATAATACTGCTACTGAACAAGTCCCAACTAATATTGTTGCAGGCATGTTTGGCTTCCAGAGAGAAGATTTATTCAAGATAGAAGTAGAAGAGGAGAGAGATGTTCCTGACGTAGAATTTTAAGTAGACATTAATACAAGATGGCCACTCTTTACACACATAAAGATGCAAATATACGCAAAACATGGTTAATAATAACCGTGTTTTTGCTCTTGATTATGGGTATTGGCTGGTTTTTGAGTTTGTATTATGGAGATCAAGGCATACTTATTATTGCTATATTTTTTAGCACATTAATGAGCGTAGGTAGCTACTGGTGGAGTGACAAGCTTGTTTTGGCGATGACTCGCGCAAAACCAATGCCCGATAATGATAACGGGAAGTTTGAAGACATCCACAATATAGTAGAAAATCTTGCTATAACGGCTGGGCTACCCAAGCCTCGTTTGTATGTAATGGAAACTCAAGCAATGAATGCCTTTGCTACTGGACGCAACCCCGAGCACGCCATAGTTGCTGTTACCACGGGTCTAGTAGAGCGGCTTAATCATTCAGAGATAGAGGGTGTTTTGGCGCATGAAATGTCTCATATAGGAAATAGAGACATGTTGGTTTCAACGGTAGTTGTTGTGCTTGCTGGCGTGATAATATATGTTTCCGACATATTTATGCGATCTCTAATATGGGGAGGAGGAAGAAGAAACAACAATGACAAAGGAGGAGGAGCATTAATGGCTATAGGGCTTATATTTATGGTCCTTGCACCTATAATAGCTACGCTATTGAGACTTGCTGTGTCTAGAAAGCGCGAATTTCTAGCTGATGCTTCCGGTGCACTTCTTACTAGGTACCCAGAAGGCCTTGCGAGTGCTTTAGAGAAAATATCACAAGATAGTGCTAAAATGCGCTTTGCTAATAATGCTACTGCCCATTTATTTTTCGAGAACCCGCTTAAGGCAGATAGTAAAAAAGAAAAAACAAGTTTTTTCGTAAAAATATTTTCAACACATCCGCCAGTAGAAGAAAGATTAAAAGCGTTGCGGGATATGGGGTAATTTGTATTAAAGCTATATCCTGTGCCCGGAAGTAGAAGTTCAGCATGCTTGCTCGCCATCGCTTTTAGCGATGTAGCTGAACTTTCACTTCCGGGTGTGGAAAACTTTATTGACT
>JAWWAH010000049.1:0-5920 GCA_033721415.1 Candidatus Spechtbacterales bacterium | reverse complement strand
AAGATTAAGCAGGGAAGAGAAGCTAGAGCTTATTTCAAAATAAAAACAGCCCCTAAAGTGGAAAACCCCCGCACAGATTGCGGGGGTTTTTGGTATGATGAGTGTATGAAAAGAAAAATACAAAACTATATAAAACTATATAAAACAAATGCCAGCATATGTTTAAATTTGAAAAAGCAAAAAACGCTGAAGATAAAGAAAAATTAGACCAAGAACAAATAGATTCACTTATATTAGAAGCAGAAGAATTAGATCCAGTTCAAAGGAAGGTATTTGAAGGCGTTGCTAAAAAACTAAATCATTTTCTTGTAGAAAAATATGGAGAATTCATGCCAGAACATACAAGGGATGAAGTATTGCATAAACGATTAGTATTTTTTACAAATGAAGATAATTATGAAAATTTTAACGAGACCTGGGAACCTGAAGAAAAGATTGAAGAGGAACCTAGAACACATGGAATAACTTTTTTGAACCAAAAACTTGCAACGATATTACTCAAAACCTTTAAAATGGAGATTAATCGCGAAGATGATGAGGATGTTAAAAATAAAACAATGTTGACGATTATGTATAACGCAGATACCATTATCCATGAACTCTCTCACATGCATCAGGACCAAGATAGAAAAAGAAATAATTTTGGATTGTTTTTTGAAGCTGGAGCGCGTTACTATACAATGCAATATTTTGAACAAGTAATAGGCAATCTTGAAATATTTGAACTTAAAAACGGTGAAATTTTTACTGAAGAAGCTAGAAAATATCAAAAACTTTTAGATGTATGTGGAAATGATGTCCATAAAATGTTTTTTGGACAAAAGTTATCAAAATCTAAACGCGGGAAGATTTTATACAATTTTTATAAACAGTAGACAAACCAAAAAAACGCAAGCGTATACGAGAGTCCAGGTTGGGATATGGTAGAGCTAAAAGATCACAGTATAAATGCTCTTGCGTATATAACAACTAAAGAAATGGCGGAAAAAGTCCGTATAAAATTGTAAAACTATGGATATTATAGATAAAGCCAAAAAGTTAAATCTGCCTCGGGGTAAATATGCAATATTTGGCAGTGGCCCAATGACTATTTATAAAATAAGAGATTCGCGTGATGTCGACATCATTGTAACAAAGGATCTTTATAGCATAATAAAAAACAACCCCGAGTTTAAAGAAAAAACTTGGGATGATGGAGATAGATATTTAGTAAAAGATAATATAGGGATATTTCATAGTTGGAATTACGGAGAATATAGGCCAGATGTAGATAAACTTATTGACCAAGCAGAACTAGTAGAGGGGATACCATTTGTTCCTTTGCAAGAAGTTTTAAAATGGAAAAAAGCTTTTGGAAGAGAAAAAGACAAAAAAGACATTCAGCTTATTGAAAAATATATAAACTCCGAATAGGACAGCCCGTTGTCCTATTCAAAAAAGCCCCCTAAAGTGGAAAACCCCCGCACATATTGTGGGGGTTTTTGGTTAAGATATAATACATATATGGCATATCCACATACACCAAAACTTGAATTTCCATTAAAAAACTACAAAGTAAATAGTTACGACTTTATGGAAGAGTGCACATACGACGATGTGTATTGGGGTTTTCATCTTGGAGAAGATATCAACAAAAGAGCAGACACAAAAGTAATGGCAATAGGTAGGGGTCGTGTGGTTTATTCTGCCCTGCACCCAGGCACTAAAGAACATAGCAACTGGGGCAATATTATAATAATTGCGCACAAACATCCAAAAACAAAACAGGTTTTCTTTTCTTTATATGCACACATGAAAGAAAGGCTTGTTGAAAAAGGAGATCGAGTTAATGGGGGAGATATTATAGGTAGCATTGGAAAAGCTAATACTCCAGAAAATGGAATGTGGCACGAATCGCACTTACATTTTTCTATTTACACAGGGCCCTGGAAAGGAAAAGTTTTACCTGGATATTATCGGAAAGATCAAAAGCTTACAAAACGTAACTATTGGAAACGACCATCTGAGTTTATAGAAAGATACAAAGCCTAATCTTTAAACATAGCACTCTAACTTCAGCGAGTCTCAGCCAGAAGGGCTGAGCAATGCTGTATACTAATTTTAGTTGTTACACTAAGCTATCGAAGATAAGTGGTTTTGTGTTAATATAAAATCATATGAAAGAGTCTTTACCTAACACTAAAAAAGAAACTAGTCCGAGAGAACAGGAGCCCCATATAGAAATTGAGCGAAAATATCTTTTAGCTTCGCCAGAAGATCTAGAAAAATTAGAAGAAAAAATACTTTCTCTTTTTTCTGATGCCAAGATTGTCGGAGAATATGATGAAAGATCTTATTATTTTTCTCCTATTAAAAAAGAGGAGGCGTTAAAATTTTTAAATACGCTGACGTTTAATTGGATGTATGATGTTGATCGCTTAGAGAACCAGTTAGATGGAATACCCGATAACACGCCTATTCAACTTAGGTCTAGAACTAGATTTGACGAGGATAGGCAAAGTTTTTCTAGTACGTTTACATTCAAGGCAAGCGAAGATCCGTTGCATGATGAAGAGCGTATAGAAATTGATGCAATAGGTGAAAATTATGGAAATCCTAGAAACAAGAGAGGGTTGTCTGAGCTGGGTATTAAATTAACATCTGCTTGGCATAGCAAGCGAAAAGTTTATCAAATAGATTCAAAAACAAAAATAGATCTCCAGCATGTAACCGGTTATGGCTATACAGCTGAAATTGAATCTAGTAGTGCAGAAAAAATAGAGGCAATTGAAAATCAGCTGGGGCTTATATCAGCAAATCCTGAGGCCCTGGGAGTAATGTATAAAAAATATTCTGAAAACTGGCAAGAATATTATGAAGGTGAAGAGAGGAGTTTTAATGAAGAAGAGTGGGAAGAAGTAGAAGCTGAGATTGGAGAACAAGTAGTTCGAAATAAATTAGAATAATAACCAAAAAAATAGCGAGAAAAGTCCGTTACGATTTTAAAATAAACCTTAAGAAAGTCTTTAAATACAAAATTATTCAAATAGGACAGCCCGTTGTCCTATTAAAAAAAGCCCCCTAAACTAGAAAACCCGCCTAAACATGGCGGGTTTTTGTAAGTTCATATTAGCGGGGTAGGTACGGGTTGATCTTGGGACGATACCGTGGACGCAATAGGTATACTGTTGCGACAATTAGCGCGTTGTAGCTAACGTGCGCCACTATTGCAGCTACTAGCCCATACTGAAACATCATCCAGAATAAGAACATGCCGATGAACCACGAGTTCGTGTAGCCAATGATACCTTGGTATTCGTGACCATTCCGGAACATTCCGTTAGTCACAATGAGTGCTGCTCCCACAAACCATCCAGCATCGTGGAAAAGCCACTCTTCAAGGTATCCGAGAGTAAACCAGTTGGCTATGGGTCCGAGCAGATTGTTGTGCAACCATGCAATCAACTCAAAACCGGCAAAACCCCCGAAAATGAAGTTGGCGAATTGAATGCCAACGATAGCTATCATGAATAATAACCACCTGTATATAACCTCTTCGAATACACCGGCCATGGTGCAAAGAGATAGGTTCTGCTTCCAGCGTACTATCCGGGCATGCTTACGCCCCGTCTTTATACTGAAAACTGCCTGTATTAGGATAGCCCACAGAAAAAGTGGCCAGGCGGAAAGCAGCCAGTCGGCGACCGTACCAGAGCTTCTTGTTGCCTCGTGTAGGCGGGGAAACTCTCCCAGCAGTCCATATAAGGTAACAGCTACAATGTATAGGATTATGCTCCACATTATGTATATTGTCAGTGCTGTACCCAGGTTATATCTGGTAGGGTTTCTTTGAGAGTAATTCGAGTATTTCACTTTCCACCTCTTTCTTGTTCGGGCAGGTTTCTACACCCCTAACTTACTGAGAAGAACTTGCCATATAATACCATATTATTTAATACCTGTAAATAAAAAGGGAGAAAAACCATACTGGCAATGGGGGCTACAAAAGGAAGATAAAAAATAGTTCACACTGTCCTGTTTGGTTTTTTGCCAAATAGGACAGCCCGTTGTCCTTATTAAATATCCAAATAAAAAAACTACCCAGAGGGTAGTTTTAAAACGTACATAAAATCTAAAAAGAACTTAGCTGTCTATAGTATATGGTTCCACAACTTCAGCCGGCATACCAAAGTGTTTCTCAAGTAAAGCAATAACCTGCTTATCTATTTCTTCAAGCGAGAAGAAAGGTCCATCATCAAGAAGAACTTCTACCGCATAAGGCCTAGGACTGTATACTACTAATATACCGGGAATATTTTCTATTTCTTTTAGATGGGGATGGTCAGGTGAGCATAAGCCAACCGGCACAATAGGAGAAATACCGGCGGATGGTTTAGGAAATTCCTGATCTGTGTGGTAGGTTCTAAAAACACTGGGGTCATCATGTTCTTCGACGCTTACTTTAAATTTTCCCATAAGTCAGCTCCTTTTTTCGGGTATAAATGAGCTGTCTATAAGATACAACAAAGCCCCTAATACGTCAATTCTATTTTTTGTAGTGGAAAACCCCCGCACAGATTGCGGGGGTTTTTGGTATGATGAGTGTATGAAAGTTAAGTTAAACTCACTAAAGAAAGGGGAGTCGCTAAAGTTTCAGTTTTCTGATATGGGCTGGATATGGAAGGCTGTTAAGGTTTCCACCTCTTTGTTTTTTGTCGCTGCAATTTTATTTGGGTCACCTAGTTTACTGATTTTTCCTGTTTTATTTGTTATATATGACCTCTTTGGTGCTTATTTAATTTCAGGGGAAAATGTAAATAATTTTTGGAAGCATACGATTTATTATTATCTATTTCTTTTAGGTTTATTTTTACTTGTATTCCTTTATAAAGTTGTTGTCGAGGGTAGCACAAATTTTAGTTTTGAATTTTCAGGAAGCATACCTATTTTTGTAATGTCATATATTTTTTCTTCTCTGCTATACTTCCCATTGAAGTCGTTAAGTCCAAATACCAAGGTTACTATAAGAGATTCATTTGAGTACAGTATAATTTCCATGTTCGTAAACCTTTTGGTATTTATGAGTTCTGTGTTTGTTTTAATGTTGATTATAGGTACCATTTTCTTGAGGCAAAGTATTTTAAATTAAAGTTTTATAAACAATGAACCAAGAACTACAAAACTATATAAAACAAATGCGCGAACAGGGCTATACTGATGAGCAAATCAGAGAGGGGCTTAAAAAGGCAGGATGGAATGACGAACAAGTAGAAGCAGAGATAACAAATACCCCAAATCCTAACAAAAGCTCTAAGCCAAGAACAGAAGAAAATACCAAGTCAGAACCAGAAAAAAGTCCTAAAAAGGGGCTAAGCAAAAAGATGGTTACCATAATAGCAGGGGTAGTATTTATACTGGGAGCAGGAGGTGCTTTTGGAGCTTTATATACAGATATGTGGAACCCAAGCTGGGACCCGTTTGTGGAGAATGCTAAAAACATAGAGAATGACGAGAAAAGTTTTAATGATGAAAATCAAGTAAAAGATGAGGGTGAAACAGGGGACAGTGTGCCAGACGAAGAACCCTTATTATCCGATGAACAGGAAGAGCTTGCTGAAAATAAAAATTTTGAAAATAAGTTTTTTTCTTTTAGTTATCCCGGCGATTGGATTGTTAAGGATTCAACAGATTCATCTTCTAGCCCCGAGGAGCTTGGTTTATTGATTAGAACCGAGGATTGGAATCAGGGCATATCAATAACTGTTCGATCTTCTGAGCAATACATAGCTTCACCTCTTGAAGAAGATAGCAACAAGGTTGCTTTGCGAGCAGCCATAGAAAACGGAGACATAGAAAGCTTTATAAAGGAGTCAACTTTTTCTTGCGAGGATGAAACGCTCGCATTTTGTCGTTATACAGATTATAGGGGATACTTCATGTT
>JAWWAH010000048.1:0-7254 GCA_033721415.1 Candidatus Spechtbacterales bacterium | reverse complement strand
TATACTATATCAACCCCCCTTTTATGGGGACACTGCTCCTTTCTGGTTATAGCTCTACGTGAAAGCAAATCGGAAATCATAATCTTTGCGCGCATTTCTTCCAGGTATTTAGCAGGAGCGGAAAGATCAGCGATAAACCTATCAAACTGAGTTCTTTGCTCAGTTGCATACTTTTCAGCAATTCTATAAGCACCCTTTGCAATACCAGTAGCCTGTACAGCTACACCAACACGAGATGCCGTAAGTGCATTCATAGCAATTGGGAAACCTTTGTTTGGCTCTCCAATTAGCTCTGCCTTGCAATTATTAAAATTAAGTTCAACGGTAGATGTCTGATGTGCGCCTATTTTTTCTTCAAATTTAGATACAACTAGCTGTCCATTTTGAAATGCTTCTTTTCCGTCTACCAAAAGCATGGAAAGGCTTTTATGGGGCGAACCTTCTCTTGATGTTTTTGCCATTACGAGCAAAACATCAGCAGGAGTGCTTTGATCTGTTGCGCCCATGCTTACAAATATTTTGCTAGTATTCCCAGTAAGTATGTAGTCGCCATTTTCATCTTGTTCAGCCCAACATCTGATAGAAGAAACATCACTTCCTGCATCTGGCTCTGTCTGGCAGTAAGCGCCGAACATTTCTCCAGAAGCAAGTCCTGGCAGCCACTTCTTTTTTTGTTCTTCGGTTCCGTAGTAAAAAATTGTTGGGATAACTAGTGATGCTGGGACCCACTGGTGGGAAAAGCCAAAATCAATAGCAGCAACTTCTTCTGCTGGGACACATGCCAATATGCCAGGTGCATCTGCTCCACCATATTCGGAAGGTATATCCATAACTAGAACACCAAGAGCTCCTAGTTGTCTTCTGATTTGCCAATAAGTTTCTGCGCAAAATTCATGAGTTGTAGCAAGGCTTTTACTTAGCGGGACAAGCTCATTTTCACCAAACTCTGCCATCATCTTTCTAAGACCTTCTTCGGTCTCTGTTATTTGAAAGATGGGTTTTGTCATGGTTTCTCCTTTCAAGGATCTACCCAAAAAATACCATAAATATATCTTATAGTCAATGTAAGTGGTGGTATATTTTTCTGTAGAGTTCGTGGCAATATAAATTTTTACACATAAAAACCGCCTGCGTAGAGGCGGTTCTTTAAACTTACTTTTTATCAAAGATTCGGCTTGCTAGTAGTTAAGTGTGCCCATGGTGGGATATCTTCTTTTTGAGCTTGTCCTAAGCGAATCAAGATAAGCTTCTCCTTGTGGGTGAAGTAACATCCTATAAAACCATACTTTTTTCTATAAAGTCTACTTTTTATGGAATACTTAGATGATGTTATAGCGCGCTCGAAAGGAGCTAATAGGGTTTTTCCTCTTACCCTCTGGTACATGTTCAAAAACCAAACATATTCTGCTATATTGGGAACATTTCCATGTTCGTATGTTTCTGAAGTAAGCTTTTTACTAATAATTAGCCATCCTGGGTTAACTGAATCTTTGCAATCTAGAGCCCGAGAAGTTTCTAAACCTTCCCAGGGATGGAAATAGCGGTTATTGGGTTTTAGGTTATAAATACCTCTAAGATTCATTTTTTCGGGTGGACCCGCTACGATGCTAAAATCATTTTTATGCAACCACTCGAGAGTGTCTAAATCAGGGAGTGAGGCAAGCAAGCTCGCTAGTTGGTCTGGAGCATATTTCAAACCTGTTTTTTCTTCAACTTCCTGCGGTGTTATTAAGTCTTCTCTTAAGACACTATAAGCATCTCCATATATTGCAATTTTATTTTCTCTTTTTTTTAATTTTTCCACGTAGTTATCAATACCTCTACGTAGATAAGAAACCAATAAAGCCAATGATACCACCACAATAGTCCATAGCAAAATCACTTGCAAGACTTCTTTAAGCATTGTTTCAGCCTTTCTTAATGAGCTAAAACCATTGTAAGGCAAATAAATTCTATTGTCTAGAATTAAATTTAGAATAAAGTATTCTAAATAAAGTTAAAAAAACCACCCATATTTGGGTGGTTGGATTATTCTAGGGTTTCTCAACTTCTTACCGTGGAGCCTTTAAATGGCCATCCAGAGCATATATATACCTCAACCTCAAAAATATATAGCGTCCAGGCGTCCAGCTTCGCTTAGATAAAAGCCCGTACCATATATGGTACGGGCAAGTACTAGGACTTAACGGTTACGCATTGCTCTTTTAAGTTTTCTTCCTGCTTCTAGGATTTCTTCACCCTTCATGTGCGCAATCGTACGAGGAGGGACGTCTTTACGATTACTTTCTGCAAGAATACTATATGTTGTATTGAAAATGTTCTCTGTTTTTCTAACCGCACGTTCGTGATTGTACCCACCTGGCGCTAATTCTTCGGCTACGTTTATAAGGCCTCCAGCATTAATAACGAAGTCGGGAGCATAGAAGATGCCAAGTTCATGGAGTTTTGTACCATGTTCTGGAGTTGCAAGCTGGTTGTTAGCAGCCCCTGCTACAATTTTGCATTGGAGTTCTGTGATAGTTGTGTCGTTGATAACTGCACCAAGCGCACAAGGTGCAAATACATCCACATCTTGAGAGTGAATTTTTGAAGTCTCTACAAAAATAGAACCAGTAAACTCTGTGAGTGCACGTTGCACCATCTGTTCATCTGTGTCAGTTATGATAAGTCTGCCACCTTGTTCGTGAAGCAGTCTTGCAAGCCTAAAGCCAACCTTTCCAAGTCCTTGAATAGCAAAAGACCTACCAGCAATTGCATCATCTCCAAAAGCAACTTTAAGTGTTGCTCTAATTCCACTTAGTACTCCGATTGCTGTGATAGGCGAGGGGTCGCCACTACCTTTAACATTTTGATGCATGCCCTCTGATCTACCAGTTACATAAGAGGATGCTTGTGCTACCTTTTCTATATCGGCAACAGTAATGCTAACATCCTCTGCTGTGATGTACGCGCCACCAAGTTTGTTGAGTCGACGACCATATGCGCGGAAATACGCATCGCTTTTATCGGTCTTTGGGTTGCCCACTAAAACACATTTACCACCACCATACTTAATGCCTGCAAGTGCAGCTTTGTATGTCATACCTCGTGACAAGCGAAGCACGTCAGTGATTGCTTCTGCATCGCTCTGATATGGATACATGCGTGTGCCACCAAGTGCTGGCCCAAGAGTATCATCATGAATTGCTATAAAGCCATAGAGGCCACTTTCTTTATGGTGTATAAGGGTTAACAGTTTATGACCATCAAAGTCTGGAAAATCACGAATATCCATTTCTCTACCTCCTTTAGTTTTGGTAAGAGCTAAGCTAATATTACCATGAATTTTTAAAAAATAAAGGGTATATTTATATAAAAATAGCCGAGTAAACGGCTATTAAGAGCTATACTTCAAAGATTCCAATTATTTTAGTGGAATTTTTTTCTATCCAAAGAGTCTCATGCCAAGGGGAGTACAAGGGGGGATCTGTTAAGGGGAGAGGAATCCACAACTGAAGTTTGTATTTATTTGGGGTTTCGCAGATAACACGAGTTATTTGGCTATTTCCTTTTATAGAACAATCCAGAACGATATATTTAATCTTTGCTGGTTTTGTTTTAGGTACTGATACATATTCCATTTTCTTAAATTTGAGAAAAAATACTAAGAAAAGGAAGATAAAAAGAGTGCTTGATAACATCTTAAACCCCCATGTAGAGTTAAGGAAAAAATATCATAGATTTACTTTAACGTCCAGCAACTTGCATTTAAATTATTTTTATCTAGGCTTTTCACTTGATACTAAGTTTAATTTAGTTACACATATATTTATGGTGCTATAAAATGAAGTTTGATTCAATATGTAATTGGTTTAAAATAAAAATCCCCATCACAAGTTGGGGATTAAGGAACTTTTAGCTATTCTTTGGTCAACGTCTACAACGAATATATCCTCCATAGTATCCAACAACAAAGTACAATAATAAATTCTACAATTACTCCTGATAAATAGATGATCCAAGTTGATAGCATTGTTCGCCTCCTGCGTTTAACGTACTGAAATTAAAATACCACAAAAGTATTAAAAAATCAATATAAGTGGTGGTTAATAAGTATACTTACTTTATAGTACTTGTAAAATATGTTATTTTGTAGTTTAGTGTTGTAATAATTAAAAAATAATTAAATATAAAACATGCTTAAGGAATTTAAAGAATTTGCCATGAAAGGGAATGTTGTGGATATGGCAGTTGGTATTATCATAGGTACTGCTTTTGGTAAAATAGTATCCTCTTTGGTTAGTGATGTCATAATGCCCCCATTTGGCTTATTGTTAGGAGGGGTTGATTTTGCGGATAAAGCATTTGTATTAAAGCAAGCAACTGATACCGCTTCGGCTGTATCTATAAATTATGGTTTGTTTATTAACACGATTATCAATTTTCTAATAGTTGCCTTCTCTATTTTTATAGTGATTAAACAAATGCAGCGTTTTAAGAAAAAGGAAGAGCCCGTGAAAAAACCCGTGGTCAAGGAATGCTCCTACTGTTTTTCAGATATTCCAATCAAGGCAATACGGTGTCCAAAGTGTACATCTAAATTGAGTTAAATAATAAAAAAATGGAGCGATTGCTCCGTTTTTTTATTTGCCAATAAATTAGTGCGCGTTACGAATCCTTTTTCAATCGCTTTTGCCATCTTTTTATGAAGTAGAGAATTAATCCAGTAATAAGTGCGGCTGCAAGATCATCGGCTACTATGCCTATGCCCCCTGTAAAAAGTTCTGTATTTCGGATTCCTAGGGGCTTTAGGTTGTCCAGTAAACCAAAGAGCATAAGTGGCAATAGACCAATAAGGATATTCCTTTTATTCACTGGCAGTAATTTATAACCCAGGAAAATAAAGGGGACTGCTACAAACTCATCCAGCACTATTATTGAGGGATCCTTGGCATCAAGAGCTAGGCTAGCGACTTCGGCTATAACCATTGCCAGTGGGGCAGATAGTATAATAATTGACCGCTTTAGAGCCTCTATCTTGATAAAGCGTTGCATTAAAATAAACCACGCATACCCAAAAATCATTCCTAGAGCACCGTATAGGTGTGTAAATTCGGAAGCTTGGCCGAATGTAGCTATAAATATAGAAATTGATTCTACTGTCATATTAACTTTATTGTATCATTTATTCTTTAAGGCTAAGGGGTCTGATAACTCTTGGATTTACTGTCATTTTATTACAATTATATATATGGAACTTATATAATAAAACCGCCTTCTTGAGGCGGTTAAACATAGGTGCTTTGCACTAAGAAGCTATATGCTAATAGCCATTCCCAACGCTTCGTCGTAGGGGGTGTCATGCATTTGAAGATGCTTAAGCATCATTATCTGCTCTGGGCTACGCCCACGGGCAATACTATGGCTTACAAAACCCAAACTGGTTTCAATTTCTACATCTCTTTGAAGCTCTTCAGATTCAAGATACTTATTGCATCCGTGTCTCGAAAGAGTACCGCCACATCCACAGCTATCAGAATTTACATCTTTCTGGTTTACCAATTAAGCCTCCTTGTTGTGCTTGGTTAAATGTACCGAACATAAGAAACTGCTCAAAATAATTTTTTGAGCAGTTAGGGTATAACTTGTGACCACTAATCAAGCACCTAGGATATTAGTGCGTGAATATTACCAATGCGTTGCTGCAGGAATGAATTCCAAGTTGCAAGTCCAGGTTGTCTGTCTTTGAGTAGAGAGAGAAGGCCCTCAATCTCTTCCTGAAGATCATCGAGATCAACACAGTTTCCGTCATTTGGCCTTCGTTCTGCACTCATTAATACAAGGCGTACAACTTCTTCAATGTCTACTCCAGCCGCAAATTGTGGGGGAGAGTTCTGCAGTGCTGCAGCTATCGGGTTGCCTATAATCGTGCCACCTCCACCAAAAGATGGAAAGTGTGATGAAATCTCTTTCGTGATCCTAGTTACCTCGGTTTCTTCTGCCACAGGGAGTCCTCCTCCGCTAGATGAACTAATAAAAAACTACCACAAAAATATATGGTAGTAAAGTTTGCTATAAGCACTGGATTATTTTTAACCCCTTTACTATAAGTTCTTAACCCTCTCTATATTATAAGACCTATACTCTTGTATATTGTATAGAGAAACTCCAGCAACAATAATTGTTATAATAAACAATACTGCAGCTATGCTATGCCAAAATTTTTGCTTTTTGTTTTTTAAAAACAAACTAAACCTTGCTCCAATTTTTTTATTTATTACCACAGAAATAGGTAGTGAAATGAAGAATGCGAGAATGGGCACAATAAAAATAGCATTCTCCTCCAAAGACGAACAAGTTTGCTTGAAACAAGATCCAAGGGTTATAGCAAAACCAGTAAGCGCTCCTCCCACAGTAATTATGATAACAGGTGATAGCATAAACAGGGTTTCTGCTATCCAAAATATAAAAGACCTAACCTTTTTCTTGTGAGGGACTAAAAATAAAAGTAATGTCCAGAAAAGAGCAAAAAATACAACACCTGTAATCGACAACAATCCCTCATTAGCTTGTTGTTCATATCGTGCTATCTCTTCGCTCAGAAATTCATTCCACTCAGAACACTCTCCTTCGATTTCACATTTTTCCTTTAACTTTTTTCCAGTTGTAAAGTGAGACATATATTTATTGTATTATTTTTTGAAAAACAAGTCTAGATATCAAGCAAAGATCCTACATGCCTAATTCTTTAATTTTTTCTGGGAATTCTTTAAGTGTGTCTATTATAATATTAGCAGCAGATAAATCTTGAGGTATTTTATTCCCAATTCGAACTCCAATAACGAACATCCCAGCATTTTTTCCTGCTAAGGCACCATTTTTTGAATCTTCTATAACAACACATTCATCTGGGTTTAAGTTCAGCTTTTCTGCGCCCATTAAATAAGAGGCTGGATCTGGTTTGCTTTTTTTAAAATCATCCTGAGATAGCACTAGATCCACATATTGATTCCATTGGTTCTTTTCTAAAATTGTGTTGATTTGATCTGTAGTACTTGCTGAAATAATAGCTGTTTTGTAATTTTTGTGCGCAAAGGATAAGGCGCTCTCTGCCCCCGGAAGGGGATTAGCATTTTGTATAGTATTTTTATAAGTCTTGAAAAAAAAGTCTATTATTTTTTCTCGATTATTATCATCCTTAATCAAGCTATTCATATATTCTTCAAAGGTTACATCTGTTCCATCTCTTCGCCAAACCTTATCAAAAAGTGAAGT
>JAWWAH010000047.1:0-7422 GCA_033721415.1 Candidatus Spechtbacterales bacterium | reverse complement strand
TTTATTGTTCAACCTTACGCCCCCTCTTTTCATATATGAATTAAGGTTGGGTAGGGTCTGCTCATCTTTGTGAGCAGACCCTATTTTTAGAGCGGACGGGTTACTAAGTACTAAGTTTGTCTACAGCCCTTTAGGCTCCTTTCTTGTCTGTTAGCCGGTCGGGGGTGGTTGAGCTAGGATGCCAGGTAAATCAGCCCCAGCACAATGCCCCAGAGAATCAGCGGTAGTAGAAGAATGACCTTCTCCCCGGTGTTCTCCCTAGACCACTCCTTGAAGAAGTGGTACCCCCCGTAGCCACCAAGGGCGACTACGATGGATATTGCTACGATCTTACCCATGGGTTACCTCCTTCAAGGTTGCGGACTTGGTCTCAGGAGCGCTCGATCTCCTTGAGTTGCTTCACAGCATCTTCGGTGTCTTCGAGGAGTCCTCGAACTGCTCGGGCGTGAGCGGCGTTGGGTCCCGCGTAGGGCCCCTTGATCCGACTCAGGTGGAACTGAGCCCGACTCGAGAGGTTGCCGATGAGCTCTCGGAGCTCTTCGACTCTTTGCTTCTTTCTTGTGTCCATCATCAGAGCTCCTTTTCGTCTTAGTGGTTATTTTGCGGACCCAATTAGGGATTCTAGGATTATACACCATACCGGGTGAAGCGGTCCACCCTACCGACTCAGCGGCAAAGTTTTGCGACAACCTCCAGAAATGGGGATAATAGAGTAGAATCCCGAATGGGACCCGCAAAAGATCCCATGCACTCATTTAAAGAACGGTTTTCTTTTAGATAAAAGTGCTCAGTTAAGAGCACGCAAGGAGAGAGCTTAAGGCCTGTTTAGTATTATATGCCCCTCCCTCCTTGTGTACTCTCAAGCTTCACTTCATCATTAGTATATATATTATACAGTATCATGAAACATTTGTCAAGTCTTATTATCATCTCTAACCACAATTTACTATTCCTGGCTTATTTTACTTGTAGGTCTTATCTGTCTTATTGGTCCTATAGGGTCTATATAGTCTAATTTGCTCCATTGTCAATTCCTCCTGGAAAACAGTCAAAAGTTATTGACAATAAATAATAAAAGTAGTATAATATAGGCAGTTCAATCAAAAGTCTCGTTTCAAGGAGGGAGCGATGAAAATCATCGGAGGTTACAGCCTGGAGGCGGTTCGGGAACAGCTTCACCGCGCAGAGAATGGTTCCATTCTCTTCCCGTCCGGGCCCGGCCCAGAAGACATCGCGCGCGAGCTCCCGCCTCACGAGGCTGAAGTGCTCCGCGTACTGGCAATGTTGGATGATGACTCAGCTGTCACAATCCAGCAATTGTGCGACCTGTGCATGCAGCGCGTTCGCGACGTTGTTGATGCACTCGACGACCTTGCTCTTCGTGAGCTCGAGGTCGAAGACCCCGAGGACCACACGTTCCGCCCAACCGACTTCGGTCGGGAGGTGGCTCGAGCCACCCTAGGCTTGGCAGCGTGAATCCTCAACCGCAAAAGGCCCCGCATTGGATATGCGGGGCCGCAACATGTCTCAATTTCCAAGGATAACAATATCTATATTTTTAGAAATCACCATCTTGTAGGATGGTTTTTATTTTTTTCCTTTTTTCTTTTTCTTTTTCCTTAACATTCTTAGCAGTAAAGTATATAGCTCCAATAACAGAAGCCACCATGATTACTGCCCCAATAGAATATGCAATATTTCCTATCAATATATCGTGCTCAAGTAAATTTAGCTTACCAAGTATGTAGGCCCAGTCATGCCCGCCACCACCAATTAGGTTAAGTTGCCTTGCTCGTGCATCCTTTATATAAACACTTATATTTACAAAATTTTCGCCAAGCCACCATGTAAGCACAGATGCTGAATAAAATTCTCTGCGCAAAATAAAATACCCAGCAAGGGTAGTAGGAATAATAATTTGCATTAAGGTTCCGCCAAGAGCATGTATCAAGCTTCCAAAAAACAAAAAGAAAACATGCCCAGCTTCGTGAAACACTAAATCTATATTTATTAAAAATGGGAAAGGCCCGTCTGTTAGAGTAACTAAAGTAGCCCACATCATAACTAGGGTAAAAGCTAGTTTTATGTAATCAGTAAAAGGAATTTTTTGTACCATTTCATTTTTATTGTAGCACGATAATTCCGTTCTTTAGAGCAAGCTTTTAGGTCCTTATTTTTTTAATGTCCCACAACTCTGTTTGGTATGCATTATGTATAGCAGGGCTAACAGCTATCATTATAGGATCATTGTCATTTAGGGAAGAATATATAATATCCAGATTTTGTAATTCTTTTTCTATTTTTATTAATTCACTTTTTTCAGCAGAATACAGATTAAGTTCACGTTCTCCAAAAAACCATTCCGATATTTCAGGCTCAAGTTGGCTTGCATTGCCATCAGCTACAACAAGGGCTTTTGATACTATTCCTAAACTTACCCTCGCGGCTTTATCTGCCAACCTAGCTTCCTCTTTTTTTGTGATATCTTTTCTTATTATTATAGATACTCTTTTATTTTTCTTAATACGGCCAAGGCTTGGTCCAGGCATAGTTACCTTCGCCACACCAACAACTATTAGCTGAGGTTCCATTGAATACCAATCTTTTAGCATAGCCCCAGCTTTTGGGCCTCCAGCAATTGCATTACTTTCTATTCTATCTACCAGCCACTCAGCTCTTTTTATTGCAGAATTAGTATCGTAGGGCATTAGTATTTCGGCATCATTTCTTATTTCAAAGGGAGGTTCTGCAATTTCTATTTCGTTCATGTTTTTTATGAGGTATTTTAATCTTTCCGACAACTCCTTGTCTTTTTTTGCATACATCAAAAGCGAAGCAGCTAGTGTCTCTGCATAACTCATTGCTTCAACTCCTGTATCTTTATCTATTCTTTCTTTAATTTTTGATTGGTTGGCCCTCATATTTTTATTTTTTAGAATATAATCTTATCTTATTTAAAACATTTATATAATGTACTAATCATGAAGATTTTTCTTTACTACCAAAGTTTTATGGTGTAATCTTTAGGTAAATAGTACTTTTGCATAAAGGAGGTTTAAAAAGTGGGTAAGCGCAAAAGCTTCAAAACTTCCCAAGATAGATTAGAAGACTATATAAAAGATCCAGAAAACGAGCAGAAGCTCAATGATCTTTTCCAGGGTATTGAAAAACACATATATGATGTCATAGAAACCTTTAACAATTACAGAAAAGGAATGATACCCTATCAGATCAATTTTTGGGAGATTACCCCACTTGTTCTACACGACGTTGTAGTAGGATTAAAAATAACAGTATTAGGCATGAACGACAGAGTAACCAAGGAACAGATTCCAAAACACTCTTTCACAGAGCGCCCCAAATTTCTCGCAAGAATAGAGCAACATATAGTTAAAAAGCTTCAACTTAAATCCAGACATAAGGTTGTTGTAGTACTCGATTCAGAATTCTACAAATAGCTCTTAACCCCAGTAATAAGCTGGGGTTTTAACTTGCTCTTTCCTTTATTTTGTGGTATTTTAAGCGCAATCAGTACCTTGAAAGGCAGGTGATAACATGGAAGATGTAAGTATAGTGGAAGCTAAGCAAAGAAAGTTTCTTTTCAACACTCAATTAAACTTTGAGCCTGTTGAACGAGAAGATATTATTGGCATCAGCCACATTCTTGATGAGTTAGATCAATACATAGAATATCTTAAGCATTTTAAAGAAGCTGAAAAGTTTAACGTAGAGCTTAATTCTGGAGTTGTCTTTACAGGGCAGCCAGGAACTGGCAAAACTCTCTGTGCAAGATATATCGCAACAAGGTCAGGTGCGCATTTTGTGGATGTTCAGAAATTCCTCAATCTAAGAGGTGATGACGTAGACCTTGCTGGAAGTCATTTCAGCACTCTTTTCAAGCTTGCACGGGAATTTGTTGCCGAAAGAAAACATCCCATTGTTTTGTTTTTTGATGAATTTGAATCTTTTCTCGAAAATAAAGACATCGTAAAACAGCTTAAGCAAGAACTTTCTGGCCTAGAAGGCAAGTCCAAGGGCGTATTCGTTATTGCTACTACAAACAATCCTATTCGGATTGATCCCGCGCTTCTGCGTGATGGACGCATAGGGGATAAGATTCACTTCTCTCCACCCAACCGAAAAGCAAAGAAGCAACTTCTTGAGTATTACGCCATGAAGGGCAAAAATTATGCTGATGATATAGATTTCGAAAGCCTCTCTTTCTTGATTGATGCAGGGTCTGTCCCTTCAACAATTGAGGAAATTACAAACAAGGCTTGGCGTATAGCATGTATGCGCGCTATCGCTAAAGGAACAGAACCAATCCTCACTCAGGAGATTTTGCTAGAAACTTTCTTGGATGATATCCAGGGTGTTCCCGACAATACCATCCTTTCAGAAGAAGAGCTTCGCTCTTTTGCTGTTTACGAAGTAGGTAGAGCTCTTGTTGCTAGAACCCTTGGCCTCCCAACACAGCTGGTCGCTTTAGCAAAAGTAGGTTACGAGGACGCATTCCGCATCGAAGACTTCGATTCAGCTCCATATTTTAATATTGATTTTTTCCCAAGGCGTATTGCAGTATTCCTTGCAGGAAACGCAGCACTCAAGGTGTTTGAACTCGAGCACAATACAAGCGGTCTCAATGATTTTCATAACGCTTCTGAATTTGCCACTTTCTTTGTGGAGAATTTCAGGGCAGTAAACAAAAACAAAAAGGGCACTCAAAGCGCTTTTAATGGTCTTTCTTACAAAGGATTAATGAAGGGTCGCGAAGATGCTGAAGTCCCAGGTGCATATGGCTTATCGGGGGTTGTTGGTCAAAAACAGCTTCAAGATATTCAGGATCTCCTAGATGAATCCGAAGAAAGGGCTGCGGTTATACTGCGGTATTATCGCAATAGCGGTATTGTGGATAATCTTGTAAAAGATTTGTTCGAAAAAGAGTACCTGCTCCAAAAAGATATAGATGAATATGTAAAGCCAGAGAAAGATATTCTGGATGAAGCAGAAAAAGAGAAAAAGAATGAAATCGATATAATTTATAGTGGCCCCTATCTTTAAAAATAAGTACATACAAAAACCCCGATTACAATCGGGGTTTTAAAATGTTCTAATTATTTAAATAAATCTTTCAGCCAGTCTAGGAATTTTTCTATAAAGCTTCTTGTGTCTTCTGCATTTTCCTGTATTTCCGGCTTTGGGCTAGGGGTTGGCTCGGGTTTAACCTCAGGTTCTGGTTCTGGCGTAATTTTGGATTTGGATTTTGCCTTAGGTTCTGGCTCTACTGTAACTTTAGTCTCTGGTGCAACTTCTGGTTCGGGTTTTATCTCTGGTTCTGGTGCAACTTCTGGTTCTGGCGTATTCGATGGGCTTGGCTTAGGCGTGGGGGGAGGTTTCGGTTTTGGTTTCTGCCAAAGGGCAGACCAAGTTTCTTTACCTACAATACCATCCACATAAAGATCTCGCGAATCTTGGAACCAAATTACTGCTTGTGCCGTTTTTATACCATAAGTTCCATCTTCTTTAAGGTTGTATCCGCGCATGTTTAAGCGCTCTTGTAATTCCTTTACGCATTCTCCGTGTGAACCCATGCGAAGATTGGGTTTTTTATTTCCACAGTTATACTTGGAAGCCCATCCTTTTAAATCACCTTTAGGATGCATCCCATAAAGGTGGCGCAAACCTGCAATGTCATCAGTATGGGGGAAGGGTCTTGAATTTATCTTGTAGTACATAGAAGCTTTTTCCACATCTGTATGTGCTAAGCCAATAATATGACCAACTTCGTGCACAGCAACTAATTTCATTAATTCAACATCTTTTACGTAGTTTGCGTTTATAACAATAAAGGGAGTGCTTGCTAATCCACAGGTAGCATATCCAAGATTATTTTTGTGTGCGTTTATAACGTTTTTTGTGTATGCAACTTTAACAGTTACAGCGTTTTCGTTATTGCTCCCAACAAAGACATTTGCATAATTATTCCAACGCTTTGCCACTTCCATGAATTCATCTTCCCAACCTTTTTTAAAATCAGCAAAATCAAATGTGAAATGCCTATAGTCGCTTTGCGGGCATGATATTTCATATGCTTCTGCACTGTCATTGCTAGATAATACATCAAAGATTGCTAATCCAATAAATAACAATATCAATATGCGAGCAACTATTACTCTCCACATTATGCATCACCTCCTTTTAATGAACTGCCTGCATCTTATCATAAAAAACTCCCATTCGGGAGTAATAAGTCCAATTAGTCCCTGCCCACCGGACAGGCAGGCAATCCGTCCCATTAGTCCAATTCGTCCTATCTGTCCTATATCGTCCTATATCGGATTTTCATGATTTTTTCAATTTTACTGTATATGTGGAAAATTATTTCCGTATTTGGTGGTATAATATAAGAAGTAGTAGTATAAGCTTAATATTAAATAATTGCTAATAATCTATGAAACTAAAAGAATTAATATCATTTTTAGCCATAGCTGGTTTGGTTGTATCATCTGCTCCTGCTATAGCCCACAGCGGTACACATTCTGATAACGATGCTCGCTCAGAAAGAGAGCAAGCTCGCATGGAGGCTCGCACAGCAAGAGAAGAGGCTCGTGAAGAAGCTCGCCAAAGAAGAGAAGAAATTCGCGCAGAAAGAGAAGAGGCTCTTGAAGAGCGTCAGGCTCAAATTCGCGCAGATATTGAAGAGCGCATGTCAGAACGTGCACAAGCACTTGCCGAAAGAATTGCCGAGCGTATTAATCGAGTTAACGAAAACTCTACAAACGCAATGCTAAATTACCTTAATGCAGTAGATAACCATCTAGATGCAGTAGAAAATCGTTTGGATGCTGCCGTAGAAAGCTTAGGGCAAGACTTGCCGGAATCATACGAAGAACTCGATGAAGCACGCAGTGCAGTAAATGCTGCTCGTGATGATGTCTTGTCACAGCAAGAAACCATTTACACAGTAGAGATAGACGACCTCGAAGACATTCGAGAAGATTTCAGAGAGGTTATAGAACAAGTACGAACCGACCTTAAAGATTTAAGAGACGACATCAGGGATGAAGTACACGAAACAGTACATGATCTTTTTGGCGTAATAAAGGGAGAAATATCTGATCTTCGTGAAGATGCAGATAAAGATGATGAAGAAGAAGAGCATGATGAGGATGAACACGATGAGGACGAAGATGAAGATGAATCTGATGAAGATGATGAAGACGACAGCGATGACGAATCTGATGAAGACGACGATAGCGAAGAAGATGCATCTTAAGTAATAATACTTTAATTTCTATAATGAAAAAAATCGAAAAAATTTTTACATCTTGGTCTAATGAAGAACTCCTGATATTCGGGTGGTCTTTATATACAATAGCCCTTACAATGGTGTAAGTTTTTATAATTAAAAAATATTTACTA
>JAWWAH010000046.1:0-8053 GCA_033721415.1 Candidatus Spechtbacterales bacterium | reverse complement strand
ATGCTGCAAAGGAAAATTCACCATTTTCTATTGGTCCACCACCTTTCATAGTGCCATCATCTGCAAACAATCCAGCTCTTCCAGATACGCTTGTTACTTTATTCCCATTCTTATTAACAAGGTGCCCTGAAAGCGTTGATGTAACTTTATTTAATTCAAAATTAATACTGGGAATAAGTGTGCCGGAACTAATAGAAACTTCTTGTGGCTCTAC
Source organism: Candidatus Spechtbacterales bacterium (assembly GCA_033721415.1). Lineage (GTDB taxonomy): Bacteria > Patescibacteriota > Minisyncoccia > Spechtbacterales > 2-12-FULL-38-22 > JAWWAH01. Next base: position 7,839 of record JAWWAH010000046.1, on the reverse strand, counting down.
TGGTGCATAGCCATCATTAGAGGTAGACACAAAAACCTCCCAAGTGCCCTCGCTAACATGCAATGTATACTGACCTGTTGTTTCTGTTTCACTAGTAACAGGAGAATTGTTCGTGTTTACTTCACTTGCACCAATCTTAATACCTGAAAGTGGATTACCAAACTGGTCCTTAACGGTTCCGAAAATAGTTGAGTCATGTTTTATTAACTTTATCTTCCCAAGATCTTTACCCGAGTCATCAAGCGTAAAAGTAGATAAGTCAGGAGTTCTGTAACCTAAGTCCTGAGGTACATGTATATATGGTTTATAAGATTTACTAATCTCTAAATCTCTATAAAAATACCCTGTTGCTACATCCACATCAGCATCAAAAGGGGTACTGTTTCCGTCTATAAAAACTATTCCAACAGAGCCCTCAGTAAAAGGGTTGCCATCGGGATCTAAGATATATCCTTTTACTCTTGCTACCGTTGATGCAGGCTCTTCTGTGGTTGTTATGTCGTCTGTTGTTGTATCTTCATAGAGTATAGTTACCATGTTGGAAAACTCAGAACAACCGTAATTACTGTTACAAGCTTTTACCGCATAGTCGTATGATGTCCCGAGTACTCCATTTTCGTCTGTGTAAGATGTTACATTTGTGCCAACATGCCCGATTGAATGTTCTAAGGTGTTTCCTGTTAGCGCCCTATAAATAATAAATTTTTCTTCGTTATCTGATTTATCTCTCCAAGTTAGCCCAATATTACTAGAAGAGCTACCGGAGCTAGTTATAGTTGCTGTTAGATTGGTCGGAGCAGCAGGAGTAGAACCTGTGGTATTGTCGCTTGAGCTGGTCGTGCTTGTTGTTGCAAAAGAATACTCTCCGGAAATATGCTCTCCCCCGCCCCCAGACTCCACAACTGAAACCCGATAATAGTAAACTGTGCTTGGATCTAAGTTTGCAAGAGATATGCAGTGAGAGGTGGTGGTTATGCGACTTAAGCACGGATTTTGATCGCTATAAACAATACTAGAATAAGTTCCGGAAGTCTTGCCATATTCAACCTTATGCGTATCAACCTCTATATTCGTATTCCATAAAATATCCGCGCTTGATGCGGTTATGCTTTCGGCTCTAACATTTGTGAATTCTACCCCCGAAACGGTTTGGGCCAAAGAAGCACTCGGCACAATAACGCTAGACAATATAAATATTAAAGCTGAAAATCCAGAAATAAAGTTTTTCATAAAATTCAAAATTAAAAAATTAATACATATTTATTATACACCAGTAGACTATTTTTTTGTTCAATGGTTGTGGAAAATAAAAACCCCATAAGATATGGGGTTTCAAAAGGGCCAATAACGATAAAGAGAGCTATTAATAATTGCAAGACTTCCTGTGGCTATTACTAAGCCGAAAACAACTAAAAACATCCCACTAAATACTTGAATATGCTTACTATACTTGTTTATCTTTCTAAGACTAGCTATTCTTTTAACAAACACAGCGCTCAGCAAAAATGGAACACCTAGTCCCAGAGAATAAATAGTTAACAAGAACGAACCGCGCATTACAGTAGCTTCATCATATGCAAGAGTTAGTATTCCTCCTAAAACAGGGCCTATGCAAGGCGTCCAAGCAATAGCTAGAGCAGCGCCCATAAAAAGCGGTGCAATCCAATACAGATATTTGTTCCCATTCCAGCTGTGAGCGCTTGTCGCTAAGCGTGAGCCAGTATTTCGAAAACTATTTCCCATTCTAGAAAGCAGCGATTCGCTATTTTTATTAAATGCTCTCAATAGCATTGTAACCCCAGCAAGGGCAACAATGACGCCTGCTAAAATCGTAAGCCAAGGCATTCTGCTTAGCGTGTAAAAACCGAATTTTCCAGCTAAAGCACCGATCCCCGCAAACACAGCAGTAAATCCTCCAATAAATAATAGTGTTCTAAGTATGTGGCTACTAGACTTGGTGCTCTCCCCTGCCATATATCCCATATATACTGGGACTAAGGGCAAGATGCATGGAGCAAAGAAAGATAAAACACCCGCTAAGAAAGCTGCCCAAATGGAAACATCCATATTGGTTACCTATCCTGAAGGGCGCGTTTTATTGAAGCCTGATTTCCCAAAACATCCCAATCTCTATATCCAGAAACATAATCAACAATTATGCCGTCTCTATCAATAATATACGTCTGGGGAGTGCCCGAAGTTTTGTTCATCGGGTGAGAAGTTAGGCTTCCGTGATACAGAAATGCCGGGAATGTGAGGTTGTTTTCTTCCATATATCTTCTAACTGTTTCGGCGTCTTCAGCTATATCAAGAGCCAAGATAATAAAGCCATCTTCTCCATACTTTTCATACATGCGTTGCATAGAAGGCATCTCTTTGTGACAATATGGGCACCATGTTGTCCAGAAATTCAAAAATACTACCTTGCCCCTATAATCAGACAAGTGAACAGTATCTCCCTCTAGCGTGGTTAATTCAATATCTGGAGCAATGTCGCCAACACTAAGACCTTCAACGGGTCCTTCGGTTACTGTTTCGCTTGGAGAAGAATCAACATTGGGGTCTTCGGTGTTTCCAGAAGAACAAGCAGAAAGCACCATCACTAGTACAGCAAACACACCTAAAAGTTTCCTCATTGTTTACCTCCTTCGGTTGGGTCGTTTAGAGCAATTGCATTTTTTAATTCAGAAATATTATTGATGGTTGTTACTTCTGAGGTATCGTAATTATCTGGAATTTTTTCAGCCTTCCATGTTGGACACGGAATATATATTCCGTGAAATCCAGCTTGTATAGCAGGTTCTATATCCGAAAAATATGAGTTGCCAACACTAAATGAATCAAACGCTGGAGTTCCAATTCTCTCTCGTATTCCACAGAATAATTCGGGGGTTTTTTTATCAACAATGTGAATTTCTTCCATCTTACCTTCAATGTTTAATGCTCTAATCTTAGCCCACTGAACTCTTTCATCACCCTTGGTAACAAGTGTAATGAAGTGTTCTTGCTTTAAAAGAAACTCTAAAACATCAGAGGCTCCAGCAACCATGCCGTGTCTGTAATTTTCCTCTCTAAAGGTGCGCATGCCTATTTGATAAATTTGGGAAGCCGCCTCTTCCATAAAAGGTTGGTTCATGTCTTTACATAACTGTTTATAAGTTAACACTAAAGATGTTGGAAATCTTTCCATCTTAAAACCATAAGGTTCTTTTGTGTCTGGATTTGTCTTTGTGCCAAGAGATGCATCTATATCTTCCTGTAATCTTGCCACAGAACCCATGTATGGAATTCGCCTATCCCAAAGATTTGTTAAGAAGTTGTAAAAATCTTGAAAAGCTAAGCTATATGAAAAAGAATTCCACATAAGTGTGTCGTCTAAATCAAAAACGAGAAGCTTTTTACTCATTATTACCTCCTTATCGTCTATGTTTTTAAAGATCTAAGTTATTAAAAGATTACCCCAAAAAAAGGCTCCAGTCAATTAGACTGAGGCCTTTTTTGCTTCATAAATGCAATTTGTTATGCCTTGTTTGTGCGCTCTACATACTCTCCTTTTTCAGTATTTACTTTGATTACATCTCCCCTATTGATAAACAACGGGGTTGTAATCATGGCCCCAGTTTCTATCTTAACTTGTTTTGTAACAGCACCTGCAGAATTTCCACGCACAGCTGGAGGTGCTTCCACTACCTTGTAGTCTACTTTTATAGGCAAAACAATATTAATAATATCACCCTTAAAAAACTCAGCAACTATACCCAAGTTTTCCTTTAAGTATTGGGCCTTATCACCAATATCTTCCTCAGATACAGGGTATCTCTCTGATTTATCATCAGAATTAATAAAAACAAACTCTCCCCTATGATTGTATAGAAAATTTAAATCTCTTTTCTCTACTTCTGCCTCTTCAAATTTATCTGATTGTGTAAAGTTTCTTGATACGGTGGCACCTGTAACAATATTCTTTAACTTAGCCTGAACAGTAGCACCTTGGCGTGCTTTTTTTCTGTGCACTATATCCAAAACTTTATATGGTTGTCCGTCTAAGATAAGAGTTGTATCTTTTTGAAGATTATTTATTGTAAGCATGTTTTTTTATTTCATCGGATGTTATTTTGTAAACTTCTATTTTATCCATAGCCTTACTTATTAAAGAATCAACATCAAGTTTTGTTTCGAAATTCATAAGATCATTTGGCTTTGATTTTGTACGCGGATGCGAGGCAGAAAATACAGTGCAACAATCCTCGTATGGTTGTATAGATATATCATATGTATCTATTTTTTTTGCAAAATCAATAGTCTCCTGCTTATCAAATCCAAGTAAGGGACGCAACACTTCATATTCTGAACCATAGGCTGTGGCTGTCATATTTTCTATAGTTTGACTTGCAACCTGCCCCAAGCTCTCACCACTAATAAGGGCCTGATACCCCTCATCTTTAGCTATCATTCCTGTTATTTTTACCATGAATCTGCGATGCACAAGAGTCCAAAACTCATCAGGTATGGTTTTTACAGATTCTGTTTGTATCTCTGTAAAATAAGGAATGTAAAGCGTTATCTCCGAACCCTTCCATTCTGATAAAGTCTGGCATATATCTATTATTTTTTCCTTTGTTTTTTCCCCTGTATATGGTGGGCTATGAAAATAAACCGCATCAACCAACATACCTCTTTTCATTAAAAGCCATGCAGCAACTGGGCTATCTATACCTCCTGAAAGCATCATCAATCCTCTTCCGCTCATTCCAACAGGCAGGCCCCCAGCTCCTTTTACTTCATCATCTTCAAAATATAAAAAAGCACCCTCTTGTCTAATTTCAACAATTAGATTAATATCATAATTTTTAAGATCAACACTTAATTTATCGGAAAAACTATCCATCAAAACTGCTCCAATGTCTCTTGCTACATCTTCTGAGGTTTTTTCAAACTCCTTAAAAGACCTTGAGGCTGTTACCCTGAATGTAAAGTTTTTATCTTCTAACTTATCTAGTTTATCACGCATTAATTGAGTTGCTGTTTCTTTTATCTTTGGATAATCTAATTCAACTTTATTAGCTTCTACAAACCCATGTAAACCAAATACTTTACTTAAGCGCTTTTCCAATTTAGGTGCTTTGCTCTTTGTTCTTATATATATCCTCCCCTGCTCCACACTAATATCTGCCTTGTCTACATTTGACTGTTTCTCTATATTTAAAACCAAGCGATCAATAAAGTCTCCCCTGTTGCCACCTTTTAGCCAAAGTTCTCCAATTTTGATAAGAATTACTTTTTCCATGGTTTATGCATTGGTGATTTCTCTTAGTTTAGGCAATTCATCCCTTAAAACTTTACACGTGAAATCTATTTCTTCAATCGTTGTATACCTAGAAAAGCTAAAGCGCAAGCTTGAACTAATGTACGGATAAGGAACCTTTATTGCTTTTAACACGTGGCTGACGCCCCTTTTACCAGATGCGCAAGCGGATCCGCTTGATGCAAAAATTCCTTTATCTTCAAGAGTGTGTAGTAAAACCTCTGCTGGAACACCCTCAAAGCCAATATTAAGTGTAGTTGGAACACTTTTCTCTGGAGAGTTGATTCTAACACCATCAAGTTGCTCAATTTTTTCTAAGAATCTATTTTTGAGATTTTTAAAATGCTTTTGGTTTTTTTCTATGTTGCTACATGCAAGCTCAATAGCCTTAGAAAAGCCAACGATACCTGGAACGTTATAAGTGCCTGAACGCTTTCCTTTTTCTTGCCCTCCACCGTGCAGTATTGGTTCTACTTTTACCCTATCTTTAATAACTAAAACACCAACTCCCTTTGGTCCATGTATTTTGTGCGAACTCAAGGAATACATGTCTATATTCTGAAGATTAATGGAAATCTTGCCTAGAGCTTGAACACCATCAGAAAAAAATAAGGCATCTTCTTTTTTGTCTTTAACGCTATTTGCTAAATCATCAATATTGTTTATAGTTCCAATTTCATTATTTACATGCATAATAGCAACCAAAATTGTATCTTCAGATATAGCATTCAAAAGCTCTTCTTTTTTAATATTACCTGAAAAATCCACATCTAAATATGTTATTCGAAAACCTTTGTTTTCAAGGTATTTACATGTTTCAAGAACAGCATCATGCTCTATTTTTGTTGTGATTATGTGCTTTCCTTTTCTTTTGTTTGCCCGAGCTGCTCCCTTTATAGCCCAATTATTACTTTCGGTAGCTCCTGAAGTAAAGTAGACCTCAGAAGTTTTCACGTGTAATGTTTTATCTATTAAATTTCTGGCATTTTTAATAGCGCGCTCTGCTTCAACACCTTTTTTATGCAGACTTGATGGATTACCAAAGGATGAATCAAAATATTGCGCCATGACCTCAACAGCCTCTGGCGCTACTTTTGTTGTTGCATTGTTATCTAGATATATCTCTTTCATTTTATTTAACGTGATATTTTTTCTTTATCTCTTCGTCGCGCCCCCTTTCCACCATCTCCTGCTTTTTAAGCGCTTTTTTATACAATTCGGACAATTCTTTGTCCGAATACTCACCGAGTTCTCGAACCCTCTTTAGTTGATATTTTTTCTTATTCTTTTTTGGGTCATCTAAGACTTCATCAAGCAATATATGCAGTATTTGACCTATTTTGGGATCACCATCAATATCTAGCTCTTCCATAATGTCGTTTCCATCAACCTTCAACATTTTTACTGATATCGGATCTTTTTGCACCTTTTCAACCATGTACTGGAAATGGCGCAATCTATAAGGCTTAGGCTTTGGAACTCCAGAGCCCATTCTGTCGCATATTCTAACCTTCACAAGATCATCCATGTTTTCGGGACCAACATTCGCAACTAGCCTCCTAATGGAGCTTTCTGTTACTTCGTCTGTATCATAGTAAAAAAGATGGTATCTAACCAAGAGAGCAACATTTTTAATAAATTTTTTAGGAAACTTTAAGCGCTTTAAAGCTTTTTTTGTTATTTTAGAGCCTACAACATCGTGGCCATAAAATGTAGCATCTTCACCTCCTCCTCTCTTTGTTTGGGGCTTCCCAACGTCATGGAAAAGAGCTGCAAATTTCACGTGAAAAGGATAATCATGCTCTGCGGCCCATTGTAAAGAGTATAAATTATGCTCAAATACTGTATAAATGTGATGCTTGTTTTGCTCTACGCCTATACCTTCTGCTATTTCTGGTAAAACCAGCTCTAGAAGCCCCGTTTCTTTAAGCAATAAAACCCCCTGATGAGCATTTGGTGTATCTATCATCTTTGAAAGCTCGTCTCTTACTCTCTCATTAGCTATAGCTTTTATAGATTCTGCATTGCTCTTTAGTGCCTTGAGAGTTTTATTCTCTATATTAAAATCAAGCTGAGTTGCAAAACGGATTGCTCTGAGCATTCTAAGAGCATCTTCGTCAAACCTATCGCCAGGATCTCCAACTGCTCTAATAATCCTTTTCTCTAGATCTTTCTGACCATTAAAAATATCAACAATGTTACCGTTCAAATCCATTGCCATTGCATTGATTGTAAAATCTCTACGTTTTAAATCCTCCTCAACAGAAGAGGAAAATTCTACTTTATCAGGATGTCTTTTGTCTGAATATTTAGCCTCAGAGCGGAAAGTTGTAACTTCAACTATTTCTAAACCTGTTTTACTTGAACCTGTTTTACTTGAACCTGTTTTTACTCCAACAGTACCGAATTTATTTTCATAAAAACTATCAGAAAATATCTTCTGTATCTCTTCTGGTTTTGCATCTGTGGTTATATCCCAATCATTTGGTTCTTTTTTTAGCATGATATCGCGCACACAACCACCAACCACATAT
>JAWWAH010000045.1:0-8062 GCA_033721415.1 Candidatus Spechtbacterales bacterium | reverse complement strand
GCTTTGAAAAGGGGAAACATTTGCAGGTAAGGCAGCCAGATCAGGAAGGACGGAGGCTCCCCGGCCTTCTGGCAGATCAGTTTGCAGCAGAAACAGAAAAAGAGGTAGAAAAAGTAACAGAAGAGGATGTATTACTAGAGGAAACTTTCATGCTTTTTAAAATAGAAAGTTTATCTCCTAAGGGAGTAGAAATTAAGAATGTTGAATACGGTGTTAGTAATAAGGTTATTGTGACTGGTCACGCAGACCAAAGGAAACAGGTAATTGCACTTCAAGAAGCACTCGAAAACGATCGAATGTTCTTAAATGTAGAATCTCCCTTATCTAATTTATTGAAAGCAGAGGATATAGATTTTAAATTTACAATAACTCTCAGCGAAAAAGATTTAAATATTGCAGAAAGCCAGATCTGTCTAACAAGTCGAAGCAGTCAAGAATGTATAGGTAAAGAAGCAGGTTATAGATTTAATTGCTATGATTATTATGGTGGAAAGCTTGAGAATCGAGAGCCGTGGTGTGAGTGTAGGATTATGGCAGGCTCTGCGAATAATGACTGTAGTGTTGTTGTGCGTACAGCCTTTCCAGCAGAAGAGAATAAGATTCGCATATCTATAGACAGCAAGAAAGTGCTACATAGAGAAGAATTAGAGAATGAGAATGAGCTTGATTTGAATTGGGTATTTTTAACCCGTAATTATTCTGGCCAAAATGCCTGGGTTAGTGTCGATGCCCAGGACAACACCACAATAAGCCCCGGGTTTAATTGGGTTAACGTACATCTAGAGAAAAAAGGAGATAACTATGGTGAACCAATTATAATTTCAAATGTTTGTTACAAGGATAGATGCACTAATTAAAATTTAATTATTTTTTATGTTTTTTATAAATCTTCTAATATTTATTTTAATATTTATTTTATGGCGTAAAGTAAATAATCTTGAGGATGCCATAGAGCAAGGAAGACTTATTAATGATAGCGACAAAAAAGAAAGAATATTAACTTCAACTGTTAATGACGATGAAGATAAGAAAGAAGCCTTAACAGACAGCGATGAGGCACCATTACCGCCGGAAGATTACGAAAAATCAGCTTATCGTAAGCCCGCAGGATTTTCTGCCTTCGATGATTTTCTTGACTGGCTTAAAGATGATTGGATGTTAAAGGTGGGGGGATTTTTACTTCTTCTTGCATTTGGTTGGTTTGTTAAGTTTGCCTTTGACAACAATTGGATTGGCCCAATAGGGAGAATAGCTTTGGGGCTTGTATCCGGAACAGGAATACTTTCATTGGGATGGTGGCGAATGCAGAAATTTGCCAGGCAAGGAAGTGTGTTCTTGGTACTTGGTTCAACCGTTGTGTTAATTACAACTTTTGCAGCCCGTGAATTATATGGTTTCTTTAATGTACAAGTTGCTTTGGGGCTTATGTTTTTAAGCACTGCTTTTGTTGCTTTAGCAAGCGTTCGGTTTAAGGCAAGGTATCTTTCTTTAATCAGTTTAGCTCTTGCTGCAGTAGTACCTCTTTTTGCAGGAGGTACTCCTGACCAAACAACACTTTTTGTTTATTTACTAACAGTTGTATTAGGCGCTCTTTGGATAGTTGCTATAACAGGATGGCGCGAGCTTACTTTTGCTTCACTTTTGGTTACTATAGCTTACAGCGTGGGTGGACTTGCAGCTTATGGCACTGAAGAACTTAACACCCTTCTTATTTTATCTTATGTATTTACAGTGATATTCTTTATTGCCAATATTGCAGCGATGCTTAAGATAGATTATGGAAAAAATGAAGACATGTTGGCTGATATTCTCACAGCAGGTTTGAACGGGTTGTTTATACTTTCTTGGATAATATATGCAGCGGAAGATGAGTGGAAAAGCTTACTCATAGCAGGATGGATGATAATATTTAGCACAGGCGCGTTTATTGTTTCGAAAGCCATGGACAGAAAGGAGCCATTTTTCGTTTATGCAGGAATTTCCTTGGCGATGTTGGCAACAGCTACAGCTCTTGAGCTTTCTGGTGATGCACTTACAATAGCTTATCTATTTGAGGCTTTAGTAATTATACTTCTTGCTCACTTTATTACGGGAAGCAAGAAGATAACCTACAGTTTATTGCCTTTGCTTTTGCCTTCCATAGTCTTATCTATGGAAAATGTTTTTGGCTATCCATGGGGAGAAGGAACAATCAATAAAGATTCGGCCATACTCTTAGTGTTTGCTTTGGTTCTTGCAGGATTAGGTTATTTCTTGAAGAATTTAGGAATTCCCAATTCTGAAAACGAGGCATTAACAGATACTTACCAAAAGGGATTAGGCACATTGTTTGTAGTGGGTGTTGGGTATTTATCTGTGATATCTGTAGCCGCAATGGCAAGTTCTGCGTGGAGATTTGGGGCATTACATGAAGATTTGTTTGTGTTACTTGCCTTTATAGCTTTGATTGTGGGCATCGCAAATCTTTTGAAAGGCAAAGAAAGTTTGGAAGATGGAGATTTAAAATTAGATTCTCAGGGGATTTCTGCAGGCTTATATATAGTGAGTTCAGTGTATGCATACATACTTGTATGGTTGGTTTTCCATTCGGAATTAACCGGAGCATTACCAACAATGCTTTCTCTGGTGGTTTATACAATAGTTGGAATATCAGTTTATGTTAAAGGGGCAAACAAAAGCAATAAGTTTCTTATGGTTTATGGTGGATCCCTCTTGGCACTTGTTGTTGGTAGATTGTTAATAGTTGACCTCTGGGACATGGAAACAGGAGGAAGGGTTATAACCTTCTTCCTTGTGGGAGGATTGTTGATGAGCACAGCGTTTTTGGGAAAAGGTAAGATACAGGATTCTTTAGAAAATACAATTAATTATAATGAAAATGAAAAAAGTGATGAGTAATAAATTAATAGCTACACTTGTTTCTTTGCTTCTGGTTTTTTCTTTGGGTTCGTTTTATGCCGAAGCACAAGGAGGTGTATTCAACGTATTTAGGCAGTATAAAGAAGTGAATAACCTTTCCTTGACAGTGCCCACTGTGGTTGAAGTTCCTTTTGATAACGATAATTTTGAACGACCCTTTTTTGCAGTATTAAATAAGGATACAAATGAATTTGAGGCTTCATATTTTCGAACACGAACAACAGAAAACTTGATACCAATATCTGTTGAGGTAGATGACATGCCCAATGCTGAAGCTTTAAGAATGGTGGATGATAATTTATTTACTTATGCTAATTTTTCCCTGCCAGGAGATATACAAGAAACTGTTACAGTTACGCTGAGGGGAAACAGAACCATAACCTCCTCTTCACTTTCTGTTTTACTAGGTAATCACGTGGCGCTACCAAACACAATAAAGATAACAACAGGGGGGCTGGGAAGTAACGAAAATATAGTGGTGGCTACAAAGAATATGAATAGTCAGAGAATTTTGTTCCCAAGAACATCAGCTTCTGTTTGGAACATTACCTTTACTTACAGCCAACCCTTGAGAATAAGTGAACTAAGCTTAAACCAAGAGAATGCAAAATCTGTGAGTACCACCGGCTTAAGATTTTTAGCAAAGCCAGATAATTCGTATAGAATTTATTTTGATGCTGATCGATATACTGCTATTGATACAGAAGAAGCTCCTAATCTTACTAATAATGAGGGTGTTTTAAGATTGGGTAGTATTCCAAGCCAAAATAATCCTGAATACATTGAAGCGGATATTGATGGAGATGGCATACCGGATAGAACAGATAATTGTGTAAACTTAGCAAATGCGGATCAAGCTGATATAGATAACAACAATAGAGGAGATGCTTGTGATGACTGGGATAGAGATGGAGTGTTAAACAGTAAAGATAATTGCCCCAATGATACAAACAGAGCTCAGGCTGATGAGGATGGCGACGGCATAGGAGATGAATGTGATGGAGAAGAGAGTCGGATAACTGAAAAATATTCATGGCTTCCATGGGTTGGAATGAGCGTAGCGGCAGCAGTTATATTGGGCCTATTTATAGCGATGGCTAAATCAATGAGAAAAGAAAACAAGATTAATACAGACGATAGTAAGCCAGACAAAGAGCAGTAAGGAATAGCTCTCAGTAGATTAAAGTGGAAAACTCCGCACAACTGTGCGGAGTTTTTGGTAATATGTATATAAATAAGAATTATTTTAATTATGAATAAAGAATTACAAAAATACATAAAAGATATGCACGAAGCTGGGTATACGGATGCTGATATATGGAAGAAGTTAAAGGAGGCAGGATGGAGCATAGAAGATATATCGGAAGAACTAAAAGAGGTAAAGGGGGATTACAATACTAAAAAACCCAATACTGATAGTGAATAAAGTCTTTAAAATATAAGTCTGCTGTATGTTAAAATGAGAATATATAATTAATATTATTAAATATGTCTAAAAAATTACTTTTAGGAATTGGTGCTCTTGTCCTTGTTGTGGCTTTAGTTTGGGTAGTAATGGGGGGTGATAATTCTCAACCCCAAGTTGATAATACAAACACGGAAACAGAGCAAGAAGAAACTGCCGGAGAGGTTCATGAATTGACTATTGCCGGTGGAAATTATTATTACACCACAGATGAAATAAGGGTAAAGAAGGGCGATACAGTAAGGATTACTTTTAGCAGCGAGGAAGGCTTCCATGACCTTGTTTTAGATGAGTTTGATGTAGCCACAGAAAGGTATCGTCCGGGAGAAGGCGAGGAAACAGTAGAGTTTGTAGCTGATCAAGCAGGTGAATTTGAATACTACTGCTCAGTTGGAGATCACAGAGAAAAGGGACAGGTTGGCACACTTATAGTTGAAGAATAGACCTAGTAAGGAAATATGCTTTATAGACTAGTTATATTGTTTGCGGTTGTGATATCTTTAACTTCGCTATGGTTTATTTTTAGCGGGGTTTTAGGTGAGTTCAAGGATCGCAATAAAAACATAGAGTAAAACATGGAATTTATATCGGAATATTATAGTTGGATAAGATTTGCGCATGTTGCCGGCGCTATTATAGCGTTGGGGGCTGTAACCGCAACAGATTTTATAATGCTTTGGTTTAAAATAAAACCAAAAAGCATGGGACCGATAGTTGCACGCGTAGCACCTCTTTTATCTATTCAGGTTTGGATAGGGTTACTCTTGCTATCTGTATCAGGGCTTTTAATGTTTATACCAATGGAGGGATTAGAAAGCACAGATATATTTCAGTTAAAGATGTTACTTGTTTTGGCCTTGTTCTTGAATGGTATATTCCTTAATTTATGGGTGACCCCCAGATTTGAAAAGCTTATTCCCGAATGGGAAGAAATGACGCCAAGGGTTAAAAAATTCATGGCAATAGCAGGCATAGCTACAATAGTATCTTTCCTAAGCTGGTGGGGAGTAATATTTATAATGACTGTTTTATATTAAAACTGTAAATCTTTAACATTTTAGAAAATTGATAGTCTTTGTTAAGATAGGTATATAGATAATTAATTTTTTAAAACAATATGGCTGATTATAAAACAATTTCCGCAAAGGATCTTAAGCAGAAACTTGATTCCGATGAAGAATTCTTGTTAGTAGATGTTCTCTCTGAGGCATCCTATGAATCTATGCATATACCAGGTGCTATAAATGTGGATGTTCACCAAGATGACTTTATGGAAAAAATGAAAGAGAAAACAGACGGTGATAAAGAAAAAGAGATAGTTGTTTATTGTGCCTCTCCACAGTGCCAAGCTTCTCCTTCTGCCGCTCAAAAGCTTGTTGATGCAGGCTATGAAAATGTATCTGATTTTGAAGGAGGACTATCAGGATGGAAGGAAGCCGGTTATGATTTAGAAGGATCAAGGTCTTAAGAATTAGAATCCAACAAAAAATAAAAACTCCGCATGTACATGCGGAGTTTTTTATAAATAACTATACATTATCTTGTTTTACTGATCGCAAGGATCAGAGTATATATTTGAGCCAGCGGTTTTACGTTCTTTTCTTGCGACGCCTGTTTTGTATGCAACATCGGCTACAGCATCTGCTACAACACGGGCAACATCCTTATTGAAGACGCTTGGTATGATGTAGTCTTCGCTGAGTTCGCTATCTGATATAACTGATGCTATTGCTTTTGCAGCAGCAAATTTCATCTCTTCGGTAATGTCGTTTGCTTGAACGTCGAGAGCTCCTCGAAACAATCCGGGGAAGCACAGAACGTTATTTATCTGGTTGGGGTAGTCGGAGCGACCAGTTGCGATAATGCGCGCATGGGGTGCAGCATCTTCGGGCATGATTTCAGGAACAGGGTTTGCCATCGCAAAGATAATTGGATCCTTTGCCATGCTTGCTACGTGCTCAGGCTTAATTAGATCGGGAGCTGAGAGTCCTATAAACAGGTCTGCTCCTCTTAGCTGATCTTGAACATCTCCACGCGAACCGAGCGGGTTTGTGTGCTTAGAGAACCACTCCTTCATGCCATTCATATTTTCTTGGCGTCCTTGCCAGATAGCTCCTCGACTATCACAGCCTACTATGTTTTTACAGCCCGCAGTCAAAAGCATCTTGGCTGTTGCTACTCCTGCCGCCCCGACACCACTAATAACTACCTTAAGGTCTGATAGGTCTTTACCTACTATTTTAAGAGCATTAAGCAATCCTGCAAACGCTACAACAGCAGTTCCGTGCTGGTCGTCGTGGAAAACAGGAATATCAAGCTCTCTCTTTAAGCGCTCTTCTATTTCAAAGCAACGTGGAGCAGAAATATCTTCTAAGTTGATTCCACCGAATACTGGGGCAATTGCTTTGACATGTTTTATTATTTCTTCAGTGTCTTTTGTATCAAGTGCAATCGGGAAGGCATCAACTCCTCCGAATTCTTTGAACAACATAGCTTTACCCTCCATAACAGGAAGGGAAGCTTCGGGTCCAATATCACCCAACCCTAGTACAGCCGTGCCATCTGTTACAACAGCAACAGTATTGCGCTTTATAGTAAAGGAGTGTGCATATTTTGGATTATCGTGAATACTCATACATACACGCCCAACTCCAGGTGTGTAAAAAGTAGAAAGATCTTCTCTGTTTCTAAGCTGAGCCTTTAGTCCTGTTTCTATTTTTCCTCCAAGATGTGCGAGCAGTATTCTGTCTGATATGTAAAGAACCTCCGCCTTTTGATTTTGCTCGACTACTTGCCTAAGTTCTTTTTCGTTGTATTTTTCTAGTGATACTGTGATATCTCTAACCATGTAGTTATCGCTTGCTTCTACAATGTCTACTGCCTGAACAGTAGCTCCGTAGCGACTTAAGCGAGACAGAATCACGCCCAGTGTGCCAGGTTCTCTTTGTATCTTCAGGCGCATAGTCAGGGGTATGTTTTGCCTCATTGTTGCGTCTCCTTGTGTCCGTGGCTTGTTTTTAAGAAACTATGATTGCCCATATATTAACATAAATAAAGCCTTTGTCTATATGGTTATGAATAAAATATAATCCACATTTTGCGAGGGATTTTATTGTGGTAGAATAAATATATGCTAAAAACTATTCAGAAAAATATATTTCTTTATCTTCTTCTAATAACTATAGGTTTTGGGGGATTTTTGTTTTCTACCACTCTTTCCGCTAGTATTTCTCACTATGCCTTTATTATTGCTCTTTCATTTGGCGGCTTTATGGTTGCTTTATATATTTTTTATAAAAAGAAATTTAATAAAGAGTTAGTATGTCCGGTGGGTTCAAATTGCAATACTGTTATTTACAGTGAGTATTCAAAGTTCTTAGGAATAAATCTTGAATATCTAGGAATGCTTTACTATGTAACAATATTTGCTTCTTATCTTACCTATTTAACTCTTCCTGGGCAGTTGCCGCCAATTGTTGTTGAATTGATATTTTTGCTTACGGTAGGCGCATTTATTTTTTCGCTATATCTTTTATCTGTGCAAGGTTTTCTCTTGAAGCAGTGGTGTATGTGGTGTCTTTTGTCTGCTGTGTTTTCTATAATAATATTTATAATTGCACTTAGAGGAGTAGAGCTTGCTGATATTATCCTTACGGGGCTTGAGCCAATGTTTTCTCT
>JAWWAH010000044.1:0-8140 GCA_033721415.1 Candidatus Spechtbacterales bacterium | reverse complement strand
TCCCAGGATATTCTCCGTGCTTGTAAATTGGTGTTATGTCTTCCTTTTTTAGCCACTCCTCTACCGTTTTTCTATTTTTTTGTTTGTCTTCTTCCATACATTTACTATACCAAAAAAACCGCCCGAGGGCGGTTGGGGTTAGTGTGGTTTAGTGTTCGTTTTCTTTGTTTGGTGAAACAAAAAATTCATTCATCTTTTGCCTTATCTCATCTTTATTATAGTTTTTTGACGCCCTTACTCTCAAAAGTGGCAGATTAGCAGATTCAAAAGCTTTGTTCACGAAATGATCTCTTTTTTGTCTTCTTTGACTATTGTGAGATCTGTCATCAAGTTCTATAGCAAGCATTGGTTTTAAATTATTCTTTTCTAAAATAACAAAATCAACAGATTTCCTGTTTATCTTATTGCGATAAGTATAGCGTGTACTCCTATCCCCTGATGGCCTCAATAAGCTTGATATATGTACTTGTGGAAATATATAGTATTTATCTTGAATAATCTCTTCCAAAACTTTCATAAACTCATGCTCAGCAACAGAGAGAAAGTATTTTTTACGCACATAAGGAAGCGGTTCATTTTTAGTACCTGTGCTTATTTTGCTATTGGCAGGCACCTTTAATCCAGAACCTCTACTTGTAGATTTAAATATTTCCCACACCTTAATGATTGCAACTGCAATCATTAGTGCTATTAAAAGTTTAATTAATTCTTCCATATATTTATTATACCAAAAAACCGCCCAAGGGCGGTTTTTTGGTTGGAGTTTTAAATCCTATTCTGTGTGGCAAGCTTTAGAGCAATAATAACATCCGTTAACATCGTCATAATACTCCTTTGCTTTTCGAACCGCAGCTTTACAACTAGAAAATGTACCTAGGAATTTAGCATTCTGCGGAGCAGGAAAATACGAACAACCACTTACATGGACTTCGTGATTTCCGTTAGCCTGCCTGTTCTTATTAACATAATAAGAAAACATGGTTACTTAAGGTATTGATTAAACCCATGAAACTATCTTATACTTAAGATAGTTTCGCAGGGCAGTAATTTCCGAGAAACCTTTAACGCACAAGTCCGTAAATTACTTTGGTTTATAAATATATACCTACAAAAATCCGTGCTGCTGCACGGTTTTTTGTTTTTCCGAATTCAGCTACTGCAGTATATCATTTTTAGCAGAGTAACATCAAGAGTGCTAATTTATAAAGTATGTGGCAAAAAAGTGGATAACATCATAAACTAAAAACACCCACGCGTGGGTGTTTTTAGTTTATTTGTTGTTTATAACCAGTAGGCTACTCCTCCATGACGAGAGCACGTACCACGCCTGTTTCGGCTAAAACTATATGTTCCATCTCTACATTTTGCACTTGCGCCTGCGGGAACTGCTGGGGCATAAGCTGGTGAATGAACACTTTCTCCATCCGTGTTTATATAATAATTGTCATTAGAGAGTGGCACATCTTTTACTCTTGTGTTCGAAGTCGTAGGCTCTCTTTTCTCCACAGCATCCTTAAACAACTGATTAGATGTTGTTGCCGGAGCCTTTTGTTGAACACTTTCTTGATAGGGCGCAACGCTATTGGGAGTAGTGGCGGTAGACCCACCATCATCCATACCGCCCGCAAACATAGTAGCCCCTATTAATAATGCGGGAATTATAAAACGTTTTTTCTGATACCACTCACGAGTATCTTTGTTTTCCATATTGCATAATATTTAATTCTATATATTATACAATATTTTTACATTTTTGTAAATAAAAACAACACCCCAGGAGGTGTTACCGTTTTTGCTTTTGCACTTTAAGCTATTCTATACTGCTACCCTCTATGTAAGAGTCTCTATCAACTTCATTAATTGTGTAGATAGCATCCCAATCAAACCCCATTCTATCAAAAGCTTCTGCAGTCTTTACCCAGCGCTTCTCTCCTGTGTCTCCTTGGGGGAATAGCTGATATACACGTGGATCTCCAGCAACCGTTGCTCTAACCAAATTAGAGGTTTCAAAAGAATCCACCACTTCTTTTTCTAAATCCATGATATCTTCCCAGCGCAGATGACCATAACTGTTAAATACTGTTGGACTTAAGACTAAGCGCTTAAACTTTTTATTGCCTACATATTTAACTATATAAACATCAACATCGCCATGCGCTCTTATCAGTGCACCCTCGGGGACATGAGATGTATCTACAGAACTCTCTGCAGGTTCTTCACTACCCAAGAATCCTGCTGTAAGGGCTGCGTAGGCATCCACCGTGCCGGCACCAAGTTGATTATTTCTATATCTTGCCTTTACGGCTGTTTCTTTTACTCTTGTATATATATCGTGGGTGGTTGCATTTGGATATTCAGATAACAACAATCCAACAACACCCGCTACGAGTGGCGATGAAAAAGATGTTCCATCTACAAATCTATACGGCCTACTAATACCGCTTTCAAAATACCATTTTCTTACTTCTACGATTTCCTCGGCGCTACTTAAATCATATGGATCTTTATCTTTTAACCTCAAACCATGATAGAGTGTTGGTATTTGCCAGCCCGGAGCCGCAACATCCACACAGCTACCGTAGTTAGAAAAACCAGATCTATTAGCAAAACGTAGATCATGGTTAGTGTCTACTGATCCAATGGTCAAAGTGTAATTACTACAGGCTGGCATATATGGAGTATTGCTTGTATCTAAGCCATAATTACCAGCCGCAACAACAACGGGCACATTAGAGTCGTACGCATACTTCAGGGCAGATTCTAATATTGGATGGTCTCCTGGTCCCCCCTCCATACCCAGACTCATATTAATCACATCTGCTCCATTATCTACAGCATATCTTACAGCATTAGCAAGCCTTGCATCATATTCACCCTGATTCTGATTTATACCCTCTTCAAGCTTCCAGAGTTCAAAAAATCTCAGATTCATTATTTTCGCATTCCACAAAACACCGCTAAAGTCTCTTTGATTATTGCCTCTTGCAGCAACTAGAGAGGATACTGGCGTACCATGCGTAGAATAAACCTTAACAAGAGCATTATTGACTGCCTTTCTAGAAACTTCATCTGCATCTATCTCTGGAAAAGATTCTAGAAGTAGCTGATTAAAATCAGGATCCTCCTGTATGTAATAATCACAACTTGCTCTAAATCCATCAAAAGCATCTTCAACGACTACGGGGTCCTCGTCTGGATATTCGTTTAAATATATTTCTTCTATTACAGAAAATAGCTCTATGCAGAATTCAACATCTAAAAGGTCGTTATACACCTCGTTAAGAGTAGTAGGAGTTCCTATATTAATAGTCCCTGGATTGTAATCGAGATCTTGTATTCCCTTATTAGCAGTTAAAGAAAAGTCATACCCATAATAATCATCTATATACCCATTACCATCATCATCTATTCCATTGTGACGAACCTCGCCCCGGTTGTACCAAATATTATTCTTAAGATCTGGGTGTTGCATATCTATTCCGTTGTCTATAATAGCAACCACTATATCGTCGCCTCCAGTAGTTACACTCCATGCTTCTGGTATTTTTATCATATCGTAATGAGATCTTTGTTGATAAAAATAAATATCATCAGGATAAACAGGGGTTATGCTCTCGGAAAAAGCCGCGCTCGGGCTAAATACCAAAAAACCGCCCACCACAAAAAGGGCAATTATCTTCTGTTTATATTTTTTTACTTTACCCCTCGGCATATACTTTGTGTTTAGTGCTCCTTTTTTATCACAGATTTAAATGAAGCACAAATTAAAAACCCAGCCCTCCTGCACTCTTATCATATCAGAATCCAGATAAAATCCAGATAAAATAAATAGGACAGCCGGCTGTCCTATTTATTTTCTAATATTCTTTGAATATCTTTCTTGTTTAGTATTTTATGCTTTTTGTAGTTATTACAGGCATCGCATGCAATAACTAGATTTTTTAAGTTATTTGAGCCAAGGCTCTGTGCTTTTACCTTTTTTCCTTTCTCTGGCTTAAGGTTTCGTAAATTTTTATTTAGCTTATTTGTAGATAGGGGTATTAAGTGGTCTACAACTAAACCCTGATCTAATTTGCAGTTGTCGTTTAGTTGTAGCTGGCACCTAGAACCGTATTCATTGGTTAACTGTGATAAAATCTTATTTCTCAGGGAGTTAAATTCTTTTCTTTTTGTACTGGGGTCTCGAAAATCAAAATAATCCTTAAATCGTTTTTCAAATTCTTTCTCATCGCCATTCGCAAGAAGTTTAATGAAAAACTCTCTATCTTCTGTGTGTTCAAATTCCATAAAGTCGGAGTAAATTATATTTCTAAAGGAATTTCAAGATTTTGTTCAAGATCTAGGCGCGGGCGAGGAACGGAGCGGAGCCTACTCAATGGTTGGTGTAGCGAGTACCGGAGACCGCAACAACGAGCTTGGGCAAAATATAAATTCCTAAACGACTATATTTACTATTTTGTCTGGTACAACGATGATTTTCTTCACCTCCTTCCCCTCCATACTCTCTTTAACCTTCTCATCCCCCATAGCTGCTTTTTCCAGTTCTTCTTTGGATAGGCCTCGCTCTACTTCTATTTCTGCTCTTACCTTTCCGTTAATTTGTACCGGGATTGTTATAACATCGTCTTTTGCTTTTTCTGGATCGAACTTGGGCCACTCTTGGTCGTGCACTGAGCCCTCTTCTCCTAATTGCTCCCAAAGCTCTTCTGTAATGAATGGGGCAAATGGAGTTAATAGTATTAGGAGTGTTTTTATATCTTCTTTAGTGTGGGAGTTGTCGTATAGGGTGTTTAGGAATGTCATCATGGAGGCGATTGCTGTATTGTAGTGCAAGCGCTCTATGTCTTCGGTTACTTTCTTTATTGTTTTGTGAAGCTCTTGTTCTACTGTTTCGTTTGTTTTTGCTTCCTCGTCTAGTTTTTGTACTAAGCCCCAAACACGACCAAAGAAACGGTGAACCCCGCGAATACCTTCATCGCGCCAGTCCCCTCCTTGTTCGAATGGGCTTAAGAACATTAAATATGTGCGAACTGTATCTGCACCGAAGTGATCGAAAAATTCGTCTGGGTTTACTATGTTGCCACGAGATTTTGATATCTTTGCGCCTTCTTTGATAAGTAGGCCGTGGGCTCGGAATTTTTTAAATGGTTCTTCAAACTTAAGTGCGCCTTGGTCGTGCAAGAACATTGTAATAAAGCGCGCATACATTAAGTGAAGCACAGCGTGCTCTTGTCCGCCTATATAGGCATCTACCGGGAGCCATTTGTCGTTTAGCTTGCCGTCCCATGGTTTACTCTCTACGTTTATGCTTGGATAGCGAAGGAAGTACCATGCGGAATCTAGGAATGTATCTGATACATCTGTTTCGCGAATTGCGCCCTCTCCACATTCTGGACACTTAACATTTACAAATTCATCTACCGCGGCAAGCGGTGATGTGCCCTTTCCTTTTGGTTTGTAATCTTCTACGTATGGAAGTTCTACCGGGAGATCTTTTTCGGGAACGGGATGTACTGCATATTCGGTATCTTCTATCGTTGTCCAATCTATACCCTCTTCTGCATCTTCATTTTGGTTTTTGCGACAGTTTTCGCAGAAAATTATAGGTATTGGAGGACCCCAGTACCTTTGGCGAGAAATTAGCCAATCGCGTAAGTGGTAGTGGACATCTTGCTCGCCTTCTACGTGTTCTCCTATTTTTTCTTTTGCCTCTTCTGAATTTAGGCCATCGAATGGTCCAGAATTTATTAATTTACCTTGGCCTTCGTAGGCTTGGGTATTTTTTGTTATTTCTTTTGCTTGTTCGTCGTTTTCTGGTACTACAACCGGGCGAATAGGCATGTGATATTTTACTGCAAAATCAAAGTCACGTTGGTCGTGTGCGGGAACTGCCATAATTGCACCTGTTCCATATTCTACAAGTACGTAATCTGCGACAAAAATTGGTATTTCGTCTTTGTTTGCAGGGTTAACTGCATTAACACCTTTTAGCTGTACTCCTGTTTTTTCTCTATCTTCTTTTAGTTTTTCGCTTTGAGGCTTTTTCTTTGCATCTTCTATGTATTTTGCAACTTCGTCCCAATTTTCTATTTTATCTTTAAGTTGGTCTACTAAGTGATGCTCGGGAGATAAAACAACATATGTAGCACCAAATAGAGTATCCGGGCGAGTTGTAAATGTTGTAATTGAAAAATCGGTTTTAGATACTGGAAATTCTAATTTATAGCCTATGCTTTTACCTATCCAGTTGTGTTGGGCTATCTTTGTGCGCTCGGACCAATCTATTTCTTGTAGGTTGTCCAAAAGCTTATCTGCGTAGTCGGTTATCTTAAAGAACCACTGCCTTAGCTTTTTACTTTCTACTACAGAATCGCACCTTTCGCACTTACCTTGTATTACTTGTTCGTTGGCTAGCACTGTCATACAGCTTGGGCACCACTGAACAGGAGCTTCCTTGTGGTAAGCAAGCCCTGCTTTATATAGCTGTAAGAATAGCCATTGTGTCCATTTATAGTATTTTGGATGAGTTGTATTTACTTCGTGATCCCATGCGTATATATTTCCTGTCTTTTTAAGTTGACGCCTAAAGTTATCGGTACTTTTTTTAATAAGATCGCGTGGGTGCATGCCCTGCTTTATTGCAAAGTTTTCTGAGTGAATACCAAAAGCATCAAACCCTATTGGTTCAAATACATCGTAGCCTTGCATGCGCATATACCTTCCGTGCACATCGGAACCGGTAAAGGCGTAAACGTTTCCTATGTGAAGACCTTCGGCGGAAGGGTATGGGAACATCATAAGATTGTAGTAAGGATTTTCTGCGTTTTCTATATCTACCTCCCAGCGCTTTTCTTCTTCCCATTTTTTGCGCCACTTTTCTTCAATTTTTATAGGATTAAAATCTTCCATAGTTATTATTTTATACTATTATTAACTGAAATCAACTCCGAATACTGTTTCAGCGTTGGCGTCAGCATATCTTGATAGCTATAAACAAACTTAACAAGCAGTCTAATTCTTGGTTTTGTCTTTACTCTATAGCTTCCCCTTCACCATAAGCATCTCTATCTTGATTGTTGATAATATATACAGCATCCCAATCGTAGTTTAATCTTTGAAAAGCATCTGCGCTCTTTATCCATTTCCTTGTGCCTGTGTCTCCATTGGGTACTAAAAGAAATACTCTGGAATCGCTCTCAGCTCTTACGAGATTACTTGTTATAAAAGCATCTACTGTAGATTGAGGTATGTCTTGTATGTCTTCCCATCTTAAGTGGCCGTAACTTTCAAACACGTGAGGGCTTAGAATAAGGCGCTTAAACTGCTTTGTTCCTACATACTTTACTATATATACATCTATATCTCCTACTGCCCGAATTAGAGAACCTTCAGGCAGAAGAGTAAAGGATTCTTCTATGGAATCTAACTTGGTCTGAGTTACTGTTTTAATATTTTCCCACATGTAGCCCTTTGCTTCAAAGGTGGCTATATCTGGTATCCTATGCCTTTTTCCATCTTTTACTGTGTATATATGGGGAGAATCTTCTACTTTAATAAGATCTCCATTGGATACTATTGTTTCGTTCTCTGAGGAAGTATCTGTGGGCGTAGGCGTCGGATCGGAAGTCGGCGCAGGATCGGAAGTCGGTTCAGGGTCGGAAGTCGGCGCAGGATCGGAAGTCTGAGTCGTAAACGTCTTCTGGCTGCTTACAGCCAAATTTCCTGCAGAGTCTTTGCTCTTTACCTTGTAGTAATAAGTGGTGTCGGCTGTTAAGC
Source organism: Candidatus Spechtbacterales bacterium (assembly GCA_033721415.1). GTDB lineage: Bacteria > Patescibacteriota > Minisyncoccia > Spechtbacterales > 2-12-FULL-38-22 > JAWWAH01. The sequence goes on along the minus strand of JAWWAH010000044.1, from coordinate 364 downwards.
TCGATAGATTGATAGTATGGCTGGTCTGCATTGTTGTAACAAGCGGAGTGTTTGTTCCTAAGCTTGTTGTAGTTCCAAATTCTACTTGGCTATCTGCTGCTTCGTTGGTTGTCCAGGTTATTGTAGCCGACGAACCCGTTATACCGGATGTGTTAATATTTGAGATTGTTGGGGCAGTATTATCGGGTTCCATACTTCCATCCAAAACCGTGTTGTTTTCAAAAATATTACCTGGACAAGTGCTGCACCAGCTGTGAATAATTCTAAGTACATGTTTTGGCTCATCTGGATTACCTGTTCTATCAATTAAATTATCTCTAATAACTACATTATGGATCTGATCGCCATATGTTTTATTTGCGCC
>JAWWAH010000043.1:0-8541 GCA_033721415.1 Candidatus Spechtbacterales bacterium | reverse complement strand
TCACCTACGGATAGGTTGCCTGCATCTGCGTCCAAAAGACAAACAGCCTTGTCGGCGTCTGATGATTCATTTCCTGTAGGATTGAATGCAGATGTTGCAGTTTGTGCAGCCAATGTTGTTGTCTGACCGCTTGAGTCTGTTCGAGACAGCTCTACGGACAATGGGTCGTTCTCGTCGAATACTCCATTAGTACCAGCAAGTGAGGAATCACGATAAACTCGTATTTTCTCAATGTTGGATACTGCAGCTTCTGCTGCTGAGTCGTCTGATGAAAGACGCACCCTGAAGTTGTCCAAGACTTTCCCGTCTGTTCCTGCGTAATCGCTTATCAAGTTAAGCCCTAAAAATACTCTTTCGGACTCACCGTCTGCGGCGATTCGAGGATTTGATCCTGTAACGTCTTCCACAACACCGTCAGAAGCGGCAGCGTATGCGGGTGCTACTGCTAGCACACCGGATAGAACCACAACTGTAGCAAGTGCTGTTGTTACAGAAACGAATTTCTTGAATAAATCCATAATAATTTTAATGTTTGCTTCTTATATACTCTTCAGCGAAGAATATATAGAAGTGAATGATTCGTTGTAAAACGAATCGTATGATTCGCGTTTTATTTTATTAGCCCCTCACCCTTCAAGCATCAATCCTCTAAAGATTTTTTGATGCGTTTTTTAAGCATTGCGTAAGATTTAGCAAATCTTTTTAATTGTTGTTCACGTTCTGTTGCATCTTGCTGATCTGTATATGCTTCGTAATAGCGTAACTCCCACGGAACACCATTTTTTGTTGATTTGCTGTAACCCTTGTTGTGCTGTTTTACTCTTTTTCTAAGATCCGATGTATACCCTATATATAGTTTCTTAGTCTTTCTTGACTTTAAGATATACACGTAAAACATATAAATGCTTGAAGGGTGAGGGGTAAAATTGCGAATCGGTTAATCTCCCGATTAGAGCCTACGTTTGTCTAAAGACAAACTGCCTCTAACGGGATGAATGAATACTTACACGTGCACCTTGTAAATATTCAAGGTTTGAGTGTTTCTTTATTAAAACACTCAGGGGTCTCGGGATGTTCGGAGCGAATAATTTCGCTGCGAACGTCCCGAGACCTTTGCGTAACCATTGTCGACTCTGCTCCCGATTAAACGAGTGAGCCAATGGCCATGGCCCCCGAGGGGGCTTATCCTCTCTCCTGTACCGACCTCAACCTACTTTGGTTGAAAGCAGTACCAGAGAGAGGATCTACGATGAAATGCCGGTTGCCTTGCCTGCCGTTATTGGCAGGCGAAGACTGGCATTTGATTGTAAATCACATAAAATCACAATTACTCCTATGTCACCTACCGTGTTTGCTTTTAGTGCACGAAACTTGTAATTTAAAGCATTTGGTAGCAATGAAACCGGCGTAATTGTTGGGCCTTCTCTTTGGTGACTATAATCGTCTTAGAGGTTAACAGAATGATTTAGTGCGAGGCGCAATGACGAAGGAGTAGTTAATACTACTTCTAGGATATTGCAACAAAGCAATAAATTATTCTGGAACCTTCCTTTGGACAGGCGGATTTTCTTATTCTTCCGTGTTGTTCGTCGCTTATTTGCCTACGGGCAAACTGCGCTCCTCACGCCTTGAATAATAAGAAAATTCGCTCTGCTAAGTCGATTCTAGACACTAAAGAGAAGGCCTATCATATTCATTATAAGGTACTTAACTTGTTCGGACAATTCGGCTTATCCACAAGCTTTAAATGCTTATTTAAAGCGGTTTTTCCAGCGGAAATTCGGTCTTGTCTGTCCTGTGGGCCCAAAATATTTATTAGACTAACAGGACAAAAAAGACTTATACATTATTCTTCTTCTGAATCTTGTGTTTCTTCGTTGTTATCGGTTGTGGTTTCTGTATCTTCGCTTGCGCTATCTTGTGCGGGCTTGTCATCGGTAGCGTTATCTAAACCATTGTCTGCTTGCGCAGGTGGAACATCTTTGCATTTGAGTGCAAGTAGGTGTGCATCTATCAAAGCAGATAGTCCGCCTTCTTCTAGAAGCTCTGAAATCTCTGTTGATAGTTTTTCGTCTTCGCAATTAGCTAGGTGCCCTTCTGTTTTATTACGAAGATTATCTGCTAATGTTACAGAATCGTTGGATTCAGAAATTATAGATGTTAGTGCTTCGGCGTCTTGTTTGGCAACCTCAACTGCCACATCTAGATCTTCTTCTGTGGAAGATGTTTTTGCTTCTTCTATATTATTTTTATATTCTTCTAATTTTTGGGATACTTCTTCGGCGTCTTCTTCTGATAATTTTGTTGTAGCTAATTTTGCAGCTTCATCGAAACGCTCTACCGCAAATGATGCGCGAAGAGATGCTTTGTCTCTTGAAACTATTTGGTGCACATCTTCGGAAGCAATCTTAACTGGATAAAGTGCTGAACCCGGAACAGAATCTTGTGCTACGAACACTCCGCCTATTATACCAAGAAACAGCGCTAGTGTTCCAGCGGTTGCAATTTTAGCGTGACTCATAACAACTGCAAAGTTGTCTTTTAGTGTTTCCCAATTTCGAGCAAAGTAACTACTATCATTAATAAGGTTTTGAGATGAAGATTCTATGGAGTTGTCGATATGACTAATAAGACTTTCACGTGCAGAAGTAGCCCAATCTTCTTTGGGCTTGATTTCTTTTAGTGATTCTAATTGTTTTAGTAGGTCTTTGTTTTCCATATTTTTGAGAATCCATAGGATGGGTTCACTTATTACGACGAAGAAGTCCCGAATTTGTTACATGGAGCGCTGCGCTTAAGACCTAATTAATAATTCCTAATGTCATTTTTAGGCATTATGTATTAGAAATTAGGCATTTTCTAACTTTTCCTTTAATTCCGCCATTGCTCTTGAAATGCCTGTTCTTACTGCTCCTTCGGACTTATCTAAGATATCTGCTATTTCGGAATTGGACATTTCTTCCAAATAGCGTAGGGTTATTAATTCGGCCGAATAATCGGACATATCCTGCATAGCTAATCGGACACGTTGCATCTCTTTGTCCGTATCCATTGCTAGGGCGACTTCTGGTATACGGGAATTATCTTCTTCTTTTTGGTTGTCCAGATAGCCTATAACCTCGTCTTCGCCTACGGCTACTTCCCTATCCTTTATTCTGTAGTAATCTTTGAGAGTATTGTATGCAACTTTATAAACATACGCTTTTGCATTATCCGGGTAGTTAGAAGGATCGCGCATTATCATGTCCCATGTTTTTGTAAATGCTTCTGCTGTTAAGTCCTGAGCAAGCTGGTCGCTAGGAAGCTTAACACGCAAAAAACGATAAACACCTTCGTGGTGGTTATCGTATAGTTTCATAAATTTTGTTTTTAAATGCAGTAAATCCCTATTCATTCAGTAGATATTTGTTAGGTTCCCATTTTTAGGACTCTCGAGCCAGCCCTTAACACTTCGATTAGTATATCATATTTTAGGTAAAATTGATAGGTTTTAGAGGTATTTGAAGAAAATGTTGTTTATTCTGCTAATACGTACTTGGCTCCGTTAGTTTTACCCTCTTTTCGGACCCCAGTAGTAAAGCTTAGCTTACTACGGGGCAGGCATGTCCTAAATTAGGACATATTTAGCACCATTAGTTCGGCCATGTTTTTTTATGTGACCGAATTGAGATAATTTGTCCAAATCCCTTCTTATGGTTCTTTTGGACACATCCGGTAATATTTTGGCCAAATCACTTACTTCGGCTTCTTTATTGTCCGAAATATACTGTAATACCTTTTTTTGACGTGTAGATAGTGTTTGTTTCTTTGATTTAGTATTATTGGACGAGTTGCCTGCCTGCCCAGTAGGCAGGGACTGATTAGGTTGATTTGAAGAATCGGACTTATTTGACCTATACGACTGATTGGTGTTTTCTTCATCTCGGGTTTTCTCGGCTACTCGAGATACAGCTTCCGTAGGCAGATTAACGGGAGGGTTTCCTGCTTCAGAATTTTGCTTATTCCATTCCCTTAAATTTGTTACGCGGCTAGGTTCACTTGGTTCTTCTGTTCTATTATCTGCAAGAGATACTTTAGGAGGATTATTTGGACTACCTGCTGGAGTAGCTTTGTAAGATTCTTCGTCTGTATTAGACGAATCGGATTCCTTATTCTTACCAGATTTATTTCCGCCTTCGTCTGTGGATGTAGGTTCTTCTACTGGAGCTTGTTTTTCTAAGTCTGTGTTTGATAAAAATACAAGATGCTCTTCGTCTAGTTTATCGTGGCCTGAAAGCTCGTAAGAGTTTCTTAAGTTAAATAGCGCATGCTTTAGTACCGCAAAATTTTGGCCTGTGCTCATTTCTTGTTGTTCGGCTATTTCGCAGTAATGCACAAGTATCTGTACGCATGCAATGAATTTAGAATATTCATTCCTATTGCCTGCTGTGAGATGTTCTGCGTGCGAGGCAACATTTAGGGCTTCTTCTCTTAGTTTTATTCTTAGGTGATCTGTAGGAGGCATGTAGGCAGTTACTCTGTATATAGCAAGCACAAGAGACTGCAGATATTCCCGCCTCTTTTGGACACTTATTTCTTGTGGTAAGTTTTTATTTTCGGACATTGTAATTCTATACTCCATTTAAACAAAAAATCGGACAAGCATCAAGCTTGTCCGATTTGTTAGATTGTGTCCTTGTTTATAACTGGACTTAGAATATCACCGCTTTGGGTGTGCCTGTTAAATAAGAATTAAATTCGCTTTGGTTTACTTCGTAGATAGCATCCCAGCGATAACCCGCGCTTTCGAATTGCTGAGGTGTAATATTAAGGTGGCGTTTTGTAGAGCCGAAAGTATCTACTTCGTATACTCTGTAATCCCCTATGAATTTAATAAGACTGGAGTCCTGATAAAAGCTAAGCACGGAAGGATCAACATCTATTATATCTTCCCACCTTAAATGCCCATAACCGTTGAATATTTTAGCAGATGGTATCCAGCGTTTTGTTCCGTTCTTAATTACATATACTTTTGAGCCGCCTTGGGCGCGCAAAAGTGAGCCATCTGTATAGGTTGTTTCACCTGCTACAGCTCCGTTGTCGGTAGATACATTTATAGTAAATGATGAAGAGCCCGGATTAGGATTATTTGTTTTGTAATAATGCGACGGCGCCAAAACAACAGAGATAACACTTGTTCCAAAATTATCTATATTTGCTATGCCCGAACCATTAACAAGGTTTATTTCTTCTACTCTAGTTTGACCAAGAATATCTGTAACAATATAAGGCACATGGAAACCACTGTTTGTAGGTGATGTACTGAATTTAATATTTAGAGTATTTGCTCCGTTTGCGCCAAGTTGCCCCGGAACGAATTTAAGCCAATTAGCTGCCCCGTAAGAGGCAAAGAAGTTAGAAGAAATAGAGTTATCCGGAAACATGGAATACTGCACAGGAGAGGTAATGTGTAGGTTGCTAAAATTCAATAATGAAGAATTGTATGAATAGTTTTTTTCGCCTTCTGTGGTTGAACCGTTAACATAGTTTGCTACTGTCCAATCTCTAAAGAGGTTTTGGAAAGTATCGGTGCGGTTAAGACGCTCTAGAGCATTGTTTACTGCGTCCTCTCCCCTGCCATCGGCCTGCATAAGGTTAAGTAATATGCTATCGCCGTGATGCCCGACAAGATAATGCATAAACAAAGAAGATGTTGCAAAATCTACTGATTTATCTTTCCACCCTGTTAGAGAATCGTAAGGGAATGTAAGAAAGTCGTTAACTCTGGATTCCAGATGACTACCTGAGTAGGGCTCATTGTAACCAAGAAGGGTTGGTGCGTAGTCTGCTAAGCCCTCAGAAAGCCACTCAGGCTCGCTAATACCCCTTTGGCGGTTGCGCTGGTTGTATTCTATAAGATGCACAAATTCGTGCGCTAGATGGGCTTTGGCTGTGTCTGAGCCTACTATGGAAGTGTTTAGGTATATCATTTCGCGCTCGTTGCTTGCTGGGTTTTCTGTGCGGGGTTGTTCGTTGCGGAAAAGTACATAACCTGCAACATTGCTTTCCATGCGTGTTAAAAGTATTGTTATCTTTTCGTCGTTATCTATGCCTGGGCTCCATTCAGAACCATAGCTAAGACGCAATGTTGGATATATTTTTGTATCAAATTCTTGAGCAAGATTGTTGATGGAAGATTGAAGTTCCGAACGCTTATTAGAAGTTAAATTGTTGTAATAATTATCTTCTACGAAAAAGTAGGCTTTTTCGGATGTGTGCTGAAGTGTAGATGGAATTGTTGTGCGACCAGCGATATCGTGAGAGGGGTCTACGTAAAAATTATTACTTTGCGCCAAAGCAAAAAGAGGGCTTATAAGTAAGCCTGTGAGGGTAAATAAAATTGTTAGTTTTTTGTATATGTGGTGCATGGAACTGATGGGTCTGATAGAACTTATTTATAGTTTTCCTTAAAGTAGTTTTCTATGTATTTTTTTGCTGATTCGGCTATTTCGGGGTTTTCTAAACCTATTTCAAAGTTTGCTTTCCATAGTCCGAATTTATTTCCGCAATCGTGCCAATGAACATCAAGTTCGTATCCGTGCATTTTGCCTTCGTGAGATAGTGTTGCAAGAGCACTTGCTAAGTAGATTTCGTTCTTAATTTTTGATGATTTGCGTATGTATTCAAAAATATTTGGGGTAAGCACCATACGGCCTACACTTGCCAATGTTGAGGGTGCTTTTTCTATTTCGGGCTTTTCTACTACATCTTCTATTTTATATTCTCTTTCGCTTAGTTTGTTTCCCCTTATTACTCCGTATTTGAAAACTTCTTTTTTGGGTACACTGATAAGCCCCATAACAGATGTTTCGTACTTGTTGTATGCATTTATAATTTGGCCTAAAGCGGGTTTGTTTTTTGGATATGCCATTACGTCGTCGGCGTAGAAAACTGCAAAGGGCTCGTTACCTACGAAGGTCTCGCCTCTTAAAATAGCATCGCCGGAACCAAGAGGTTCGTCCTGGTGTACGTACATAAAATGCGCCATTTTGTGTACGTGGCGTATTTGATCTAAGAGATCTTTTTTACCACGACTCTTTAGAAAGTTTTCTAAATCTAAGTCACGAGCAAAGTAGTCACCTATAACGTGCTTGTTTGAATTGATTACAAAAAGAATCTCTTCTATCCCCGACTCTACAGCTTCTTCCACTAAGTATTGAACAACCGGCTTATCAACAATGGGAAGCATTTCTTTGGGTTGTACTTTTGTAGCCGGTAAAAATCTGGTACCAAAACCGGCGACAGGAATTATTGCTTTTTTTACTTTCATGTCTATATTATTTTTGCACAAAAAACCCCGCGTGTCCATTTACGAAAGCGGGGCTTTGATAAAATTACTTGTCTTTAAGTTTTTCTATATCTTCCTCTGAAAGAGGCTCTAGTTTATCGGTGAAATTAGCTAAGCTAATAACATCTAGGCTATCGTAGCCACCAGAGAGAAAAACTGTAGAAATTCCTTCGAACCCATATTTAAGTTTATAAACTTTATCTATGGGACGATAAAGAAAGTCTGCAACACGAGGGGGTGCTTTTTGGATTTGAACCATCTCTTGCCTAATACCACCTGGGTATTTAAGTGTGGTTACACCAATCGCTAAACCAAGCTTTGGAGATTGCAAGCGGTAACATCCACTCTGATAGTGGTTGCATCCTGGTTCAAATTCTTCATAGAGAACCCAGTAGTAATCCTTGCGCAAAACATCTTCAGAATACTCTTGCACCCTGATAAGTGCAAACACCTTGTTTGCAAGTTTGCTGTGCTCTGAAAGCCAGCGGAATACTCCTGTAAGCAAGAATCTGCCAATGGCATAAGTAAGCAATGTGGTAAGAATGAGGGCTATAACTGGAGAATAAAATTCTTCTATGGATAAGTATCCAAAAAAAGTACGCCATACATTAAAGATGTCTGACAATTGCCTAAGCACGAAGAATAAAAATCCAAACATAATTAGGGCAAACATACCCAAACGCAAAGAGTTTCTAATTTTTAAGAATTCTTTAAAACGCTTCAAGTTGCATCACCTCCTTTTTTTAAACAACTAGCCTTATGGTAGTACAAAACAAAAAATACGTCTAGACCGACGTATTTTTTGTTTTGTGATATAGACTGAAAATATTATATACTTTCGTCTAGGGCATCTAGATCTTCTTCTAGGTCATCTAGCTCAGCATCAGTATCTTCCATGTCAAGATTCTCAAAATCTTCTTCCATTTCCTCCATTTGATCCTCTATAGCATCCTCATTGGTTGCGGTAGGAAGAGGGTTGTACTGAGGAAAACTCCATGCAAGCAAGATGCCGAACAAAGAAGCTGCTAGTAGCATTAGTAGCACTAAAGGCCACTTGTCAAACATTTTTCCCATAGTAAATATTTTTTAATTATAAAAACTTACACCATTGTAAGGGCTATTGTATATAAAGACCACCCGAATATCAGGAGTTCTTCATTAGACCAAGATGTAAAAATTTTTTCGATTTTTTTCATTATAGAAATTAAAGTATT
>JAWWAH010000042.1:0-8648 GCA_033721415.1 Candidatus Spechtbacterales bacterium | reverse complement strand
TTGAGGACTTGTTCCTCTTGAGTCCTTGGGCCTCCGCCGCAATTTTTTTACTTCGGTAGATTAGTTGCAGGGGAGGCCCTTTTTTTAAGCACAATTTTTCATCCCCACGCAACTCAATAGCCCCTTTTAAGGGGCTATTTTTATCGTGGTTGCTTCTTCACAGGGATTCAGTATTAACTCACTAAGCTTGTTCTACATCTTTGACTTGAGCTTACTAAGTGCTTCCATGCCTGCCGGCAGGCAGGTTAAGGGTTGATAGAATCAAAATTTTAATTAGCTGAATTTAAATATAATTCCAGTGTGTGTCTAGCATTTGGCTCAATAGGTAAATCTCTGAGCGCTTCTTTTGCTGGCATCCATATGTGGTCTTGTGCTTCTTCGTTTAATTTAACTTTTTTACTCCCAACATGAACTACGTTATCTACAAATATATGCTGTATTCCGGATAAATAATATCCTGAATTTTTTATCTGGTCGAAAGTAGCCAAATGTTTGCCTATTTTACCACTTAATCCTGTTTCTTCTCTAACTTCTCTAAGTAGCGCCTCGTTTAGTCTTTCATTTCGACGAACCTTTCCGCCAACAATAGAGTAACGTCCACCCCATTTGTGGGTTTTGACAAGTAAAACTTCTTTATATTTTTTCTTATTTGGCTGGTATTCAATAATTCCTCCTGTGGCTACTACGGAACCAGGAACCATCAAATCTTCCCATAGTTGGTGTATTTTTTCTTCATTCTTATCCATAGCAGGATTAGGGAGTTTTTTATGTTCTAAAATAAATTCTGCTAATTTTTGAGGTTCCCATATAGAATTTTTATGCAGATAGGCAGGATGGTCATTTATTTCTTCCAAGAAGAAACATCGGGTATTAGTTAGTTGGGCAATACCTAATTCATATGAAACACTCTTTCCTATATACCCTTCAGGGTTAATAAAATAACTAAAACCATTTTTACCTAGTTTCTTTAGGTTTTGTAAATATATTAATTCGATTAGGCGTGGGTCTTTATTTTCTTCTCCGTTAAATAAGGCGAATCCGTTTTCAATTGTCACAACCTCCTCTTGTTTTGGAGCTAATACTTCAATACCTGCTTCAGTAAAAACTTTTCGTGTTTTTTTAATCAAGTCAAAATGCTTGGTAAAGCTACCGTGTAAGACACATTGAAATTTTGCAATATTTTTTTTCATACTAAAGACAAAGTTAATTTTCACAATTATAACATAAAAATAGCTCAAAAAGAGCTATTTTTTATTGATGTTGCCTCGCAGGGATGGACGCTACGCTTGATGCCTGTGTCGCTCGAATAAGAAAGTAAACTTTCTTATTGCTCACTATCCTCGGCTTTCGGGCGTCAAGTCACTAAGCTCGCTCCGCGTCTGTGGCTTGAGCTTGCTAAGTGCTTCCACCTCGGACTCTTTCGCTGTGCTCAGTCCGCCTTTCTTATCCCTGCAGAAACCAGGGTAATCAAAAAAGCTCCCCAGGGAGCTTTTTTGATACATATTTTGGCCATCGTGAACAATGTTAGAACTATATTTATGGGTATAGATGAGTATGTTTATATATCTGACTTAAATCTTTAGAATAGGTGACCGTATTTTTCGCCTCCTAATTCAGCCTCTATTTCGTAGGTGTTTACAAAAAGCTCGTAGGTTTTTTTATTATTCATTTTTCTATCAGGCGAAACTATAGACTCAATTTTTTGCATATTGTTGGAAGGAATCTCAACATCTAAAAAGTCAAAAATCTTTTCAATCATCCCACGTCTTTTTTGTGGTAATGGTGAAAACAAATCTTCGTATAATATATCTAAAAAGGATTTGTTGCTTTTACGAAGAAGGTTTTTATAGTGTAGAGTTGAATTGCTTAAAAATTCTACAGCTTTTCTAATATGCCCCATATCTAATGGTTTGAATTTTTTTTCTTTCATATCAGACAAAATCTTCTTTGTGTCTTTTTTAGCTCCACTGTCTTTAGTGAAATCCCATACACCCGTCTGCTTTGCTATTTCAGCGGAAACCGTTGCTTGTAGTAAGTTTTTTCTATGGAGAAGTATAATTTTATCTTCTTTATCAAGTATGTACTCGTAGTATTCTTGGGGTAGTTGATACATTAGGGTCTTAAATCCATTATGAGTCTCGTGTATTTCGCTAAGTACTGGGTCAATATCTTCAAGGCTTGATATCTCTTGTTTGTAGTTTTTATTGCCTTTTTTCCATTTTATCCTATCTTCATTAAAAGGCTCTACCATCACATTTAGTTTTGGGTGCTGATTCAAAATTCTTACCAATGCGTTGCTCCCACTTCTTTCGTGAGTTAATATTATAAAATTTTCTTTTTTCATATTTTACATCTTACCACAGACAGTTCTACCGTACACAGTGTGTATACAAAAAACCTTTGTTTAAGAGCTTTTTCTTGCTGTTGCGGGCCCTGGACAGCCTGTCCGTCCTTTGGCGGAAAGTTAGAACCGCAATTGAGCAGAATTTGGAGGGTCCAAGGTTTAGTTTTGCCATGCCTGCCGGCAGGCAGGTTAAGAATTGGTAAAAATTTAAGCAAACGAAAAGCCCTCTTTGACGAAGTGTCTCTAAAGACTTTTCGTCGCCGAAGGCGAAGGTGCTATTTGTTCCAGTCAGCCTGCGACACGTTTGTAGACAAACATCGGCATCAGCATCAGGATCTTATCCCGCTTTTGCCAGTTCTTTCTTGTCTGCGTGCGCGGCTGGGTGGAGTCGGAGCAGTACCACTGATCCTCATCTGAGTACTCAGGGTCATCCAGCAGGGCAGACACCGTGACTTCGATGTCCACTCCAGCTTCGCGAACTGCGTACTCAGTGTCGCGCTTGGCGCGTGGGATATGTGGCTTTGCAGCAACGATGACCAACTTCTGAACATCGTGTCGCTTTGCCCACTCCACTGCACCCCGAGCGATACGAAGGGTGGGAGGAGGATCTCCTGGGTCCTCCTCTGTGCGCACAACGTAAAAATCCCCATGAATAGGGACATCTAGCTGTGTGTACACAGTGGCATCGTTCTTCCACGCTTCACTTCGCGCGATAGTTGCGATTGCTCTGTTACTCCAGATCTCTCTTGGAACACCGAAGGCAAAAGCTACCACGAGTGTCTTAGACACGATTTACCCCTCTCGATGTGTTTCATATATTATATCACAGTTTACTAATTTTTACAAGGAATTATATGGTGTTTTACCATAGTTCTACCGTCTATTTCGGATATCCTCCTTCGCATAAAGCTTTGGAAGGACAAGTATAAAAAAGCCCTTTGTTTTAGGGCTTTTTCTCGTTGGTGGCGGGCTTATACTTTAACTTATTCTACAAATTTAATAAAATCTTTTACAATTTTATCTTCAAAACCATCAAATGAGTGGTCTGCGCCCTCATAGATTATTGAATCAACCTTCGGACTTTGTTTTAATTCTGCTTTCAACTTTGCAAAAGCTTCTTTTGTTGTTAAACTTTCGCCCTCTATTCCATGATCTTTTGTTCCGCCAATAAGCATAACTGGTAAATTTATATTATTTACAACAGACCAGTCATGTTTTCGATCTGTATAAGATAAAATATTACTCTTAGATTTTGAAGTAAAAATATTTAAAAAACTTTGTGCGGAAATATAGTATTCGCCATTCAATAAATTTGATAACAATTGTTTTTCCTTGCCCTCTGCTACAAATTTTTCAGCTTCATTTAATAATGCACTGTAATTTTTTGTATTGATTGAAAAACCAAGCATGTCTACAGGACTAATCAAATTTAAAGCTTTAATGTCATGATTAGGTTTTTGATTAACATAATATAAAATCTTGGAGGGCCCAAAACTGTGTGCTTGTAAATAAATTTCTTTGTACCCAAGATTTCTTGCATAATTAACCCAAGCGTCAACGTCTTCTACGCTGTATTCAAAAAGTTCAAAGGCATTTCCATAATTAGGATAATGATCTGGTTCTTGGAAAAACATTGTAATCGTCCCAGTTCCTCTGTGTTGTCCTGCAAGAAAGGCATATTCATTCTTAGGGTATTTATCATGAAAAGCTTGATACCAACCATTTTCATAATGGCTCCCAGCCATACCATGTATATGGATTATAATCTTATCCGTTTTTTTCTTTGGTTCGCTAAGTAATCCAGAAAACTGAATACCACTCGATGTTTTTGTACTAACAAAATGCATAAATGTTTGTTATTAAGTATTTATTCAATTTCTAGACCCCAAGAAGTCGAGCTAAAAATCTCATTTTTTTAATTTTAGCAACTTTCGCTCTTGTTTAAAAATAGGGGCATTTCGGCGAAGGTGTCTTGGTCTAACACTCCGCTCAAGGTTGTTGGCATCCACGGTCTAGAATCTGCCTGATTCAAGCTAGTAAAGGTTTTCTGGGGATATTTTTAGTATATCATTTTAGGTGTCACGGTTGGAAATTATATTTCAATATTTACAGAAATTGGTAAATGGTCGGAACCTTTTGATTCCCCCACCTTAAAAGAGTCCGTTTTTATATCCTTACTTGTAAAAATATAATCTAATTTATGTTTAACATTCCCCACAAGGCATCTTGGGCACCCCAGGCGATACATGCTCCACGTAGGATTAGAGTTCGCGTCGGTGTCGTTATAATACTCCTTGATGCTGCTTATTACTTTGCTGTCAGGTAGCGCGTTAAAATCACCCATTACAATGGTGCGTTCTTTTGGGGCAAGCCCTATAAGCTTCTTGGCCTGTCCTTGTTGTTCCGCAGATTCTTTTTGGTGTGTGTGAAGCAAATGGGTGCTAAAAACGTGTAAAACCCTTTCTCCCACTTTAATATCTGTGCGCACCGCCGAACCGTTGGCTTTTTGAGAAAGCGGGTACGCTCGGGATCCTGCAATTTCATATTTACTGAATATGGCAGGCCCGAACGTAAAAGGCTTGCCTTTCTTTTTGCTGTGCATTGTGGAGGCATACGTGTACTTGTAACCAGCATTTTTGAGGTGCTTTATTATGTCAAACTTCGGGTTGCCGTCTTCAACTTCCTGCAAAGCTATAATATCCGCATCCTCCTTGTCTAAAAAAGAGGCCACGCGGTCAAAATCTCCGTAAAACCATATGTTCCAGGATAGTATTTTTATTTGCATGTTATTTTAAAATAAGTTTAATGCTTTTAAACGACCTCTCTCGGTCACTTGAACTAGCACATGAGTGTTGGCCATCGTGAACGACGTTAGAACTAAGATTGTGCAGAATCAAGAATATTTTTATATACCCACCTTACCATGTTTTGAGTAAACGAAAAGCCCTGTGCTTTAGGGCTTTTTTTCGATGTTGCCAAGCACCGATTCCTAACCGATAAATTTATTTATCTTCGTTAGTTTGTATTTCTTCTCGTACTTCCATCCATAGTTTACCTAAATGGTTAGCTCCATCTTTATTTGGCCCCCAGCCCCAGTAATCATCGCGCCAAGAATCTTCAATAAGTTCTTTATCCCCTGACTCTAATAGTTTTTTCTTCACATAGGGGTGTTGCTGCACTTTTGCGTGCAATATTTTTTTCATGATATCCAATTTAATATCGTCCCAATCTTTTCTATATTTATCTTTGTTTGCATACGCCAGCTTCATAGAATCGTGTGCAGAACGGCAATTCTTCAATCCCTCAATAAGTTTTGGGTCATCAAATTTTTCTGAATGGTAGGCATGCTCTGATGTCATCCAATCATAACCTTTCCAATTTAATTTAAAGGAAGAAAAGTTACTGAACACATAAAATTCTTGTTCGTAGAAAAATATTTGTTTTTCGTTGTCTAATTTGTGCATAGATATGTATTTTTTAGAGGTTTTAGTCCTGGGTGGTTTTGCCTAAAAACAAAGATTTTGGGAAATTTCCAAAAATTGCGATTTGTTTACAGTAAAGGGTTTGCCGAGTAGGCACCTCGGACATAGAACCTAATTTATGATTGTTGGCTACTCGCGTTGAGAAACTCTGGGCATCAAGTATTTAAGGGCTTTCTTGGGGTTTATTTTACTATCATTTTAATGCACTCGCAACAGAAAATATATTAACAAATTTCCTTTTTTATAAACTCTATCAACCCTTTTCGAGCCTTTTCGGTAAAATCGTGATTTGCGCGCATTGTTTCTATTCGCACATTATCTACTCCCGAAAAATTAGTAAATCCTAAAACTTCATCGTCTGCCGCCTGAACAATAATTAGATTAGTTTTCTTACTCAGGTTATTATACAACTTAGGCACAGCTAAAACCTTTAATGTTTTCCAGTATTCTTTTGGAACAATTGTTGTACTACCATCTCTTCTACTAAGGCGTGACTCGCCCTCTGTGTCTACTTTACTATTGGGCTTATTTTTAAAATACTCCATCAAATCTTCCATTCCTGGTTCTGAAGGTGGAGCAAGAAAAATAGTTTTTCTAATATTTTCTGGTTCTGCGATAGCTGCGACTAAACATCCTTGAGAATGAGCAATTATATCGATTATCGCTTCGGGTTCTTTATTTTTTATTTTTTCTATCTCTTCTTCTAATTTACTAGCTTGTACATTTAAAGGAGCCACCGTTAAAGTATTCTCTTCTTCATTAATGTTGTTATAGTTAAACATTACAGATTCAATGCCGTCTAGAGAATTGGCAATATCTGTAAATAAACCGCGATCATCTTTCTGAACGCCAAAGCCATGGGAAAATATTATGTAATGTTTTTTAGTTTTATGCATATTATTATTATACCAAAGAGTTCGAAACGCTGGTGGGTGAAGCACCCGCAACGCTTTTTTGAAATACTAAAGGCAGGAGTTTAAGGGGTTTCCAAGGACGCTTTAAGTGTTGTTAGTTGTTGCGGGCCCTGGACAGCCTGTCCGTCCTTTGGCGGAAAGTTAGAACCGCTATTGAGCAGAATTTGGATAGTCCGAGGTTTGGTTTTGTTAAGAATTGGTAAAACTAATCAGCAACAGTTTCCAAGATTTTAAGGCTTAATTTTGATACATCCATTTCAACCTTGGCTCCTATTGGTTGAATAAAGTTTTCCACCTGATGACCAATTTCTCCAATTTGCATAACAGGAAAATCATACTCATCTACAACTTCTAGAACTAATTCTTTTAAGGGTTGCTCATTTCCCATAACTTTTGGATTCTCAGAATCTAAGAGATAACCGATTACCATTCCTGATATTTTTTCAAGAATACCATGTAGTTCTAGTTGTTTTAGCGCTTTATGAATTAATTTTTTAGGATATTTGTAAGTTTCAAAAAATAAAAGATTATCTTCAAATGGTAGAGCATATTCTGTATTTACAAGTTGCATAAAGCTTGAAAAATTACCTCCAACAAACATTCCTTTAGCCTTTCCCTTTTTTATTGTCTGCCACCCAGCATATTGATTATAAGTTTTGCGTAAGTCTTTCCAGTTTGAGTTTGGATTAATATCTTCTAAGTTACCATCAAACCAAGCGCGCTTAATAGAATCATTTTGATAAGATAAGTCTTGATCCTCATAATAATGGAGTTCAATTCCTAGGTGAGTAATTAAACCCGTTTTTGCTGTTATTGAATGCAGTAAAGTGGTTGCGTCGGAAATACCTGATATTATCTTCCTTTTTTCTCTTATTAGTTCGAAGTTTAGATGTGGAAGTAGATCAATTGCAGTATCGCCACCCACAGAAAAAAGTATAGCTCCAATATCATCGTCTTCAAGCATAGAGTGAAAATCATCAATCCTTTCCTGTGTGGTACCTGCACTATAATAATATTGATTAAAAGCATTATCAGAAAAAACAAGTTTTAAATTTAGTTGCTTTTCAAAATTTTCTTTTGCTTTTAAAAAATTCTCTCTTTTTTCTTTAATCGGGTTAGATGGTGAAATAATTCCCACTTTATCACCTGGGTTTAATTTATGTGGCTTTATGATATTCATACACGTTAATTTTACCACATTAAAAGTCCTAACTCCAAGCTCGATGCAAACAAAAAACCGCTAACTGTAGCGGTTTTTAAGCTGTGTTGCCCGGCAGGGATTCGAACCCCAACTAACTGGACCAAAACCAGTCGTACTACCATTATACTACCGGGCAAGATTTGGGCCCCGAACACAAAGTGTCCGGGGCCAGCTGTCGGGGTGGGGTTCGAACCCACGATACAAGGGCCAAAGCCTTGCGTGTTGCCAATTACACTACCCGACATCATTTCTTAACTCATTTATTCTACCCCATTTTGGAGTATTTTTCAAGATTTAAAGATGCTTCGCTGCATCAACCCTTCGCAGTACCGGAGTTGCCTCGCTCCGGCGGCTCGGCACTCCTACGCTCTCAGCGGAAAATCCTTCGATAAACTCAGGAACCAAGCTTTTCCGCTTCCGAGAGTTACTGCTTACGGTTTGCAGCTCCGCCTATTACCAAATAGGACAACGGGCTGTCCTATTTGGATTTTATCTGAATTTTATCTCATTTGTGTTAAAATAAAGGGGAGTTTTAAGTAAAAATAACAATATTTAGATGTCCGAAGAAGAAAAGCAAAAGCTGGCCGATGCAGCCGCCAAACTTTCCGAGAAAAAGAAAAAAGGCGAGCCCGCTCCTGCTACCCAGGAAGATTCCCTGGTCAGCGCCGCCGCGGCTACCCTCGGCGATTCTTTTATCGATGTGGTCG
>JAWWAH010000041.1:0-8893 GCA_033721415.1 Candidatus Spechtbacterales bacterium | reverse complement strand
GAGTTGGGTTTAATTTTCTAACAGCTCTACGCATTGCAAGAACAACAGCGTGATGAATGCTCTTTTTATCGATTGTGCTAGGAAACACAGATGCTGTAGTAAAATCTACCATCCCTTCTTTTTTTAGCTTCGAAAAATATTTAAATAAATCTTCTCTTTGTTTTTCACTTAGCTGTTTTGAGTCACGAATATATTTTGCCTCATCCTTATTTAAGATATCTTTTATATTTTTTAAAAATATAAAAGCTCCAGCAGTAACAGGACCTGCCAAAGGACCACGCCCGACTTCATCAACGCCTGCAATATTATAGTAGCCGAACTTATTTTTTATTCTTATTTCGTAATTTGGATCTATGGTCATTACCATTATAATAACACGCAAAAAGAAAACCCCGCACCAGTGCGGGGTTAATGTGCTTTTTCTTAAGAGAACCAGAGCCTTACTACGCCTCCTGCCGGACCTGCATCCGGATCATATTCCTGCTCGATGTTTACCCATCCAGAGGTTCTAAATTCATCGAGAACATAACCTAGGATTGAATCTTTCATTCTATCAATTCCGTCTTCGCTGTACCTATGAAAGGAGACTCCTATCCCCTCGGGCTCTACACCTCCCAAGTCAGACTTGGTCCTCTGCATTTCGGTTTCGATCGTTTGGCGAAGAGATTCGATTTCTTCTTTTTCCCGCTTCACTCTTTTGGGGAAAACGGTTTCTCTAGTTATTGGCAAGGGCTACTCCATCCATCGGCTATGGGAAGGTGCTTATAGTATATACCTTTTTTTTAAAAAAACAAGGGATTTAACTTTAAAAACAAAACCCCGCAAGTGCGGGGTTTAAAAATACTATTTAATCCAAAGTACTATTTTAGAACCTTCTACAGCATGAGATGTTTCAAGCCATCCAGCCGCATGCAGATATTCAACAATTTTTCCTAGAACATATTCTGTGTTTCTATCCGGAATAGTGGGGCCTGCTCTGTCGAATCTCACCGTAATATATTCAGGCTCTACACCGCCTGCTGTTGCTTTATTAATTTCCTGCTTAATGAGTTCGAGTAAATCGCAGACGTCTTCCCATTCAGCTTTAAACTGATTTGGCATTACACTTTGTCTGTTTGGAGGCAGGGGAGCTTCTCGCCACTCAGCCATACTCTTCTCCTCTATAGATTGAGATAGAAGCATTTTAGCATAGTTTTTAAAAAAGTAAAATTCCTAGAAAATTTTTAAAAAAACTATTCATAGTGTAAAATATATGTATGCAAGAAAAAGAAACTCAAAAATTCACACACCTACATGTGCACACACACTACTCGTTGCTTGATGGTCTGTCTCAGATAGATGAGCTTTTAGATAGAGTTGAAGAACTGAACATGGATTCTATAGCAGTTACCGACCATGGGAACATGTATGGAGTAATAGAGTTCTACCAAAAAGCAAAAAAACGAGGTGTAAAACCCATAATTGGATTTGAGGGATACATAGCAGCAGGAGATATGCGAGACAAGCGCCCAAACATAGACGACAAG
Organism: Candidatus Spechtbacterales bacterium; assembly: GCA_033721415.1. GTDB lineage: Bacteria > Patescibacteriota > Minisyncoccia > Spechtbacterales > 2-12-FULL-38-22 > JAWWAH01. The sequence goes on along the minus strand of JAWWAH010000041.1, from coordinate 7,367 downwards.
CGATGGCATATAACTCTTTTAGCAGAAAACAATACCGGATATAAAAATCTAATAAAGATTTTGAGCCAAGCCCATCTTGAGGGTTTTTATTATAAGCCGAGAATGGATAAAGCTCTTATGAAAAAACACTCAGAAGGAATAATTGCATTAAGCGGATGTCTGGGTGCTGAAATACCCTCACTTATAATGGCAAATAAAATAGACAAAGCCAGAAAAATAATTAGAGAGTACCAAGATATATTTGGAAGGGATAATTTCTTTTTAGAGGTTCAACCTCATCCTAATTTGGAAGACCAGAAAAAAGTTAACAATACCTTGTTCCAGCTTTCAGAAGAAATGGATGTACCGCTTGCAGCAACACAAGACTCTCACTACACACGACCCGAAGATGCAGATGCGCATGATGTTCTCTTGGCAATTCAAACAGGCAACCAGATAGATGACGACAACCGCCTAAGTTTAAAAGATGACGACTTTTCAGTAAAATCCACTGAACAAATGTTAAAAGAATTTCCTGAGCACCCCGAAGCAGTTTATAACACTGGTAAAATAGCCGATAGGTGCAATGTGGAAATAGAACTTGGTAATTATCAACTGCCTCACTTTGAAGTTCCTGAAGGATTTACCAATGAAACATATCTGCAAAAACTCTGCGTAAAGGGACTGCAAAAAAGATATGGGATAGAATCTAAAATAGAAGACCACAGTACACCAGTTGTAGAACAATTAGACAAGCTTAACGCTGAAAATATTAATCAAGAGAAGTTGAAGGAAATGGCTCAAAGGATTGATTATGAATTGTCTGTGATAAACAACATGGGATTCCCTTCTTACATGCTTATTGTGCAAGATTTTGTAAAGTGGGCAAAGGACAACAATATAGTAGTAGGTCCGGGACGAGGTTCAGCTGCAGGTTCTTTTGTAGCGTACTTATTAAATATTACAAATATTGACCCTCTAAAATTTAATCTTATTTTTGAAAGATTTCTAAATCCGGAAAGAATAAGCATGCCCGATATTGACTTAGATTTTGCAGATACTCGCCGTGATGAAGTTTTAGAGTATGTAGCAAATAAATATGGGCGGGACAAAGTAGCACAAATAATAACTTTCGGAACAATGGCAGCACGTGCAGCGATACGAGATGCAGGAAGAGCACTTGGATATAGCTATAGCTTCTGCGATAAGGTGGCTAAATTAATACCAATGTTCTACTCGCTCGATAAAGCATTAAAAGAAGTTAGTGAGCTAAGGCAACTATACAACGAGGATGAAGATGCAAAAAAATTAATAGATTCCGCTCGACGCTTAGAGGGTGTATGTCGCCATGCTTCTGTTCATGCATGTGGAGTTGTAATAACTAAAGAACCCCTAACCGAAATGGTACCCCTGCAAAGATCAACTCAAAACGAAAATAGCATTCTTACTCAATACGAAATGCATGCCGTAGAAGATTTGGGTCTTCTTAAAATGGATTTTCTTGGCTTGAAAAACTTAACCATCATAGAAAACACTCTAAATGAAATAGAAGCCCGACACGGGAAAAAAATTGATATAGAAGAAATACCTCTTGATGACCCCGAGCCCTATAAACTCCTTCAGAAAGGAGATACAACTGGAGTTTTCCAGCTTGAATCAAGCGGAATGCGAAGATATCTAAAAGAACTTAAGCCAACACAGTTTGAAGATATTATATCCATGGTGGCGCTATACCGACCAGGACCAATGGACTCCATACCCGACTACATTGCAGCAAAGCATGGGAGGAAAAAAATAACATATTTACACCCCGATTTAGAACCTATTCTAAAAGAAACATATGGGGTAATCGTTACACAAGATCAAGTTTTACAGATAGCAAGAGATTTTGCAGGATTTTCTTATGCAGAAGCTGACATCTTACGAAAAGCTGTGGGTAAAAAAATCAAGAAGCTCCTCGATGAGCAAAGAGAGAAATTTATTAAGGGAGTAATGGAAACAAGCAAAATAGACCAAAAACTAGCTGAAAAGGTGTGGGACTTTATTAAGCCTTTCGCGGATTATGGGTTTAACCGAGCCCATGCGGCATGTTATGCTCGTATTGCTTATGAAACTGCATATCTAAAAGCTCACTACCCTGTTGAATTTGCAGCTGCTCTTTTAAACGCAGAGCAGAAAAATATAGACAGGCTTTCTTTTATGATAGAGGAAATGAACGACATGGGAATAAAAATACTACCCCCTTCTATAAATGAAAGCAGATACAATTTTACCGTAGTTGATGATTCAACTATACGCTTTGGTTTAGCTGCGATAAAAAATGTAGGTGGTAATATAGTTAAAGAGATAATAGAAGAAAGAGATAAAAATGGAAAATATGAACGCATAGAAGACATCTTGGAACGAGTTACAGATAAGGACCTAAACAAAAAATCCTTGGAGAGCTTAGTGAAGGCTGGCGCTTTTTCAGGTATTGGAGATAGAAATATTCTTCTTGAAAATATGGAAAAACTATTGCAGTATTCAAGAGAGTACAAAGAAAAGCAAGCATCTAAGCAATCGAGTCTTGGATTGTTCGGAAATGATGATAATGAAAACGAAGGCACAAGGTTATCCTTAAACAAAGCGCCCGAAGCAACAAACAAAGAAAAGCTAACATGGGAGAAGGAGCTACTGGGATTTTATATTACTGGCCACCCCCTAAAGGAACACAAAAATAAATTAAAAGGGGCAACACCGATCAATATGCTCCACAAACTCCCTAATAGAATTGTAAGAATAGGAGCTATAATAAATAAATCAAAAAAGATAACAACGAAAAAAGGAGACCCTATGATGTTTGTGGGATTTGAAGATCTTACTGGAAAGGTTGAGGGTGTTGTATTCCCTAATCTATTCGAGAAAAAGCAAGATATACTAGAAGAGGGTAAAATAGTAAAAGTTGAAGGAAAAGTGAGTACGCGAGATAATGAAATAAAAATAATTTGTGAAAGAATTAAAGAGCTAAACTAAAAATTGAAAACACTATATATGTCAAAAGAAACAAAAAACCAAGAAAAAATTAATGATGTAAGGCACACATTCGCTCACGTATTAGCGCAAGCTGTTTTGAAATTTTATCCTGATGCAAAACTAGGGATAGGCCCCACAATAGAAGATGGTTTTTACTATGATTTCGATAATGTAGAGATATCAGAAAAAGATCTCAAGAAAATTCAAGGTGAGATGAAAAAAATAATCTCCCGCGATCTTGCAATCAAAAAAGAAATGTGGGACTCCAAAAAAGCAAAAAAGCATTTTGAAAACCTAAAACAACCATACAAATTAGAACTCATAGAAGACTTAAAGAAAGAAGGAGAAAAAAAGGTTGGCATGGTTTATACAGGAGAAGATTTTTTGGATTTGTGTCGCGGTGGCCATGTAGATAGCACAGGCAAATTAAATGTAAAAGCATTTAAGCTTATGCGTGTTGCTGGTGCTTATTGGCGAGGTGACGAAAACAACCCGATGCTAACACGTGTTTATGGGGTAGCTTTTGAAACCAAAGATGAATTAGATGAATATTTAAAAAGACTTGAAGAAGCAAAGAAGCGAGATCATAGAAAGATAGGTAAAGAGCTTGATTTGTTTACCTTTTCTGAACTTGTGGGAGCAGGGCTTCCTCTGTTTACCCCAAAAGGAACAATCTTGCGTGAAGAGCTACGTAAAGCTGTAGTAGATATAAGCGCAAAATACGGAGCAGAAATGGTTACAATACCTCATATAGCAAAAAGAAAACTTTACGAGAAATCGGGGCATGCTGACAAATTCGGCGATGAACTATTAAAAGTTATAAGCCACTACGACGAATTTGTAATGAAGCCTGTTAACTGCCCGCACCACACACAAATATATAACTCTAAACAAAGAAGCTACAGAGATTTACCTATAAGGTTTATGGAATCTACCGTGCAATACAGAGATGAAAAGCCCGGCGAAATAGGAGGGCTAACAAGGGTGCGTGCAATAAGTGTAGATGACGGCCATATATTCTGTACAGTAGAGCAAATAAAAGAAGAGGCTAAGAATATTGCAAAAATAATCGAGGAATTCTACAAAGGGCTAGGATTATGGGGCGACCATTGGGTTTCTCTTTCTGTTCGCAACCCTAAAACTCCAGATGCATATATCGGCGATTCTAAAGATTGGGATAAGGCCGAAAAAATGCTAGCTGAAATTTCCGATGAAATGAAGTTAGATGCAGAGCGTGTTGAAGGAGAGGCAGCAATTTACGGACCTAAATTAGATTATATGTTTAAAGATTCTCTAGGAAGAGAATGGCAACTTGGAACAATTCAAATAGATTTTGCCATGCCTAAACGATTTGATTTGACCTATGTGGATGAAAAGGGGGAAGATGCAACACCAGTAATGCTCCACAGGGCTATACTTGGGTCATATGAGCGTTTTCTTGCTATTTTGATAGAACACTACGCCGGCGCATTCCCAACGTGGCTATCGCCCGTTCAAGCGTGGGTAGTACCAATCAGCGACAAGTTTAATAAATACGGAGAAAAGGTGGCAGAAAAATTACAGGAGGTAGGGGTAAGAATTGAACTACACAGCGAAGATGAATCTCTTGGGAAAAAAATACGCAATGGCCAAAAAGAAAAAGTACCATATTTGTTAGTTGTTGGAGAACAAGAAGAAAAGAATGGAACTGTTGCAGTCCGCCATAGAGAAAAGGGAGATGTTGGAGAGACTAAGATTGATGATTTTATTGAAAAAATATCAAAAGAAATAAAAAATAAGAAAAACTAAGGTAAATCTTATCTGTAAACACAAAAGCACCCCAAAAGGTGCTTTTGTAGCAAGAACATGTTCTTGCTACAATTTAGATAATATATGAAAGGAAGTAAAAAGAAAAAATTAATAGCAATAGTTGGTCCAACAGCATCTGGTAAAACAGACTTAGCTGTTTATATTGCTAAAAAATTTAATGGTGAAGTTGTGTCTGCCGACTCAAGACAGGTTTACAAGTGGATGGATATAGGCACAGGAAAAGCAACCAAGGAAGAAATGGACGGTATCCCCCACTATCTTTTAGATGTGGTGCATCCAAAAGAACAATTCACAGTCGCGGAATTTAAAGAACAAGCAGCAGATGCAATAAAAAAAATTTATAAAAAAAATAAGTTGCCTATAATTGCAGGTGGTACAGGTTTTTACATCCAAGCGGTGGTAGATGACATTAATTTTCCCGAGGTTCCTCCTAACCAGGATCTTAGAAAAGAACTAGATAAATATTCAACAGAAAAACTATTTAAAATACTAAGAAAAAAAGACCCTCGGAGAGCCAAAACCATACAGAAAGAAAACAAACGAAGATTAATCCGCGCACTTGAAATTATAGAAGAAACAGGTAATTGGGTTCCTGTCATAACCAAAAACACACCCTATGATTTACTAATAATAGGTATTAAAATGCCGAGAGAAAAACTAGATAAAAGAATCAAAATAAGGCTAGATGCTAGATTCGATGAGGGCATGGTAAAGGAAGTAAAAAATCTACACAAAAAGAAAAAGGTAAGCTGGAAGCGATTAGAAAACTTTGGCCTTGAATATAGATGGATAGCCAGATATCTTCAAGATAAGATTTCAGAAGAAGAAATGAAAGAAGAATTATACAAAGACATCAAGCGTTATGCTCGAAGACAGATGACTTGGTTTAAGCGAGACAAAAGAATAAATTGGTTAGAGCTTAAAACAAAAGATAAACTACAAAAAGAAGCAGATTCACTTGTAGAAAAATTTTTGAAGAGTTAATATAAGGGCAGTACTTAAACAATGCAAAAAATGAAGGGGGTGATCTAAATTAGTAAAGATGGAAGCGTAAAAATACAAATATGGTGCCCAGATTGCAAGAAAAAAGTTACCACAAAAGGCTCTTCTATAACCCTATTAATGTACACGGGTGTAAGAAAAAGCACAGAGTATCAATTTATATGTCCTAAGACAAAAACAAAGCAAAGAAGTCTTCTGACCGATAATAAAGATATAATCTTTTTAGAAGATAACGGGGCTAAAGTTGTTTATTTATTCTCCTTTAGATGCCATCAATGTAAAAGCGTTGTAGAGATAATATGGAAAAAATTTTGTATATACATAGATCGCGAAGAAGAAAAAGCATGGACAGAATATGAATGTCCGCGCAAGCAACACAAACAAATACACCCAATTGGCCTAAACAATATAGAAGCGTTATTGCCACTTGGCCCAACAATAAAACATCTAAATACAAAAAATGAGCCTCCCCTTAATTTAGATGACTTAATAGATTTACACCTTCTCTTAGAAAAAGATGCTTGGTTTGAAGAACTAAGCGAAGGAATTAATATAGATCCTACATAAAAACCGCCAACAAGTGCAGGCGGTTTTTCAATAGCAGAAAAGGGCTGCATAAAACTGATAACAATCAGCATTATGCAGCCCTTTTTAGTTGTCGAGAAGGTGCTTACGGACGTTTTTGTCGTACGTCCTTATGTTTTCAGCCCCTATGGGGTTACCAGAGTGAACTCGAACATCTGCAGGATACCTATCCAAGTGGTTTTTTGCAAGCCACTTAATTATGTAATAACCGTCGAGCTCTGTTCCGTCCTCAGCCCAGTCACCCAGGTCGTGGTCGAAACTCATTACCTCAATAGGGTCGTTAGTTTTTTCCAGAAGCTCCTTGAGCTCCGCAAGGTTGTGCACATGCGTAAACCCTTCCGGAGCAGTGCGATGCCTTTTTCCTTTGTTGTCTATTGGGTCATCATCCAGCCAAATCTTCACATCTCACCTCCTTTAGGTGCTGTTTAAAAAGGCCTTTCGGCCCTCTTGTTTTTTGATGGTTTTCCCACCAAGCTGAGTATAGGCACACCCCGAAGGGTGAGGAGAGAGATTTTGCCTCTACCCAGCTTGGTAGGGGGAAGCAGGTATGAGTGCTACCTGCTTCCCGGTGGACGATTTTACGGCTCATATGTTTCGAGTCCGTTCGTCTTGATGTCCTCCATCCCCTTGCGCGAGGCAAAGGCGATGAAGGCGAACATCAAGAGACCGATGACTGTTAGCATTGTGAACTCCTTCTCGTCTTTCATAATAATAGCATTTATTTGATCTTTTGTCAATAGTGTAAGGGCAATAATTAAACGTTACAATATATATAAGAACCTTGACAATGTAGGGGGGTGATAAATGTGTTATATATCAAGACAAAGTGCCCTAGCTGTGGAATTATCAGAGTTAAGGCTACAGATGTAAAAATACATCTTAAGCCTGAAAATATTCCAGAATCCGTACTACTCTTTAGATGCAGTAGCTGCAACCAAAAATTAGCTGCAAAACCTCACAACAAAAAACTATTGCAAGAT
>JAWWAH010000040.1:0-9097 GCA_033721415.1 Candidatus Spechtbacterales bacterium | reverse complement strand
TCCCATCCGTCAAAAAAGCCCATACGAAGCTCTGATTCACTGTGTATGGTTATATACACAGGCTTTTGGTATGCAACCCCCAGTACTTCTACAAGCTTGCTTATATGCTCGATATGGGCGTTATCGATAACTTTGTCGGCAAGCACTGCATTTTGGTTTTTATCTCTTCTATCTCTTATTGTAGTTATCAAAGTTCCTCTTGCAGAATTTGGAGCTTCTTCGTATATAACGCCCTCAGTATCATGGAAATAACACTTGGGAACATTTATAGAATCGTGATAATTGCACCAAATACCTTCTTGAATCCTCTCTTCTGCAGATATATTTAAAGCGTGAGGTAGCTCAATTTTAGTTTGCACATTCTTAATTTTAGGCACAGCCCTAAGTGCACTTTCTTGAAATTTATCTTCAGGGAAAAGAAGAGCATTGTTTTTTTGAAAAAAGAAAAATAAATCTTCAGAAGCAACTTTTTTGTAATGGGCTAAAACATCTTCTTGGAGAGATTCATTAACACCATTAATATTTACCTCTGTAATTAAAAATTGGCTAGAAGAAAACAGAAAATAACTAAGTCCACCTAAAAGTACCAGCAAGCCAAAAACAAATAACCCAAATCTAGAAAAAAGGGGGCTAAAAATCCTTTTTATCAATAAAGCCCTCTTTTTTTTACGAGGACTCTTGCGGCGAATTATCATTGAAGAAGATTTGCGCTTCCTCTTCTTTTTTGAGGGCTGTATTATCATGAGCCAATTCTTTTAAAGCCTGTGTACTTTTGCAAGGCTTTAGGTACGGTCACTGTACCATCTTCATTTTGATGATTCTCTATTATTGCTATTAATGTTCTTCCTATAGCAAATGCTGTTCCGTTTAAAATATGCACATAGCCTTTATCTTTTCCCTTGAACCGCGTGTTAAGGCGCCTTGCCTGAAAATCAGTGGCATTGCTTGTAGAGTGAGTCTCTCTATATTTATCTTCGCTTGGTATCCAGCTCTCAATATCAAATTTTTCTGCCATAGGAAAACCTGTGTCGCCTGTGCATATATGCACAACCTGATATGGAACCTCTAAAGCCTTCATTAACTTCTCTTGCATTGATAATAAAAACTTATGCTCATCTCTAGATCTTTCAGGATGAGAAAAAGATACCATTTCAATTTTATCAAACTGGTGTACGCGTAAAATTCCACGTGTATCTTTGCCGTAAGAACCAGCCTCTCTCCTAAAGCATGTAGAAAAACCAGCATACCGCAAAGGAAGATCTTTTTCGTTCAAGGTTTCATCTGCATGCATAGGAACTATTGATTGTTCTGATGTTCCAACAAGATACATGTCATCTTTTTCAAGATAGTATATTTCATCCTCATCTTCCCGAGTATCAAGATATCCTAGTTTTCTCATAAATTCTGAGCGTATCAAAACAGGTGGTACCACAGGAGAAAAGCCTTCCTCTGTAAGCATGTCCATTGCAAAACGAACTAAAGCAAATTCTAACTGTGCAACTTGGTTCTTTAAATAACCAAAGCGACTTCCTGCAACCTTAGCAGCACGCTCCATATCTATAAGATCCCACTGTTCGGCAATATCTAAATAATCTTTTGCCTTAAAATCAAATTTGGGCTTTTCTCCTTCGTAACGTAAAACAACATTCTCTGAATCATCCTTACCAACTGGCACATCATCAAATGGCATATTGGGCACTTTACGCATTGCCTTATCGAGCTCTTCCAATACTTCTTTAAGAAAAGATTCAGAATCCTTTAGATCTCTCTTTATGCCTTCTGCTTCTTTGAGATGTTTTTCTCTGGTGTTAGAATCCATATCCCGAGAAAGCTTAGTTGATATCTCGTTTCTCTTTGCTCTTAAAGATTCGGTGTCCTGTAGAGCATTTCTATATTTTTCATCCAACTCTAAAATATGATCTACATCAACTTTGTAGCCCTTATCTTTAGAACCCTTTTTTACTTTCTTAGGATTTTCTCTTATGTAGCCTATGTCCAGCATAATCTAAAAATGATTTTCAATATAAAATTGTGCGCTTTGCATTGCAAAGCTTTCAGCTTCTTCGCGCGTATCAAATTCTCGTTCCCAAGTTAAGGGGTATTCTTCTTCATTTTGATCTGCGCGCAATATCTTTGCTTGAGGAACCCATTTATCGGTTTCCTCGTCCTGATAAGCATTGCTTTGTATTGTGTAATCGTTGTATTTTTCTTCTTGCATAATATTTTAAAAGCATTAATTATAAACACCTTCATTGTTGTTATTTTCTATGAATATAATATGATTTCCTGCCTCTAAACAGCTATATAAACAATATAGCTATTCTATATTGTACACAACATCTTTACGCTCAACAACCACCTCCCAACCATTCTTTCTAGCTATCTCATACAATACACTATTTGGATTAAAAGCAATGGGGCGCTCTACCATATCAAGAAATGCTGCGTCTGACTCTGTATCCCCTATGCCAACAGAACCCTCTAGTGTTAATCCTTCTTTCTCTATTGCTCTTTCTAATATTTTATCCTTTTGCATTATAAGTTCATCACCATCTATTCCCCCAGTAAATAATTTATTTTCATCAAGAGAATAGAGCTTTGCATAAGCTTTATCAAAGCCCCAAAATTCTGCAAATGGCTGTACAACATAATAAGGCGAGTGAGATATGGTCAAAAGAAAGTGTGTTTCTTTTAGCTCGTCAATAAGATCACGGCTATATCTGTACACTTTATACTTATGTTGCTCTAAAACATCCCTAGACAACCTTATTACATCTTCTTCCTTTATGCCCTGAATATAGTTTTTAAAAGCCTCTACTACCTTCATTATATATTCGTTATAAGTCCCCTTTCTATCAACCCATTGATCATACTCATCCTGAAACACAGCTCGAGAAGATTCTGGAAACAGCCCTTCTTCTATAAGGAGTTCAACTAATTCAATAACCAAACTCGATCTAAAAAGAGTCCCATCTATATCAAAAACAGCTACAGATTTTTTATTTTTCCTCATAATTTATATTAAAATTACTTTAAATTAATTATAACATTAATAAAAATAGACTCAGAAGCACTTTTAAAATATTTTATATCAATTTTATCATTATTTTATTTAGATTTTATCACGCATAGTATACACTTGCGCTATGACTAACTGTAGTGCATGTGCAATACATGATAAAATTAAAGAAGAAAATATGAAGAAAAAAGGATCATGCAAAATATGCCTTGCTTCCCTGGTGTTTGTGATAATAGTAATACTATCTCTGGTGCTCATAATAAACCAGGCACGCGCCGAAGAAGGAAATAGCATTGTTATAAACGAAATAGCCTGGATGGGTACAAAAACTAGCACTGCAAACGAATGGATAGAACTAAGAAATCTTGAAGATACAGATATAAACCTTGAAGGCTGGGTATTAGTAGCATCAGATGAAACACCCGAAATACACCTTAAGGGAATTATAAAAGCCAATGGCTTTTTTTTATTGGAACGAACAGATGATTCTACTGTTGAGAATGTTGCTGCAGATCAAATATACACTGGTGCTTTGTCTAACACAGGAGAACTATTAAGTTTGATAGATAGCTCTGGCTTTACTGTGTACGAAGTAAACTCAACTGAAGGATGGCAAGCTGGAGATAACACCACGAAAGCCACAATGGAGCTAGCTGATACTGGCTTGTGGCAAACAGGACCCATTGGAGGTACACCAAAAGTCGCAAATTCATACTCTGCATCCTCTTCTGATATAAGCAGAGAAAATGCACATACAGATCCTATTGATACTCTCGAAGAAGAAATTCTTAATCCAGAGCCCGCAGATGAACCAAGTAGTGACAATGAAGAGCCAGAGACAATAGAACAGGATAAAGAAGACCCCATTGAAAGCAATACACTAACCGAAAATACTGAATCTAATGAATCCGTTGCAAAAACAGATGATGTCATAATATCGGAATTTATCCCAAATCCAATTGGTAGAGACAGCGAGCTAGAATGGATAGAAATATACAACAAAGGAATGGATGCTCACGATTTAAGTGGATGGCAACTAGATGACGAAGAAAAAGGATCACGCCCTTACATATTTCCTAAAAATACTGAGATAGAAAGCTTGTCTTATTTTGTTCTATCTATTGGCACAACAGGGATTCAGTTAAACAACCAATCCGATGCAGTCCGTTTGTTATATCCTGATAATTCTCTAGCCTATAGCGTACAATACGAAGAAAAAGCAGAAGAAGGATATGCTTATGCGATATTTTCAGAAAACTGGGAATGGACAAAAACACCAACCCCGGGATCTAAAAATATTCTAGAAATACCTAGCCAGAAAGAAGAAGTTTCTATTGTGGGCACTATAAATTCTACAGATAAAGACAATGCTCCTAAAGAAGACGATAAAGACTCCGAAGTAGAGCCAATAAAAACTGAGCGCCTATCAGCCAATATAAGCTCAGCACAAAATAATCAGGATGCTATTCCAGTACAATATATAGTGGGTGCATTTGTATCTCTCTTAAGTGGTTTTATTTTCATAGGATTTAAAAAAATTATAACGTATAAAAAATCCCACTAGTTTAACTAGTGGGATTATGTACTATTATTTATTCGGGGAAATCTATCTTGAGATTTCCATCTTTAACTGTCCAAGTTATTTCACCTCTTGGAACACCTGTTTCACCAAAGATTGATTCAATATCAGCGCGCTTTAGGGTTTCTTTTTCAAGAAGCTCTTCAGCCATACGTCTTAGCCCTTCCTCATATCTTGAAATAATTCTAGTAGCAAGATTTTCTGCTTGCTTCAGAAGTTCATTTTTTCTTTCATCTATCTTTCTAAGAACTTCTTCAGAGTAGTCTCTGTTGTGCTGACTAAATGTCTGACCAAGGAAGTTGCCTTGTTGATTTTGCCCGTATCTTCTCGGGCCAAGTTCTTCATCCATCCCAAACTGCGTTATCATCTGGTGCAAGATATCCGTAGCAACGCTAATATCGTTAGAAGCACCACTAGTATAATCCCCTCCAAGGAGTGCTTTTTCAGCAGCACGCCCACCGAGCAAACTTGCTACTCTATCTTTAAGATTATATACAGATGCATAAATACGCTCTTCTTCGGGCAAAGATTCTGTGTGTCCACCTGACATTCCTCGACCAACAATTGTAACCTTGTGAACAGGATCTGAGTATCTCAGAACATATCCAACCAAAGTGTGGCCAACTTCGTGGAATGCGGTAATCTCGCGGTCTTTCTCACTAACAGGGCGGTTCTTTTTAAGTCCTATTCTTACTCTATCAATCGCCTCTTGGAAGTCTGCTTGAGATATCTCCTGTTTATCTTGTCTTACTGCAAGAATCGCAGCCTCATTAACAAGACTTGCAAGGTCAGCGCCAGAGAACTGGTGTGTCTGCCGAGCAATAACTCTGAAATCAACATCGTCTCCTACAGGTTTGCCTCTTGCATGAACATTCAAGATGGCTTCACGGCCAGCAGAGTCCGGCATACCAACAACAATTTTTCTATCAAATCTACCTGCGCGCAGAAGCGCTTGGTCTATCATGTCAGAACGGTTTGTAGCACCAATTACCATTACGTTCGTGTCACCGTCAAAACCATCCATTTGCGTAAGAAGAGCATTCAAAGTTTGATGGTGTTCTCTATTTCCTCCAACATCTCCTGGGCCTCCACGAGAACCAAGGGCATCTATCTCATCAATAAATACAATTGCTGGAGCGTTTTCCTTCGCCTTTTCAAATAAGTCCCTGATGCGCGAAGCACCTGTACCCACAAACATTTCAATAAAATCAGAACCCGCAACAGAGAAAAAGGCTACATCCGACTCCCCTGCAACTGCGCGAGCAAGAAGAGTTTTACCAGTACCAGGGGGGCCCATAAACAAGACACCTTTTGGAATCTTAGCTCCCATTGCCATATATTTAGAGTGGTTGGTAAGGTAATCCCTAATCTCTTCTACTTCTTTAACTGCTTCGTCAATACCTGCAACATCCTCAAAGGTTACCTTGGGATCACTTTTATCTACAAGCTTTGCCTTGGACTTAGTGAATCCTGATAAACCGCCTCCGCCCATACCGCCTCTTCGGTAAAGAAGAAACCAAAAAATTCCCAAAATAAGAATAAATGGAAGAAGGCTTGCAAGTATTGATATAAATACATTTGGTTGAACTATTTCGGTTGTTGGGTTTATATCATTTTCTATTAAAAGCTCAGTTAATTCATCCTCATATTCAGCTGGATAAAATTCTTCTATAGGGGGAGTTTGCTCATCCGCTCCTTTTTTGTATATCTCAAGCCTATCTTCTTCTGGAAAAATCACAACGCTTTCAATAGTATTTTCCGTAATAATTTTTTTGATATCATTTAAACCAAGTTCTTCGGGCTCAGTAACATTCATCGCACCAAATATATTGAATACAAACATAATTATAAGGAAAATCAGCATAATTCGTAAGATTCGCTTTACTGGACTTTCAGGCTTCATAAATCAACCTTTCGTTGTAAAGTAACTGTGCATGTTATACCGTAAAAAAGTAATAAAATCAAGAAAAAACCCCTGATTCTTTTCCAAGATTTAGGGGTTTTGATGTACTTATGAGTTCTATTATGCCGGATCGAAAATCCTTGCTTTTTCTGGGTTCTCGGAAAAATATTCTTCCAAAAGTTTTTCGAGGTCTTGCCTGTTCATAGTTTCAACTTCTAGAAGTTCTCCTGCAAGAGCATCGAGTAGGTCTGCATAAGTTGCGAGGAGTCTATTTGCTTCTTCTTCAGCCTTTTGTAGTATTTGGCCTATTTCTGTATCTATTTGCTGTTTAATTTCTTCAGAAAGCTGGAAGGCTCTTGTGCCCTCTCCAGAGTTTGCGAAAGAACGTCCTCTTAATCTGGGGTCGCTTCCCATTCCTAATTCTACAACCATACTTCTAGCAGTTTCGTATGCCTTAATCAGATCGTTGGAAGCACCCGTTGTTTCTATGTTGAATTTCAAGGATTCAGCTGCACGCCCTCCGTACATTACCGCTATCCGAGCTATTAACTCTTCTTTGCTATGCAGATATTTATCTGCAGGCGCAGTAAATGTATGACCAAGAGATCCTTTTGTTCTCGGTATAATAGTAACTTTTTGAGGCGAATCAGCATATCTATGCAAAAGACCGACTAGAGTGTGCCCACCCTCATGATATGCCACAGTTCTAAGCTCTTTTTCACTCAAAACTAAGGTTCTACGTTCAGAACCAGCAATAACTCTATCTATTGCGTTTTCGATGTCTTCCATTTTAATCTTCTTACGCTTAGCTCTGCGAGCTAACAATGCAGCTTCATTTAGAAGATTTTCTAAATCGGCACCTACAAATCCAGGAACAAGCTCAGCAACATCTTCGAGAGAAACTTCTTTATGCATAGGCTTGCCTCTTGCGTGCACCTCAAGAATAGCAATTCTTGCATTAAGATCTGGAACTGGTACAGTAACATGCCTACCAAATCTTCCTGCGCGTATTAGTGCTTCATCCAGCATATCAAAGCGGTTTGTAGCAGCAATAATTATCACGCCACTCTCTACACCGAGACCATCCATTTCTTGAAGAAGCTGATTAAGAGTTGATTCGCGCTCTTCATTGTTGGTTGCAGAATTACCTCTTTTGCCACCAATCGCATCGATTTCATCTATAAATATTATAGATGGACTAGCTCTTCTTGCTGTATTAAACATATCTCTTACTCTAGCGGCACCAGTACCCACAAACATTTCAACAAAGCTTGAACCACTTGTTTTAAAAAATTCTACACCACATTCTTTGGCCAATGCTTCTGCAAGTAATGTTTTGCCAGTACCTGGGTCACCTGCAAGAAGAACACCACTGGGAATTTTTGCACCAATCTCCTCGAAAGATTTTGGATCTTTCAAATAATCAATAATCTCCCTTAGTTCAGTTATAACAGATTCACAGCCAGCAACATCATCAAAACTACGTAGCTTTTCTGGGTCTACTTTTTCCATTAGGCTTCTATTGTGTCCACCAGTATTATCGTTGCTTATTGGACGCCTTCTAGAACTTCTGGGTATATTTTTTCTTTGTTCATTGCGAATTCTTCTTCGATTTGCTTCTCTTTCTTCATTTTTTCTTGCAAGATGCTTGTATACCTGCCAACCTATCATAGAAAATGCCATCAAGAACGAACTGGCCCACATCGAAATACCAAAAGCAAACCAGAGAACAAGTATAGAAATAATAACTAGGAAAAAACCTAAAGGAAGCTTAACAGCTACAGGCAAACGATGCCAAAGTTGAATTGCTTTTTCGATTGGATCTTTGTAGTCGCTTTTTTTATTTTTTGGATCTTTGTCGTCTTTAGACACAATCCACCTCCTTTGTGAAAGGACTTTGCTTATATTTATATCGCAAAATTAGCACTCAAGCAAGCAAAAATACATACCAAGATGCATGTTTATATATTCTAATGGTCTCCCTTTCTAACAAATAGGACAGCCCGCTGTCCTATTTGTTTTGTTAAATTTGTGACCCACTTGCAAGTTAGTTGGAACCAATCAATAAGAGATATCACCTATTTACAAGATTTGCAAAATACTAATGTTGCATGATATCTATATAGGCACCAAGAGAAGATTTCCTTGTGCCAAGCACTTGGTTTAATAGTATAATATAATGTATATAATAGTTAGTTATTATAAATAAAGCTTTGTTAGTAGAGAAGGTGGTAAAGTATTTAATAAGCAATCATCTCTAAACTATGCGATTCAACCCATTCAAAAAATTAGAAGACCCATCCGAGGACCAAGAAACACCTCAAGAACCCCAAGAAGAACAAGAGGATCAACCATCTCCTGAAAAGCAGGAAGCTCAAGAAATGCTCCAAAAGCTCAAAGACCTCAAAGAAGAACTAGACCAAGCTATAGAAGTATTCAAAGAATCAGGAGAAGATAAAGACAAAGGAAGAGTAGATGCTCTAAGAACTCAAATAGAAGAGCTTACTGGTGAGCTTAAGCGTAGAGTAGAGGAACTACAAGATCCATATAATGTAGAACTAAGAAAAAGCCTTGCCCAAGAGCATGGCTATGACTA
>JAWWAH010000039.1:0-9561 GCA_033721415.1 Candidatus Spechtbacterales bacterium | reverse complement strand
TTGGACTTGGTGTTACATTTCTTATAATAGTTTATTTTTTAGCTCCACAAATTCTTGATGGTAAAAATCCAGTAATATTAAGCCTAGTTGTTTCGTTAGCCATTTTAGCCTTTACTATATATTTTACATATGGTGTTAATAAAAAATCCCATGCTGCTTTTGCTGGGGTTGTTATCTCAATATTATTTACATTTTTCCTTGCCTTTGTAGCAGTAGATATCGGGCATTTAAGCGGACAAACGGATGATGCGGCCACGTTTTTAAATGTGAAGACAGAAGGATCACTAGACTTTAGTGCCTTATTGTTAGGAGCTATGATAATTGGTATTTTGGGTGTACTCGATGATATTGCAATAACACAGGCATCTGCTGTGCAAGAATTATCTTCTGCTGCAAAGCATTTTTCCAGGAAAGAGATATTTATCCGAGCATTGCATGTTGGGAAGGAACATGTAAGCGCCCTTGTAAATACAATAGCGTTAGCATATACAGGCGCAGCTCTACCCTTGATGTTGTTGTTCATGCATAGCGAATCTTCTGTAGATATGATAATAAATAGGGATCTTTTTGCTACAGAGATATTACGTATAATGGTTGGAAGTATAGGTGTTGTGCTTACGGTTCCAATAACTACTGGTTTGGCGGTTATATTTTTAGTAACTCAAAATAAAAAACAGTCCAAGTAGGACTGTTTTTAAGTAGGAACTTAATTTCTGGGTACCCAGACTCTCCGGTTGGTAGAAAGGATGAATGGCTTTTTAACAGCCTGCATATCAAGTAACTCTTGAACAGAGTTTTTGACTGTTGTTTCTCCTAGCCCATCTAGAGAAAGCATGGAAATAAGATTTTCTAGAGTTGCAATTCCGCCAAGCTCCTGAAGCTTGTCTAGGACTCTCTGGGTGGCGCCTAGGTATCTATTTTGCTCATAGCGCTTCACTAGAATAGTGTTACCAATAACGCACTTTATGCGTCTTTCCCTGCAGAGTCGCCATGTGGCTATTGCTGCTAGATTTGTGGATTCTCCCTCACTGTTTTCTATGAGAGTATCGAAGCCCTTATTCTTAAGTACGGTGTTTAGGGCGCTGAGAGTCATGCCACCCCAGCCCCGAAGAGCCATTAACGCATATTCGCACGCCTCTTCTATCTGTTTCTCTGCGTCTTCTGTCCAAAGAGGCGTTGATTCTGCATCTTTATCCATAACCCCTCCTTCCACTTATAGGGATTGTAAATAATAATACCACAAAATAGAAAAAAAGCAAGATAAAAACAAAAAACTCCTCAATTATGTGTAAAGTTTCTGGTATAATAAAGCTAGTATAATTATTAATATACAAAACCATGAGCTTGTTAACTAAAAAAATTATTATAGGTACAATTATTATTGCTGCAGGTTTATCCCTGGCATTTATATTTACAAATCAACCCGTAAGCGCACCTACTGAAGATGTTGTGATTGAGGATCAAGAAGAATCTATTGAAGGCGACGAACAACAACAAGAAGAAACATCACGACCCGCTGACGGAGAAGAGCCTAAAAGTCTTTTAGAGCTTTTAGTAGAAAATCCTGAGACTGAAGAAACTCTACTTGTTGCAGTAGATGGAAGCTCTTCTTCCGGAATAGCATATAGAGTATTTGAAGATGGCGTGGTAAAA
Source organism: Candidatus Spechtbacterales bacterium (assembly GCA_033721415.1). GTDB lineage: Bacteria > Patescibacteriota > Minisyncoccia > Spechtbacterales > 2-12-FULL-38-22 > JAWWAH01. The sequence continues at coordinate 7,908 of JAWWAH010000039.1, read as the reverse complement.
CATGCTGTTACAGCAAACATGCCGGACCCTGCTGAAGGAAATAAATACGAAGGATGGCTAGTACAACCAGAGCCACTAAAATTCTTTTCTACAGGAGTAATGGAAAAAGACATGGCAGGAAATTGGACCTTAGAATACGAAGCTGATGCTGAATATCGAAGTTACTACAGAGTAGTTATAACAGAAGAAACAGCTATAGACGAAACTCCCGAAGAGCACATAATAGAAGGAGATTTTTAAATAGTAAACTAATACACAAATATAAAGCCTGCCTCAAGGCGGGTTTTTAGTAGAGCTAGAATTAATTTTGTTGCTTTATAGATTTTTCTGTGCTATTTTTTAGATAGAACTTTTTAAAGAGAAAGGCTGGCACTGTGAGTCATTATCTGAAAAGGGCTTTTTTCATGCTTGATCGTATCTTGCCTTTAGGTGTTGATAAATCTATGGAAGGATTGGTAGAAGAACTTATTCGCCGAAGCAGTGCTTCTTCTGTACGTGAATTAGCCGAAGCTCTTGGCGCTGAAGTTAAACATATCGAGCCCAGGCATGGTCTTTTGGCGCTGTGCCTTAGGAAAGATGATGGTTATTCAATACTTACAGACTTAAGAGAGAGCCCCGATATTATTGATAGCCACATTGCACATGAGATTGGGCATATAATGGCTGATAACTTCGGGAGAATAGGTTACAACAACGAAGAAGCTGAATTATTTTGTGATGAATTTGCAGAGGTTCTTTTAGGGGCGCTAAAAGTTGATATCTAATATAAAACCCACCTTAATCGAGGTGGGTTTCCTTTATTTATTTATTTTTTATATTGTGGTAACTTGTATTTAGCTCTAAAGGAGGAGTGGATAGTGTATAAGCACACCATACGCCTTATATCTCTAGTGCTAGCATTAATATTGAATATGCTTTTGATAATTTTTCTAGTAGCTCTTTTAGATGATCCATTCTGGGGTTCGCTAGTGTTTTTGATTCTTGGACTTGGTGGAGTATCATATTTGGGAACGAAGATTAGAAGCACTATTGCCGACATGAGAGATTCTTAATATAGGGCTCTAAAGCACATTACTAAAGCACGCTTTCAACGTGCTTTTTATTTACAAAACATATACTATATGGTATAATATGCAGCATACACTGGCAAGATCAAACCGCAACCACAGAAAAGGAGGATGCTATGAGCATCCGATTTATCAATCAAAAGGCGGAAAAGGGCGCACTTGTCCTAATCCGTGACGTCCCCACTGACATCCCGAAGCCGGATGGCCTGGGTGGCTATCTGGATGAATCCCGAGATCTTCTGGGGATTATCGTGGATGTTGACGACGGCCTAGTGACTGTCGAGACCCACGCTCGCAACTACGACAAGATGTACGCGATGGCCGGCAGCTTCAATCTTGTTGTCATCGATAGCGATGTCAGCTATGAGGACGCCTTGGAGGCTATCCACGCCTTCAACCGTGCGCTTGGCATTGGTTCCACCAATGAATCGGAGCCTTTTGCCAAGTACAAGCGATTCCTGAACCTGGTTGCTATGGCAGAGGCTACTCTTGCTCTGCCTGATGCAGCTAAGAGGAAGTACGACGTGATTTTTTCGGAGATCGCTCCGCAGGTTCGTGAGCTCAACATGGAGCCCGACTACTACGACCCTGACACCACCTACGAGGAGGATGCTCGGGCGTACGTCGATGCTTTGCGTGAGCAGGCGGATGAGATCCGCCCGATCATTGAGGCACACGACCAGACTCTGGCAAGGAAGGCATAAGTTCTTTATGCCCCCTTCGGCGAAAAGTTTCTTGAGACTACTCGTTGAAGGGGGCTTTTCGTTTGGTTTTATTTTCTAATATTAGTAACTATAAAAACCGCTCATGTGAGCGGTTTTAGATAAAAGAGCTAGTCCCAGCTAAAACAACGGGTTTGACTGTGCTGTTCGTTGAAGTCTTTAGAGAGTGAATAAACTTCCATCACCTTCTGCATAGACATTTTGTTGTATTCATCAGCTTTTTCTCGGACATTCTCATCGGGAGCAACATATACCGGGAAATCTTCCCAGTCGAATGTGTCGCAGACAACAATCATGTGGGTTGCACCCTGTTCTACACCTCTATCAAACCATTCTTTAAAAACTTCTTTTGCAGGCATAGTCAACCTTTCTTTTTGGGGTTAAATTGTAATATAAATATTTAGTTATGTCAGTTTTATATTAAAAGAAAAACCGCCTTTAGGCGGTTTTTGAGTAAAGAACTAGTCAAAATTGAAGCATGGATTTTCGCGATACTGTTCATCAAAGTCTATAGAGAGAGAATAAACTTCTGTTACTCTTTGATTATTCATGGCATCGTATGCTTCTGCTTTCTTTTGTGCGCTTCGATGAGCGCTAACGAATACAGGGCAAGTTTCCTGGTCAGGCATATTGTAAACGATAATCATATGCGTTGCTTCTTTTTCTATCCCTTCATCGAACCACTTTTTGAAAGTTTCTTTGTCTGCCATGCGCTACCTCTCTGCTTTAGTTTAGATTATAGAACGCAAATCAACTTATGTCAACATTTATATAGCCTTGAAATTAAATTGATTATGAAGTATAATATTTTAGTATATTAGCCTAGCGAATAAGATAAAATTCGGGCAGGTCCCGAATTTTTATTTAGGGCTCTCGAACCCGAACCAAATCAATTTAGAAGTAAAAAAAATATGTCGGATGCTAGGCGCGCCGACGAAGGAGTAGCCGTAGTTTACTTTAAGAAAGGCGGAACAACGCAGTCGATGTATTTTTTTACTTCCCGTAGGGCGCATGTATATTATCCATATTCTTTGTTCTCCTTATTCATGCACAGATAGTGCATTTCATTCGTCGGGCCGAAAATATGAATAATATTCTATACGCTAAATTAATTTGGTTTGGGTCCGAGAGCCCCATATTATGGAAATAAGAAATATAGCAATCATAGCCCATGTAGACCATGGAAAAACTACACTTACGGATGCAATAATGCGTCAAACTGGCACAGTAGAAGAAGGAGTAAGTATGGATTCTAACGATCTTGAACAAGAGCGTGGTCTTACTATTTACGCTAAGAATGCTGCAATAAACTACAAGGGTACAAAAATAAATATTGTTGATACGCCTGGACATGCTGATTTTGGTTCAGAAGTAGAGCGTGTTTTGCGTTCCATTGATTCCGTTCTTCTAATAGTAGATGCTCAGGAAGGCCCAATGCCACAAACTCGTTTTGTACTTAAGAAATCTCTAGAATTGGGCCACAAGCCAATTGTTGTGTTGAACAAAATGGACAAGCCTGCAGCCGATGTATCCAAGGCGCATGATGATGTGCTAGAATTATTTTTTGATTTAGGCGCAACCGAAGAGCAATTGGATTTCACTACGGTTTATGCAATAGGTAAAGATGGCGTTGCAATGCGCGAACCCAATGACGAAAAAAAAGATCTTACGCCACTTTTAGATACAATATTAGAAGAGGTGCCTCCTGCAAGCGGAAATAAGGAAGGTGTTTTAAAAGTACAGCCGTTTAACTTGGGATATGATAATTTTTTAGGTCGCCTTGCTATAGGGCGTGTGTATTCTGGTGTGATTAAAAATGGTGAGAACGTATTTATTAAAAAAACAATCACGCCAGAGGACGGACAGGCAGGGGAGACTAAAAAAGGAAAAATAACAAAAGTATTTACATTTGAAGGCACTCAGCGTAAAGAGACAGAAGAAGCCGAAGCTGGAGACATAGTAATGATTGCGGGATTGCCCGATATTTATATAGGGGATACAATTTGCGACTCGGAAGATACAGAACCTCTTCCTGCGATAAAAATTGATGAGCCAACAATAGCCCTAAATTTTCTTGTTAATGACTCTCCGTTTTCCGGTAAAGAGGGTAAGTACGTTACAGGGCGCCAAATAAAAGAAAGATTATTAAAAGAATTAGAAGTTAATGTTGGTTTGCGGGTTGAGTTCAAAGATGATGCAATGAAAGTATATGGTAGAGGCGAACTACATATTGCAGTGCTTATAGAAAATATGCGCCGTGAAGGATACGAGCTTCAGGTTTCAAAACCCCAAGCAATTATTAAAGAGATAGACGGCGTAAAAAGTGAACCATTTGAAGAAGTGGTAGTAGATATTCCAAGCGAAGCACAGGGAACAGTAATAGAAAAAATGAGTAATCGTGCTGCTCGCATGACAGATATGAAGCAACACGGTAATATGGTTCGAATAACATTTGAAGGTCCAACTAGAGGGCTCTTAGGTTATAGAGGAGAATTTGTAGTAGATACAAAAGGTGAGGGTATATTCGCAAGCCATTTTATAGGTTTTAAGCCCCATGTAGGAGAGATACAAAAAAAGAAAACAGGGTCTATGACATCCATGGCAACAGGTAAGGCATTAGGTTTCTCTCTGGATAATCTTCAAACACGCGGAACTCTTTACATAGGACCAAATACAGAAGTTTATGAAGGCATGGTTATAGGCAATGTTTCAAAGGGAGTAGAAATGGCTGTAAATCCAACCAAGGGGAAACAACTAACTAATGTGCGTGCCAGTGGATCGGATGATAATATATCGCTTACGCCACCATCACCGATTAATATAGAAACCGGCTTGGAGATAATGAGCGAGGACGAATACTTAGAGGTAACCCCCGAAAGCGTTCGCCTAAGAAAAAAGATACTAAAGGAAGCACTTCGAAATAGTGCAAAAAATAAAAAAGCCTAACAACTATTCTGTTTAATAAAAAGCACCGAAGCTCTCGGTGTTTTTTATTATTGACACTATACCCCCATGGGGTATAATGAAAAAGTAGAACTTAATTAAATATTAGATACTATGAAAAAAGAAACAAAAAAACAAGTCATCAATCGTCTTAAAAAAATTGAAGGACAGGTCCGAGGTTTGCAAAATATGGTAGAAGAAGAAAAATATTGTGTTGATATAATAACTCAATCTTCTGCTATAAAAAAAGCGTTAACAAGTGTAGAGAGTTTACTATTGGAGAACCATCTATCCACCCATGTAGCAGAACAGATGAAAGGCGGGCAAACAAAAAAGGCAACGGAAGAAGTATTAAAAATTTATAAACTATCCCAAAAAAAATAGTATGCCACACTGTTGCGGAGATGAACAATCTCCTGAAAAGAAAAATATGAATCACGAAGAAGATGAGCAAAAAGACCATGATCATGGAGGCCATGGGAATCATGATGACCACGGAGATCATTCTAACCATCATGCGATGATGGTAGAAGATTTTAAGCGTAGATTTTGGGTATCGCTAGCACTTTCTATACCCGTGCTTTTACTTGCACCTGTAATACAAAGCTTTCTCGGTATCGACATAAGATTTGCTGAAAGCAATTATTTTGCTTTGGCTTTAGCAACAATTATTTATATATGGGGCGGTAAACCCTTTTTAACAGGACTTCGAGATGAATTGAAAAGTAAAAATCCTGGGATGATGACTCTGGTAGCGGTTGGTATTTCCACTGCTTATTTCTACAGTGTTGCGGTTGTGTTTGGCCTAGAGGGTAAGCAATTGCTTTGGGAACTTGTAACTCTTGTAGATGTGATGTTACTTGGACATTGGATCGAAATGCGTTCTGTAATGGGAGCAAGTAAGGCGCTTGAAGAGCTTGCGAAGCTGCTTCCATCTACAGCGCACAGATTAAATAAAGATGGCGAAACAGAAGATGTGCCGATAGAAGAACTAGAAGTTGGCGACAAGGTATTGATAAAGCCGGGAGAAAAGGTGCCCGTGGACGGAGTTGTGGTTGAGGGTGCTTCAAGCACGAATGAAAGCATGCTTACCGGAGAAACAAAGCCCGTAGAAAAAGAAGAGGGCTCGGAAGTTATAGCCGGAGCTGTAAACGGGGACGGTTCTTTAACCGTAGAAATAAAAAAGATAGGCAAGGATACTTATCTTTCACAAATATCAGACCTGGTAGCAAGTGCGCAAAAAGATAAATCAAAAACACAAGACCTTGCCAACCGTGCAGCTGTTTGGCTTACGGCTGTGGCTCTGGGAGGTGGTGTTGTAACATTATTTTCTTGGCTATTGTTCACATCTCAAGATTTTGGTTTTGCGCTTGAGCGTACAATTGCAGTAATTGTGATTGCTTGCCCGCATGCACTTGGGCTTGCTATACCTCTTGTGGTTATGTTTTCTACCGGTCTTGGTGCAAAAAACGGATTATTAATAAGAAACAGAACAGCATTTGAAAAAGCACGGAACATAAATGCTATTATTTTGGATAAAACCGGAACATTGACCAAAGGAGAGTTTGCTGTAAGTGATATAAAAAGTTTTGGTGCAGAGTTGGATACAGACGAGGTGTTGATGTATGCAGCTTCTGTAGATTCAAGTTCTGCTCATCCTATATCAAAGGCAATAGTTGCAGCATCCAATAATACAAAAGAAGTTAAAGACTTCAAGCAGATACAGGGTAAGGGAGCCGAAGGTGTAGTTGATGGAAAAAATGTTAAAGTTCTAAGCTTAAAAGCAGCAGGCGAACTAAACGAATCTGTAAAAGATGAAGAGGCTGCAAATAGTCTAGCTAAAGAAGGAAAAACTTTGGTAGTTGTATTTGTGGAAGAAAAGTCCGTTGGCATAATTGCTTTAGACGATGTTGTGCGTGAAGAATCAAAGGATGCCATAGCAAGGCTAAAAGAATTGGGCATTAAAACAATTATGCTCACAGGTGATAACGAAGCTGTCGCTAAAAGAATCTCTGAAGAAGTTGGCATTGATGACTATGTAGCAGAGGTAATGCCTGAGGAAAAATCAGAAAAGGTTAAAGAAATTCAAAATGAAGGTTATACTGTAGCTATGGTTGGCGATGGTGTAAATGATGCTCCGGCATTAGCGCAAGCTGATGTTGGTATCGCGATAGGAGCAGGAACAGATGTTGCAATAGAGGCAGGAGATATAGTTTTGGTAAAGAGTAATCCCGCTGATATTGTTAAAGTGATAACCCTCGCCAATAAAACATACAGTAAAATGATACAAAACTTGTGGTGGGCTGCAGGTTATAATATATTTGCAATGCCTGCGGCAGGAGGCGCGCTTTATTGGGCTGGTATAGTATTTAGCCCTGCAATCGGGGCTGTACTTATGTCATTGAGTACTGTTATAGTTGCATTTAATGCAACACTGCTTAAAAAAAGTATTTAGAAAAATGACAAATAAAGGTATCACAACTTACATACTATTAGCGTTTCTATCCATTACGGTGTTTGGGTTTTTAGCAATGGGGACAATGAACCACAATACACATAATCTTTGCCCGTTTACCGCAGGAAGCTACTCGCCTTGTCCTGAATCTGATCGTGTGGCTACAGCCCTTCATCACGTTAGCTTCCTTGAAGGTTTTTCCGAGATAGTGCTAAGCGTAACGATTCTTAATGCATCTTTATTGTTATTGAGCGCTGCTTACTGCATCCGGAATTCATCAGATAATAAAGTTAAAAATCGCAACTTAATCTCTATAAAAAATTACGATGATTTTAACGAGAGCATTCTTATTTCACAGATAAAAAATTTAAACAAAATAATACACGCAAAAAAGATAAATTCTTTATGGTCTAGCAATGGGGCGTATTACTTAATATCTTAGCTAAATAGATATTACTTTAAGTATGCGCCTGCTTTCTAAAAAAGCAGGCGTTTTTAATTAGAAATAACAAAAGTAAACATGGAACAAAAAACAAAAAATTTGCTAATAGCTGTTTCTGTCATGGTGTTTGTAGGTTTTCTTGCATGGATTGTTGCTGTAAGTCCCGAAGAGGGGAAAACTTCTGTAAAATTTACACAAAGCTCTTTATCGGGCTCGGGGCAACACTTTGATTTTGGAACAATAAATATGCAAGATGGAGAGGTGTCACATGAGTTCGAG
>JAWWAH010000038.1:0-9661 GCA_033721415.1 Candidatus Spechtbacterales bacterium | reverse complement strand
TTTGTAGTAGTCTTGCTTATAAGAATCCCTCTCGTTGAGCTCCCAGAAAACATTTATTTTTTTCATTTTCTCTTTTAAATCTCTGGGTATTTTAGTAAAAATCAGATATGCTCTCGGGATTCCTTTTTCCTTTATTCTATAAGAAAGTGCTGTAATATTACTCTCGATTCCTTTTCTAATTTCTTTTTCTTCTAGTGCTCGGCATGCTATTAAAAACTCTCTTGGATGACTCTGCGCAAATAATGTTATATTCTCATCTATAATTTCATCTATATCCAGCTTATCTCTTACTTCTATTACATCAGGATTAAAAGCATATTGATAGTCGTCCTCGCATTTTTTTTGTACTTCATTAATAAGTGTTTCAGCTTCAGCAATATCCTCCATAAACTGTAGAGCATAAGCAGCGCTTTCGATATTGTCTGAAGTACGCAAGGTAGATATAAACTTTTGTAATAATGTGTGGTCCCGAGCTAAACTATTTATAAACAACTCACCCAAACCTTCAAGCATATCTCTTCTATCTGTGGGTAATCCGTGTTCATTTTCCCATATTCCAACAATTTCTTCTTTTGTAAGAAATTTACTTAGTGAATCCCAGTGAACCCTATTATAGACCGTGCCCACAAACTGGTCTAAATCACTTAAGATTGCCTTTCTGATGTGTGAAGCATAAGGAGAGAGGAATTCTTCTTTTTTACTGTATCCCAGAAATGCTTCCCCCAAAAAACTTGGATTATTTGCAATTGCATTTGCTATAATCTCTTTTTGCTCGTCAGGTGTGTGCACCTCTTGAAAGATATTGTTGTAATACAAAGCAATAAGCGGATTTTCTTTAAAAAACCTACGTGCAGTATCTTTTATGAGGTCTTTGGAAAAAACTTCACCATCTTCAATTGTTTGATGTTCAACGCCATGAATAAGACCATAGTAATTCGAGAAAAACACATGCTCATCATTCATAGCCCTAGTTATAATATATTCATAATCAACGTATCCTTTTTCTATCGCAGGCTCCGGATTTTTTAACCAAGCATGGGGTAGGGCTTTATTAATACTGTTTACTATTTTTTCTACACTCTCCTCTGATAGAAAAGGAAATAAATCATCCATACGACGTGTTGCGTGGAAAGATTCTACTGAATACTGCCCGTTTATTCGAATATCTTGCGCATAAAAATCAACTACTTTATCTTCATACCCTGCTTCAACAAGTGCTTTCAAATCAGAGAAATCATCCATGTGAAAAGGAGATTCACTGTATTCTGTTGCTTTTTGAAAAATAAAATCTATTTCTTCTTCTGTGATACCTATTTCATCTACCATTAAAAATATAGGCATCATAGATTTAAAAGAATATGTTAAAAGTGCTTCTTTTCTTTCTTTGGGAGTAAGTAATTTAGAATTTTCTATAAAGTTAGAAAAGGCATAATCCATCGCTCGTTTATGGCTCATATCATTAATATCGTCATATTCATTGCGCAATTCCCCGGGCAAACGTTTAGCATCGTGGATTCTCCAATATGTTCCACTATCCTCTTGGTCAGAATTTAGTTCTTCTATTTTTTTTCTGATTTCGTCTTTTCGCTGTTTTTCTGCTTCTGTCATAAAAAAGGAGGGTTTAACGCGAACAGAAGGATCACTTCTCATTTGCGGTAAGCCCCCAGATAGAATACTCTTTACATCTTCTTCTGGTAAGATATTTAACTCTTGAAGCTTCGAAAGATAAGGAAATAAAAACAGTGGATTGTTTACCTTATAATAATCAACAAGCGATTTTAACCCTTTTTTATCTGGGTGTCTTAAACATGCTTCAAGCAATTTATTTGCATCATCAAAATTATCAAAATACTCCTCCACTATAAAAACTCGTTCTCTTTGCAAAAATAAGGGCTTCTTCATGAGTTTTGCTGGAGAAAAATCGGGCTTAAACGGGCTATCTGTATCTTTCTTTTTTGTGTAATAGCCAATACTAATAAATGGTGCAACTAAAATAGATGCTGATGGATCCTCCTCTGTGAAGCGACGTAGGTATTCTAATTTTTCATCTTGACTAAAATATTGCCAAGCATGGTGAAATACACCCGCATAGCTTCCGGGCTCTAAAACAGCAGCAACAAAACGACCCAAAGTCTCAACTTCTTTTTTGGGCATATCGCTAACCATATTAAGAACTTCTTCTTCTGAGAATTTGCGCAGTAACAGAAGTTGTTCAAGAATTTCTGCTCTAGTATCTTTATCTAATTTCTTCCTATTCGATTTGAAATATTCGGAAAAAGCATCGAGGTCTTCCTTTTCAAGAGAACTTAAATCATATCTTCCATTTTCTTTATATCCTTTTAAGATCTTTTTTACGAGCTCTTCTTCTGTGTTTTTATTGACAGATTCAATTTTATTTACCATATATTAACATTTTACCATAGAAAAAACTCTCCTCAGCCCTCTCTCTATTCTGGAAAAGAATATAATCTGAATATTAGTTATAATACATCACATCCTTTTTATTGACTTTTTTATTATTTTATTGTAAAATTATATCAGTCCGAGTTATCAAGCACGGAGGAAAAATGGGCAAAAAGCAATTTTGTAATTGTGGAGGAGAGCTTTCAAAAAAGGGATGTAAGAAGTATCTTGATTCTGAAGCTTACAAGCTTGCTGTAAAGATCGAATCAGGGATGCGTTCAGGAGGTCTCGGATCAGCTGTACTATGTGGTGTGGATGCAACAGTAATGACAATGCACCTACAGGACAACGGAATGACACTCGGAGAAATCACTGAAGTGCTCGCCTACTAAAACGAATATAGATCTTTCAAGATAATATCACTTATTCTACAAAGTGGTATTTTTATTGCAGTATTTGTATTTTATCCATGTTATAATTTAATTATGGATAAAGTAAAAAATATTTTAACAAGCTGGCTTGATGCATTCATAGCTAATTTACCAGAAATAGGCCTTGCAATTTCAGTATTATTAGTTTTTATACTAATAGCCAAAGTAATAAGTAGGGTTGTAACCAGATTAACGAATAGATTCTCAAAAAACCTAGCTGTAAATAAACTGGTTGGAACATTAACTGGAATCACAACAGTACTGTTGGGGGGGATTGTATCTTTGAATATATTAGGCTTAAACACTGCAATTGCCTCTGTTTTAGCTGGTGCTGGTATAGCTGGGATAGCTATTGGATTTGCATTTCAAGATCTTGCAGCAAATATTATTGCGGGGATAACTGTAGCTATTCAAAAACCTTTTAATGTTGGGGATCTTGTTAAAGTAGATAATTTCTTTGGCGTTATTAGGAAAATAAACCTCCGAATGACAGAACTTGAAACCATGGAAGGAGAAATAGTTTATATACCAAATAAAGCAGTGGTGGGGGCACCTATAATGGATTATATAGAAACCGGCAAACATAGGGTTGAATTACAAACAGCTGTTTCCTACACGGAAGACTTAGAAAAAGTAAAAACTGTTACTCTTGATGCTATTAATAAGGTACCGAATGTAATTAAAGATGAATCTTTAGATGTTTTCTTTGATGGTTTTGATGAATACTATATAAGCGTAAAAGTTAGATTTTGGATTCCTTTCAAAAGCCAAGCTGATAGACTTGAAGCTCAAAGTCAGGCAATTATGAATATAAAGAAGGCATTTGATGAAAATGATATCGTAATTCCATTCCCGGTAAGAACAGTAGAGTTGAACAAGTAGAATCAACACCAAAGCAAACTAAAACAGCGCCTAAATTTAGGTGCTGTTTTAGTTTGCCTGTTTTCGTTTGCATTGCATTTTTGCTATAAAAATGCCTTACAAGAAATACAACTTACGTATCCTATATGTGTGAATGCCTTAAGGTTTCAACCCCCTAGCCTCGAGTGTTTAACGGAACCGCCATTAGGTGGTCTGATACATCCACATTAATTTAAAGAGCTATTATTAAATTAGTTATATACTATGTAGAATGAATTTTATATGAAACCTCTTCACCTTCTTGTCTTTTACTTTTTTCTGCGATAATTGGCAAGGTTATCCGAACTTCTGTACCGTTGTCCAGAGAGCTTATTATGTTGATAGATCCACCATGGTCCTGCACAGCTCTTTTGACTGTTGTTAACCCTAAACCAAAATGTCCGCCACCATCACCGCGATGACCTATCTTTTCAACATGTTTTGTTCTATAAAAAGGGTCAAAGATGTGTGGTAAATCCTCATCAGGAATACCAACTCCATTATCTTTCACTATGAGTTTAGCTGAGCCTTTATCATCACCATATACTAAGGATACAGAAATATGACCATCCTCTGGCGTATATGTAATCGCATTATGTAAAACACCATAAATAATACCTCTTAATTTTGATATATTACCTATAACAAAAAGGGACTTTCTTAGGCGTATATCCATATTGATTCTTTTATCGTTTGCGTATTTTATAGAGCTTGAAGCAACTTCGTAAATTAAGTTTGAAAGATCGATTTCTTTTGTTAAAATAGTTTTTCTTGTTGTATCTACAAAATTTTCTTCTGCATGCAACAATAATACAATCACCTCATTCATTCTATTTACCTCTTCTATGTTGCTCTCTATAACTTCCAAAAGCTCTTTTTTGGAAATAGTCTCACTATCCATTAATGCGAGTTCTGAATTGGCTTTTAATATTGAAAGTGGGGTTTTTAACTCATGAGAAGCTGAGGAAATGAATCGTTTTTGTGCCTCCATTCCTCTTTTTATTTCCCGTAAAGCAATTTTCACGGATAGTACTACCGAAATACCCAAAAGCCCATATGCAACTAACTCAACCCATATGGTTGAGTACATAAATTGCAAATACGTAGCGCCGTAAAAAACAGCTAAGACCAAGACAAAGAGCAATGATATCTTTATCTTGGTCCAGAGAAAAAAGTTACTCCTCTTTAATCCTGTAACCAACTCCGCGTACTGTTTCAAGAATTTTGGGATCTTGGCTGTCATCGTCAATTTTTTTTCTTAAATTCTTAATATGCACATCAACTACGTTACTAAATGAATCATTTGCAAAATCCCATAAGTGGTCGTGGATTTGTTCGCGAGTTAGAACTCTACCTTTTGAACGCATTAAATACTCAAGTAAAACAAACTCTTTTAGCGTTAAGTGCACCTCTTCGTCGTTTATATAAGCTTTTCTTTTAGCTGGGTTAAGAGTTATATTTTTTACTTGTAACTTTGTTGGGATTGATTCTTCTGGGCGACGAAGCAATGCATTAACACGAGCCTTGAGCTCGTCAAAAGAAAAGGGCTTTACGAGGTAATCATCTGCTCCCATATCCAGTAGTTCTATTTTGTTTTCTACCATGCCTTTTGCGGACAATATCAATATTGGTATCTTAATCCCCTCTTCTCGTACCTCTTTGCAAACCTCTTCCCCGCTTTTTTCAGGCAACATAAGATCTAAAATTACTAAATCATATTCACTTTCGTAAAGCTTAATTCTCTGAAATCCGCTTTGACCATCTAGAACATAATCAACAGCGTGCCCATCTTTTTCAAGGCCCTTTTTTAGGGTCTGGGCAAGTTTTTTTTCATCTTCTATAACTAAAATTCTCATGATTATATTTTCTCTTTAACCCTACTGCAATATAAGAATAAAGAGAATAATTACTGATATGTTATTGTTTTTTGATTAAATATTAAAGTGAATTATAGGATAATCTCCGAGGCTTATTACTCTTCCTATATCTGTTGCTAGATTATTAATCAAGTTTAGTAAATTTTCATGAACAAAGCATGAAGACTGCGCACAGAGGTGCAAGAAAATTACCTATGTGTAAGTAATACGAGTTCTAATATTTCATATATTATACATCATAATTTAGTTAATGTCAACTATATAAAAGTCTGTTTTTATAGTATATTCTTACTAACCCATTCTTTTAACATACTGTAAAGAAAGGAGGGTACCTTGAAAAAAATAGGGTTCAAAAAGATTCCATATTTTCTTGTGCTCTTGGTCTGTAATATTTTTGTATTAATTTTGTCCATCGGAGCACTGGGGGCTATATTTAGCTCTCAATTTTCTACTACTGATAGTCTAATCCTGTTGTCCATTGCTTTTTTACTAGAGGTTTTTGGATTTTGGATAAAAAGCGAAAACAGATCCAATCCCCTAGACTTCCTAAAAGAAAAGATAATGAGAGTTTTTGCATTTTTTCTAGCTATTTCGGTAATAGGTATTTTAGCCCTGAGTGCAGTACTGCACATAGGCGAAAATATAGTTCTTGGTAACTTTGATGAGCTTGCAGGAGATTACCACTTCAGTATCACCACCTGGGAAAGAAGAGAAGCTGCAATAGAAATAGCAGAAACTCTTATTTTTTGGGAAAATAAATCTTCCTTTACCGCAAAGGAAGAGGCTGAAGTTGTACTACATTTCTTTGATCTGGCAAAAGAAGAAAAATCTCTTCTAAACAAAGTGGATCGAAAAGAAGCAACGAGAGAAGACTTAGCTGAACTAAACATAATAAAAGAAGAGATGATGATCATTCAGCCAATTGTAGAAAATATAATAGAAAAACAGTTGCAGGAGGTATTGATAAGCGAAGGAATAAGTTTCATCCCAACAAAGATTCCGCTGGTTTCTCACTTTTATCCCGGCACAAGTTTCAAGATAGAAAGACCGCCTAGCTCTCTTATTATTGCGCAAAGAGACAGCTTGTCCGAAAAAGCAAGAGTATATGTTAGAAATGATTTAAACACTAGAGAAATTGAAGACCTAGAAAAGACTACTGACGAACTAGGATACTCTTCTTTGGTTGTAAGATTAGGCGGAATATCTACCTATCCAAGTATGGTAAATCCTTCTAGTGCGCATCGAGCCATTGAAATCATCGCACACGAATGGGCTCACCATTACTTTATGTTTACGAATCTCGGAAGAAGTAATGCACCAAAGCAGAACAACATAGAGGAAACATCAGCAAAAATTATAGGTGGTGAACTTAGAGATATAATATGGGAAAGATACTATGAGTCTTATATAAAAACTTCGGAAAATGAGACAACTACCACAGCAGCTACTGATAAAATAAATCTTGCGGAAGAGTTGCAGAAAATTAGAGAAAATGTAGAGGATTATTTAGAAAGAGGAGAAGTTAAAAAAGCTGAACAATATATGAATAATCGCCGAGATTGGCTTGAGGAAAATGGGCACTACATACGAAAGCTAAACCAAGCTTACTTTGTATTCTATGGATATTATGCTACAAATCCAGCCCACAGAGCAGCAAACGATGGAATAGGAGAAAAACTTATAGATCTCAGGATGAAATCATCTTCTTTGCAAAAATTCATCCTCACAGTTAAAAACCTTGAAACACTGGAAGATTTAAATCGAGCATTATAGTTCTTACAGAAAAAATAGACCCAAAAACTGGGTCTATTTTTATTTGGTTTTTAAACTTGAACTACTCTTCAACAATTACCTCGTGTATAATGACTGGCTCTACTGGCAAATCACTGTTATTTGTTTTAAGTTCGGCTATAGTGTCTACAACATCCATACCTTCAATTACTCTACCAAAAACGGGGTGTTTACTTTGGAGAGGTTGCTTATCAAAGTCTAGAAAATTATTATCCACCAAATTAATAAAAAATTGACTACCTCCAGAATTTGGCCTTCCTGTGTTTGCCATCGATATTGTGCCTCTGTAATTATACAATCCTTCGACAAATTCATCTTCTATTGTATAACCCGGACCACCTGTTCCATAAATATCTACATTATCTGTTTTAGTGTTAGGATCTCCTCCTTGTATCATAAATCCACTTATAACTCTGTGGAACTTTGTGCCATTATAAAATCCATCTTTTGCAAGCTTAACAAAATTTCCTGCAGTTTTTGGCATTTTATCTAAGAAAAGTTCTAATTTTATATCTCCCTCAGATGTAGCTAATGTTACAATTGGATTTTCTGAACTTGTATGTGTTTTAGATGATATATCCATATTATTTTCCTCAGTGTCTTCTGTGGTGTTTTTAGACAGCTGAGTATTTATTTTATCTTGAGCAGGATTTTCGGAGGCCGAATATAGTGCCCAAATTGCTGCGCCTGCGATAACAACAACTGCTACTCCTAATACTAAATACTTATTCATGGTTTTATAGTTTGATCTTATAAACTAATATGAGATTACAAAAATTAATCATATAGACCCAATACGCGATGGATCTCTTCAAATGTTGTAACCCCTTCTTGAACTTTTTGCAAGGCTGACTCCTTTAAGCTTTGGAAATTTTGTTCTTCGAGCATCGCTTTAAGTTCAGAGGATGGTTTTTGTTCTGCAATTGCTGAACGAAGGTCCTCGTTTAGTTTAATGATTTCAAAAATCCCTGTCCTGCCAATATACCCAGTATTTTTACAATCAGCACATCCCCTTGCTTTATATATTGTTACATCTTGATCTGTATTTAACATAGCAATCTCAGCGCTTGTTGGATTATAAGGCTCTCTACAATTAGAACACACCTTTCTAACAAGACGTGCAGAAATAACACCTACAATTGCTTGTGCAATAACACTGAAAGGAACCCCCATCTCATTAAACCTAATAACTAATGATGGCATATCATACGTATGGAAGGTAGAATAAACCAAACGTCCTGCTAGCGCAGCCTGAAAAGCTATTTGAGCTGTCTCAGAGTCGCGTATTTCCCCAACCATTAAAACATCTGGATCTTGCCTTAGAACAGAGCGCAAAACGCTAGCAAATGTTATACCTAAACTTTCATTTGTCTGTGCTTGGCGTGCACCATCCAACTTTATTTCTACAGGATCTTCAATGGTAACTATATTGTTTTCTATCTTATTAAATGTGTTTAAAGCTGAATACAAAAGCGTTGTCTTGCCCGATCCCGTAGGACCTGTTATTAAAACTATTCCGTTAGGATTATGAATGACTGAAGACAACAAGTCCAGTTGTTTATTATCAAAACCAAGTTCATTGATGGGTAATAATATCTCTCTATTATTTAATATACGAAGGGCAACTGCTTCTCCCCGTGCAGCAGGTAGGGTTGAAACTCTAACATTGTATGTTTCTGGGCCAGCACGAAATTCAAAATGACCATCTTGTGGTCTTCTCTTTTCTGTGATATCTATTTCCGACAATACTTTTATTCTAGAAAATATTTCATCGGCAAGATGAATTGGAAGTTTATCTACAAGCTGTAAAGTGCCGTCTATTCTAAATCTAACTTCTAGATGGTGCTCTGTTCTATCTAGGTGCACATCACTAGCTCTCTGCTGAACAGAGTTTACCAAAATATCATCTATTAAATTTTTTTGAGAATAACTTACTTCTTTTTCTTCTGCCATATATATATAATAACATTTAAACTTTTTTGAATAAACTGTTATGATGCGTCATATTGATTATGATAAAAGATGTCTTAAATATCTATAAACCCCTTGGGTTTACGCCGCTTCAAGCAATAGAGCAATACAGAGAAATAAACCCTGAATACAGTAATGTAAAAATGGGTTATGCGGGTAGGCTTGACCCTCTTGCAGAGGGTGTTTTGATTGTACCAACTGGCGAAACTCTTAAAAAACAAAAGGAATATATGGACTTAGATAAAAAATATACAGCTAAAATTTTATTTGGATTCTCCACAGATACTT
>JAWWAH010000037.1:0-10023 GCA_033721415.1 Candidatus Spechtbacterales bacterium | reverse complement strand
TATTTGATATTCTTTTTTGTATTTTTTCATTTTTTAGTTAGATGGGTTCTATACCTTTTCGCCTAAGCTTAGAAAATCTGCACCGGCGTAGTATTTATCTAGCACCTCTCCTATTTCATCGGCGGGTACTCTTATCTGCTCCATCGAATCGCGTTCGCGGAGAGTTATAGTTTTATCTTCAAGAGCTTGATGGTCTACGGTTATACAAATTGGTGTTCCAATTTCATCGTGCCTGCGGTAGCGCTTTCCGATGGCTCCGGATTCATCGTATTCGGTGTTGTAGTTTGGAGCTATGGCTGAATAAACATCTTTTGCTATTTTTACCAGACCTTCATCTTTCTTTATAAGCGGGAATACAGCTGCCTTAACGGGTGCAACCCAACGAGGGAATTTCATTACAACGCGAGTGTCGCCGTCTACCTCTTCTTCTGCGTAAGATTCTACAAGCACTGCTAATACTGTTCTATCTACACCAAATGTTGGTTCTACAACGTGTGGTATGTATCTTTCTCCTGTGTAGGGATCTCGGAAGCGTAGGTCTTGGCCAGAGTGCTCCATGTGGTTCTTTAGATCATGGTCTGTGCGATAAGCTAAGCCATATAATTCTTTAGTACCAAATGGATATTCGTATTCTATATCTACTGTACGCTTTGAATAGTGAGCCAACTCATCTTTTGGTACTTCGTAGTCGCGGACTTTCTTTTTGTCTAAGCCTAGGTGCTCTATCCATCCGTGCATCTCTTTTAGCCAATATTCAAATTGCTCTTCCCAATCTTCTTCTTTTATAAAATATTCGATTTCCATCTGCTCGAACTCGCGAAGACGGAATATAAAGTTTCCTGTTGTTATTTCGTTTCTAAATGCTTTTCCTATTTGCGCTACTCCGAAAGGAATTCTTTGGCGCGTTGTATCTATAATATTTTTAAAATCAACAAACATCGCTTGTGCTGTTTCTGGGCGCAAGTAAGCTTTGTTGTCTTCGTCCTTGATGGGGCCAAGATATGTTTCGAACATTAAGTTAAACATCTTTGGCTCGGTGAGCTCGTTGCCCTTGGGGCTTTTTAATTTAAGCTCCTTTACTTTTTTAGTCATCTCTTCCAGAGACATTCCTTCTGCATTTTCTACACCGGCATCTTCTAGAAGATGGTCTAAGCGATAACGTTCGTGTGTTTTTTTATCTTCTACTAGTGGGTCGTTAAAACCACCTACATGGCCGCTAGCCTCCCATACTTTGGGATTCATTATTAGTGCTGCATCTACGCCCACCATGTCTTGCCGTGCTTGCACAAAACGCTTCCACCATTCATTTTTGATGTTGTTTTTAAGTTCGGTTCCGTTTGGGCCATAATCCCAAGAGTTTGCAAGACCTCCGTAAATTTCAGAGCCTGGATATATAAAACCCCTTCTTTTAGTTAGGGCTATTACTTTATTCATTTTTTCTTCGTTCTTTTCCATGTATATTTACTGTTGCTAAGATATAAATTATACCTTTATTGGGATGGTTGGACAGGTCCTAGGTCAAACTCCAAAAATGTGCTTGTGAAGTTATCTATACCTGTTGTTTTTGTTTGTTCAAATATTGAAATACCCTGTGCAAGATCTTTTTGTTCTGGAATAATTCCTATCTGAAACTCTACAACTCGCTGTGGCGCAACATAACCTGCACCCATGTCTATGTCTCCAGCCTCCCACAAAACAGTATTGGTAGAAGAAATAAAGCGAACGTCTTCCCCTTCTGCTTCAACCTTGTTCCTCCATACAGCATACTTAGGTAGAACGGCTTCTATGCGTCCGTTTCTTACAGAGCTAGTTGTATTAGAAAGCTCCCATCTTACAGTGTATGTTGAAAGCTCATTTTTCTGAGGAGGATGAGGGCCCACGCTTTCAAAAGGACCACCATTTCTATATACGCTTTGTTGCAAAGAAAGTCTTGTGTTTACTTTAAGAGAAAGTGTATCTTCTGCCTGAAGAACTGCACCATCTAGAGATAGATCTTCTTTGTCTGAACGCAACACAGCATCGAGGTCTATTACCTTTTCTGCATCGGCTTCGTTTACTGGTTCTATGTTTTCTGCAACATTAAATGAATACGTGAGTTCTCCGCCCTGATTAACGCTTATGGTTCTAAATCTAGATATTGTTGATTTGTCCCACTCTATTACTGCGTTTTTTCTATCTATTCTTGCGCCAGGCGCTTTTATTGTACTTGTATCAACAAGATCTCTAGGAAGCTGAACAGAAAGTATTGCATCTTGAAGATCTCTTTCTGATGTATTTCTATATATTAGACGAGCATTTACCTCTTCACCTGGGCTTACTGAATTGCTTACTGAGTCTTCCCTGTTTTGTTCTAGGAATAGAGGTGATTCAGATATATTTATTGTATGCTCTGCTGATTTAAGTTCTAGGAAAGATGCGCCCTCTAAGATGCCAATAGATATACGGAATGTTGGTGTCTTGTTTGCTGTGCTAGATATATTGCCTTTAAATTCTCTTTTTACGGCTTGGCTATCTCTTAGTTCTCCCAGTTTCCATAATGTATCAAAATCAAAATTATGACTTGTTTGAGTAAGAGAAAAGTTCTCGGGCATATCTAGCTTAAGATACAAAGGCGAAGCTGCAATATCTGAATTAGGTATTATGTGCACTACTCCCCTAATCTCTTGATTCGTAAATATCGTATCTGGCATATCAAATATTATAGAGGCATCAAGTGTGCCTACAATAACTTCCTTTGAAGCTATCTTTACAAACCTTGCCGAAACACCTTCTGGAGAATAATCCAGCCGAGCAGAAAACTTTTCTTTATTTTCTCTTGATGAGGCAACTACTGAAAAGGATACTTCTTTTGATTCACCTGGTAATATTTCAGCAAAGCCTCGGTCTAAATCTTCTTTACCTGCTACTAGCGCTATAGACGAAGGTAGCTCCATGGAGATATTAACCCCCTTAAGAGTTTTTTCTGAGCCGTTGTTTATGGTCAGCGTAAATTCAGATTCTCTTCCGTTTTCTATTTGTTCGGGTCCTTCGATTTGGAATCCTATATCTCGTGTAGAGAATCCTCCTCTACCGACCCACACAAAAGCAGCAACCAGTATAAGTGCTATTAACGATATCGGCATCAAGTGCCATGCTTTTAGTTTTCTTTTCTTAGCCATATATTTAATAACTTAAATACAATTTAGAAACAAAAGAATATGCTGGATGCTGGGGCGTCGCCAACGAAAGAGTAGTATTACTACTTAGAGGAAGGCGCAACTCAGCAGACAGCGTGTTATTTTTCTTCCCTCGGGGCGGGCGCATTTTGGCCTTCTTTCGGCTTGCTCGGACGCTAACGATACTATAGCATCGCTTCGCGCCTCGCGCACCAAAATCTGTTCCAAAATTCGCTCCGCTAAATTTATTTAAGTTGTTAAGTATATGGCTGACCATATATTTATTTATGAGCCTTAAGCCCAAAAAAATCTATCCTCCGTTCGAATGCTTGTTGTAGCAAATCTTGTATGTATAAATCAAGCTCTTTTTTTGTTTTTGCCTTTTCTGGGGTAAACTCTTTTGGCTTTAAGCCAAGGACATCTAAGAGTGACATAAGCCAGTCTTTTTCACTTTTCCATAAGGTGGCTTTCTTTTTATCCTCTGGTAACTTTGCGGCATTTTCTGCTTCATCTAAGACTCTATTCATTAACTTCCATAAAGCAGAGTCCTTCTCTTCATTATACAGGATATCGTCGCACAAATGAAAAAAAGATAGAACGTAAGCTTGCGCTATAAGATCTGATGTTATTGCTGGATAATGCTTTTCGTCTGCGATGCCAGACATTATATATCCGCTCTTTCCTGCTACAAATGAAAATCGTACAACGGAAGGCATGTGCATAAAGTTGCCCTGCTTTGTTTTTATCTTTTTCGCACTTCTTGCCCTTAATCTTATTTTACCAAACTCTTTAGTAAAATAAGAGGCAAATTCATCTGCTTCCCCGCTTGGAATAGAACTTAGTAATATTGCATCTGTACTGTACATTTTTCTAGGTAGAAAAAATTATTTATGCTTCTTTATGGCAACAGCAACACTTCTTTTACCGTCCCAATCAAATTCAGCCTCTGCGTCTGGTGTAACTGAGCCTAAATCTTTTTGGCGCATTTCTTCTGCGTTTGTGTCTTTAGCAACTTGCTCTTCCCATGTGTTTAACTTATCCCGTAAATCTTCTGGCATGCTGTAATAGACAGATATCATGTCTTCTGGTTTAAGGTCTAGAGACTTTCTCATTTTTTGGATGTGTCGCACCATCTCACGGACTCTACCCTCTACAAAGAGTTCATCGGATATAGAAATGTTTAGATACACATCTGGAGCATTGTCTTCTATGTTTTTCCAATCATCGCCTTTTTCTACTTCGGAGGATTTTTCTATTCCTTTTACGTTTAGCTCCTCCTTTAGTACATCCTTTAGTTCGTCTGATATTTCTGAAGGAATAGCAAAGGCACTAAGAGGTTGGCGAACTTTAAGACCATTTTCTGCGCGAAGACGAAGGCCATATTGCGCCCACTCTCTAATGTTATCCATATCTCTAATTAGCTTTTGGTCATCTTTGCCTAGTTCGGCGAATTCTGGATAATCTTGCCAGTGCACGCTTTCTGAATCTGTATTTAGCTCCTGCCAAATATGCTCTGATAAAAATGGGATAAACGGAGCAGATACCTTAGCAAGCTCGCTTAACACAAAGGCAAGTGTCGTAGATGCCTCTTCTTTGTCTTTCTTTGTTTCTGGCCTCTGAAGCCTTGTGCGACTTCTTCGTATGTACCAATTTGAAAGGTCACCCAGAACAAAGCTATCCAAAGCGCGCGCTGCATCTAATATACTGTATTCATCCATCGCTACAGAAACTTTCTGAATAGTATCTTGAAGTTTTGCATAAACCCACTTATCTAATATGTTGTCTGATGAAGATGCGTTGTATTTTTTAGGCGCTTTAACATCTGGCGCGTAAATATTTAAGAAAGAATATGAATTAGCAAATGTTCCTATGAACTTTTGCCATCTTTCTTTTACATCTCGTTCTATAAAGCGCTTTGTATCTCCTGGGTGATTAACTGTAAAGAAGTACCACCTAAGTGCGTCCATTCCATATTTATCTGCCATTTCCCAAGGATCTACTATATTACCCTTACTCTTAGACATTTTTTGCCCTTTTCCATCTAACACGTGCCCTAATGAAACTACATTCTTGTAGGCTGGGGCTTTACCCATAACCGCAGATACAGCAAGTAATGTGTAGAACCATCCTCTGGTTTGGTCTATTGCTTCGCTTATATAATCTGCTGGGTAATATTCACCTTTATCTATTTTGTCTTTATTTTCAAAAGGATAATGCTCTTGAGCAAAAGGCATAGAACCAGAATCAAACCAAACATCTACAAGATCTTCTACTCTATTCATCTTGCCTTTTTTGCACTCTGTGCAATCAAAAGTAATGTTGTCTACGTATGGACGGTGGAAGTCCAAATCTCCCTCTACGCTGTAAGGGAATTCTGCATACTCTAATTCTCTCAACTGCCCTACTTGAGGATAATTTTCATCCTTCCTTACCATTGCCTCCTCCCTTGTAAGCCCAAGCATTGCACTTTCAAGTATCCACATAGGATGCCCATGGCTAATGATGAGTATTTTTTTACCAGAATGCTTCTCTTCTAAATCATTCATGGCTTTTATCATTCTTTTTTGGACATCAACTAGATTTTCTCCTTCTGGTGGAGTCTTGGTAAATTCTTCTTCTTCTGTTTCAAAATAAGAATGGTATTCTTCGGGCGCCTTGCCGTCGAATTTTCCTACCTTGATTTCAAGTATATCTTCGTTGTATTCAATATCAACCCCAAGCTCTTTAGCGACTATTTCAGCTGTTTCTTTAGTTCTTGTTATTGGAGATGCAACTATTAAGTCTATGCCTCCATCCTTTTTAAGCTGCTTAGTAGCTTTTTTAATTTCCTCTACACCCTCTTCTGTAAGACTGAATTTATCCTTATCTGGATAGCTGCTTGAAATCACATTGTTCTTAATATGCCCGGCCATACCATGGCGAAGCAGTTTATATGTATTTTTTCCGGCAGTTAACTTAGCGATGTCTTCGCGAGAACCTACAACTTCTACATGTTCGCAATCTTCGTTGTCACACTTCCAAACAGGCAAAGGTGTACCCCAGTATCTAGAGCGAGAAAATGCCCAATCTTTTACCTCTTTAATCCACTCTCCAAAGCGCCCCTCTTTTAGATGAGATGGCACCCAGTTTATTTCGCTATTTGCTTTTATAAGATCTTTTCTTAGTTCGCTCATCTTAATGAACCAAGAGTCCATAGCATAATAGAGCAAAGCTGTTCCACAGCGCCAGCAAAAAGGATAAGAGTGCTTATATGGTTCTGACTTGTAAAGCTGGTTTTCTGCTTTTAGTCTATCTATAATTGCAGAATCTACATCCTTAACAAACTTACCTTCAAATTCGGGTACAAGTTCGTTGAAACGACCATCTTCGTCAACTGTGTGAACGGTGGGCAGTCCAGCTTCTTTTCCAAGATTATAATCGTCTTCTCCATACATAACTGCTGTATGTACAACTCCTGTACCATCTTCTGTGCTCACAAAATCTGCTGCCAATACAACATGTTTTTTACCTTCTGCATCTTTTAGAGAATCAAATAGTGGTTCGTATTCTACGTCAACCAAATCCTTACCTTTCATTGTCTTTTCTGCTGTGTAGCCCTCATCAAGCATTTCTAGTCTATCGGTTGCAACTATTAAATATTCGTCGTTTTGCTTAACAACTGTATATTCTATATCTTCACCAACAGCCAAAGCGACGTTCCCTGGAAGTGTCCATGGGGTAGTTGTCCAAGCAAGTATATACGTATCTTTTTCAAGATTATGATCCTTTGAATTCTTAACCTTAAATTTAATGTAAACGCTATCTTCTGTTACATCTTTGTAGCCTTGAGCAACTTCGTGTGAAGATAATGGGGTGCCGCATCGTGCACAATAAGGCACAACCTTGTGACCTTCAAATAATAAATCTTTATCGTGAGCCTTCTTAATAATGGACCACAAAGATTCCATGTATAGGGGCTTATAAGTTATATACGCGTTATCTAAATCTAACCAGTAGCCCATTCTATCTGTAAGTTGTTCCCATTCCTGCTGATAGCGCCAAACTGATTCTTTACATTTTTGATTAAACTTAGCTACTCCGTATTCTTCTATTTCTTTTTTGTTATTTAAGCCAAGTTCTTTTTCTACCTGTATTTCTACGGGCAAACCATGAGTGTCCCATCCTGCTCTTCTCTCTACTCTGTAGCCACGCATTGTTTTGTATCTGCATATTACATCCTTAAACGAACGGCTAAGCACATGGTGAAAACCAGGCTTTCCGTTAGCGGTTGGTGGGCCTTCGTAAAATACAAAAGTGCGGTCTTTTGGCCGTCTTGAAACGCTTTCTTCGAAAGCTTTAATTTCTTTCCATTTTTTTATTATTTTTTCTTCCAGCTTAGATAAATCTCTCATGAATATTTATATTACTTTAATTACATTTTATCAGGTGCGCTTATACCCAATAGGTCTAAGCACTGCTTTATGGTGGATCCGGCGGAAGCAGAAAGAGCAAGACGTGCCCTTTCAAGATCTTCATCGTCCCCTATTACCCTGTAGTCTCTATAGAATTGGTTAAATTCTTGGGCAAGTTCGTAAACATATGTGGTTAAACGATGAACTTGATGATCCTGCGCTGTGTCTTCTATTATTTCTGGCAGCTCTGTTATCTTTCTGATTAAGTTCATCTCTCCTTCTTTCTTTAATTCATTTAAATTCTTTTTTTGCGGATCTTTGTTTTCAGCCTTTTTCATTATACTGCATATTCTAGCGTGACTGTACTGAATGTAATATACAGGATTTTTCTTGGAGCGTTCTTTTGCAAGCTTAAGATCAAACTCCATCTGTGTGTCTAGGGATTTTGTAAGGTAAAAATATCGAGCTGCATCTGTACCAACAGCATCAAGAAGGTCTTTTAGAGCAACGACATTGCCTTTTCTTTTTGAAAGCTTAACATTGCCCTTTAGACGAACCATCTGAGCAATAAGAATCTCCATTTCCTTTATGCCAAATATTTTCATTGCGGCCTTCATCCTCTTAACGTGCCCCTGATGATCTGCACCCCAAATATCTACAAGTTGTTCAAAGCCACGCCTTACCTTGTTTCTATGATAGGCGATATCTGCCATGAAATATGTGTTTTCTCCGGTGCTCCTTATTAAAACCTGGTCTTGGCTGTCTCCATACTTTGTAGTTTTCAACCACACTGCGCCATCTTCTTCATAAGTTAGGCCTTTTTTATTAAGTTCTTTAAGGGTTTTTTCTACCTGGTTATCATTATAAAGCTCTTCTTCTTCAAGCCAGACATCAAACTCTATTCCTGCATCTTTCTCTAAAAAAGTTCTAATATCTTTTTGGATTCTTTGCGCCAAAAAATAACCGGCTGCATCGAAGTTCTTCATCCTTTTGAGCGCCTTAGAATATTGTTTCATTTTCTTGCTTAAATAAGGACTCTTATAGGATGTGCCTTTACCCAGGGCTGTTTTTCCCAGTTCTTTAATCTGGGCGCTCTGCCTTGCGTTATTCACGTAATATTCTCTTGTTACTTTGTATCCTGCATAAGAGAGCACATTAGCAAGAACATCCCCATAAAAAGCTGTTCTTCCGTGCCCTACGTGCAATTCTCCAGTTGGGTTAACGGATATAAATTCCAGATTAAGCTTTTTATTTTTACCAACATTAACTGCTCCGTAATTTTCTTTTTTTAAAGAGTCCCAAAGAAGCTTTCTTAGATACTCTTCCGAAAAATAAAAATTCACAAATCCTGGAGATATAACGCGCACTTCAGAAAACATCTTTCCTAGTTTTTCATTTTTTTCCAGAGCAGATGCGAGTATCTTTGCAACAGTTTTTGGCTTTCTTTTTGCCATAGAACCTATCTGGAGAGCAACAGCTGTTGCATAATCTCCCTGACCTTCTCTTGTTGGGCGCTCTATTTTTACATCCGAAATTTTAACATCAGGCAAATCACCTGCTTCTTGCAGTTCCTTTATTGTTTTCTTTACTATGCGTTTGAGTTTTGTTCTTGTATTTGCCATACTATTTAATCTGGTCTTCCATCACTATGTTTTATAACCCATATTTAAGAAGAAAAAAAGGTCAAAAACTTTGTTTTTTCTATATATACAAGCATTTCTTGCTTTCTATACAGGCAGGCAATCAACAATCAAGAATTGGGTTGCATAATGCCTTAGTAAATTATTTTAGCTTGTGGGTGCTTTTTCCTAAATTCTTCAATCTGTTTAATTGTTTCTGGGTTTTTGGAGGCAGGGGTGTCTATACAGTCAAGATACTTAAGCGAATCAGGCAGTTCTGGTAATTCTTGGATTTGGGTGTTGTGGCAATGAAGCTTCTCAAGCGAATCAGGTAGTTCAGGTAGTTCTTGAATTTGGGTGTTGAAGCACACAAGCTCCCTAAGCGAATCAGGCAATTTCGGTAGTTCTTGTATTTGGGTGTTGTAGCAAGTAAGACTCTCAAGCGAATCAGGTAGTTTGGGTAGTCCTTGGATTTGGGTGAAGTAGCAAACAAGATGCTCAAGCGAATCAAATAGTTCGGGTAATTCTTGGATTTGGGTCGTAGAACAATTAAATATCTTTAAATCCTTAAAATATTTAATGTATTTAGTTTTTTTATCTAATATCTCTTGATCTGTATCCCGGCTAAGGCTAATCCCAAAAACCACTTCAATATCCCCTTTGTACTTTCTTGTTATATATTCTACCGCATCCCCCATCAACTCAAGTACTTCTTCTTCAATAATTCTTCTCTTTTCTTCATCTACTTCTACTATGGAAGCTTCTTTGTAGGCATCTCTTGCTTCTTCTGCTTTTTCTTTAGCTTGTTCGAAGCTTTCTTTTAATTTAGGATCTCCTGTATTTAAAAACTCCTCCTTT
>JAWWAH010000036.1:0-10581 GCA_033721415.1 Candidatus Spechtbacterales bacterium | reverse complement strand
TGGGTTATTATAACTATAAATTCGCTATCACAGTTTGGGGACATTCTTCCATGCATTCTTTTTACTAAACGTGCAATGTATCTGGAAGCATTAGGGCAACAATTGGTTTTTCGTTTGTGCTTTTTATATTTTTCTGTCTTTACCTCTCCAGATACTTTACAGTTTTCGCAATCCCAACTAGATATCATTACTGCTCCTTTGAAAAATAACTACACATACGCTACCAACAATTATTTGGCCTGTCAACAAAATACTTTATTCAAGGCGCACTTTAATTAGTTGTGTACCTAAATTGTTTTAATTCCCTGCTTGCCGGTAGGCGGGGAACCGGGCTATTTTAGAATTAAAAAGTTTTTCAAAAATAAAAGCGACCTCATGGGTCGCTTAAGCTCTTCCCCAAAAATCACTGTTGTACTCAGAAAGTATTCTGCGATAAGAGCGTGCCATTATTTTAGGAACTTCTCTGGGGAGATTATCACCAAACCAGCTTATTATCTGGCTTTGCTTGTATCTAAATCTAGTTACATTATTGGTTGGGGCACATTCATCATTATATCTCTTTAACATTTCGAGTCTATTATCAAACTCATTAAAGAAGTCTTTGAGTTCGCTTTCTTTAGGATCTGATTGTACGCGCTCTTTTACGATTAGAGCAAGTTTATATACAAATTCTTGATCAACTGCACCATCAAACTCAAAAAGGGCAAACTCCAACTCTCTAACAGCGGCCTCTAATCTGGAGATCGCATTTTCTATTGCAATTTTTCGTGATTCTTTGCGATCCCGATCTATATCTTGGAGTACTTTATCAAAAGCTCCAGACAACCTTACCTCCCCTATTAGGAACTTAACTGTTAATATAAAATACCACCTAAAGCAGTTTTTGTCAATTATTACCTGTACGAAAATTTTTGAAGCGTGTAGTATAATGCCTGATATTAATTTTATCTAGTATAAAACCCCTCATTTCGAGGAGTTGTTTATTGTATGGCGAATTAACTCATAAATTGCGTCTATAAAAATGTTATCTAAAGGTGCTAATACCCAAATAATAGTTTCTAATTCTGGCATTTATCATCCTTTCCTATGTGCTACTGAAACAATAGCAAGTATTTATCACTTTTTTAAGCAATGGACCTAAATTGTTTTGATTGGAACTTGTTAATGCGGGAATTAAAAAGTTGGAATAAAATCTTTCACACAGGAAGTAGTGCATAAATCGATTTACCAGGTAGTCTTTTTCTAAAACCCGCTCTTGCATTTTTAATATTGTCATCCTTCTTAAAATTTATCCAAGGATCCATCCAGCCACCATTTACTCTTGCAAGATAGTGGCCCGCCGGATAATTTTTATCTCGCTTTATGAAAACTATTACGCCAGGTTTGTAAATCCTTTTCTTCAGTTTGGGTTTTATGTAATTATACTCATAGTCATAACCAAATTTAGCCAAAACACTTACCAAATCTCTACAATAAAAACCTTTTTGTTTCGCTTTTGTTGCTCCTAGTTCTTTAATGATTTTGTCATAATCCAGACCCAACACAAAGGAAACACAAGCTGGCCCACATCCAAAATCGTGTTTTTGTTTCACTGCTTTTTGCATAATCACATTGTACAATTTATATTTTTATTATCAAGATTTCGACAATAAAAACACCTAAAAAGGTGCTTTTATTATTGTGGACCTAAATTGTTTTGATTGGAACCGAGTTATTTTAGAGTTAAAAACCATCTACACTACTCTAAAACCTAACTCTTTGGCATATCGTTCAATAAACTGCCTGTAACCATATATATTTTTTGCGTGCTCATATTCACTTTCATTATTTATACTTATTTCACCATTAAGCAGGCTTTTTATCCCTATATCCCCTATCAGTTTATCCTTTAAAACATCGTAGGCAATAGAGTGTACAGATAAAGGTACTCCTGACAAATAATTACTTATGTTAGGGCTCAACCCTCGTTCCTTTATGCTGTGTATATTAGAGATAGATATTAAATCAATTTCTATATTACCATTACTCAATTTTGGGTTGCCATGAGTGTTTAATTCAGCTCTCCATTCTTTTGGCAAAAATAACGGTTTTTTTATGCTCTCCACTATAAAGTCAAAATCTTTAGGTGATAACTCGCATCCCCATAACTCATTCGCCAAAGTTTTATAAATTAAACTACCTATAAGCCAAACTTTTCCGATGCTATTTTCTCTTGTAATAGTTAGCGCTTTTTGATACTGGTTATCGTTTATAACCCTCTTCTTTATGATTTTCTCCAGATCTTTTTTATTTTTCATACCCTAACAATACCAAACAAAAACCACTCGTGAAAGTGGTCTTGGTTCCAATGAGGTAACCTAAAGTCGATTTGTGGACCTAAATTGTTTTGATTGGAACCAGATAATGCAGGGGTTGCAAAAATGGAAAGAGTTAGAGCAGGTGCAAGTAATCCAATCCTAGGTACGCAGATTCTATATCTGTTAATTCTCCAGTTCTTATGTGTTCTCTAAACTTTTCCAAGGACAACTTCACGACCTCTCCGAACTCTCCTTCATCCAAAGAAGGATCTTGTTGCTTTTGGCAATTTGTTGCAACAAAGTTATATCTAATCATAGTAGAATAAGCATCGTCCCAGCTTACGCACACCAATTGAAGATTTCCTACATATCCTGTTTCTTCTAATAATTCACGTGTTGCAGCTTGTTTTGGGCTCTCTCTGTTTTCAAATCCTCCACCTGGCAATTCAAGCAAAACTTTTTCAGGACCTGGTCGGAATTGCTTAAAAAGAATGACTTCATTATCTTTAGTTAATGGTACTATGCAAACTGCTGGTCCTTCTTTTTTAATGTCAAAATAAGCAATGTTCCCATCAGGTAACTCAAAAACTCTCTCAATTAGAGATCTAAACCCTTTTCTAATAGTTTTCTCATTAATTTTTTTCCAATCCATGTTTCTCCTTTTATGTACTAAAAAAAGAATAGCACTTCGCTATTCTTTTTTCAAGCTTGTGGTTCCAATGAGGTAACCTGAAGTCGATTTGTGGACCTAAATTGTTTTGATTGCCTGCCTGCCGGTAGGCGGGGAATCTGGTGGTTATATAATTCAAGCTCTATCAAAAATCTTCTTCAACTAATTGTTCTTTAAGCAACCCATATATCTCTGGGTAACTTCTGATTTTATCACTTTCATTTAAACAGATTGCTCTTGCTGTTTTCTTATCACCTGCTCGCAAATATGCAGCTATAGTGCGTACACAAGAAATACCTCTCCCTTCATTTTCGGAGGCCTGTAGCTCATCCAGATTATTTGCAAGCGTTTCTAATTTATTTTTATCTTGTTCAAAAGTTGGTTTTTCTATACTCATATTTGCTGTGTGGACCTAAATTGTTTTGATTGGAACCGAGTTGTGCAAGAATTTAAAAGTATTAATCACTATATAACTCTTCAAAACTAAAGACGAATACTCCATCATAATGCTCGTTTAATTGATTTAAAGCTTTTTTAATTGCATTTTCTAAACCATCCTCTTCTAACCATTTTTTGATATCTTCTCGTGATATTGTAACACCGGGAGCATTTCCATCTTTTAAATCTTTCGCCTTTTCGGGATCAAAACTAAAAGTCGTTACACCTATAGAGGTGACTATTTTAAGTCTCTTGTAACCATCCTTTGTCAAATCAACTGCAGTTTGAAGATCTTCAGTGCTTGGTATCAAGGCTTTTACCTGTAAAACATCTTTGCTATCAAACCCTTCTTTAGGATTTTCCAAAAGCCTCTTCTCTATATAGTTGGGATGTATATGGTAAAAATCTGAATCACCGCTAGGTGGGATTAATAGTTTTTTAGGCACCTCAAGACGCAATGAAATCTCTCCTGCTTCATAATCCGCATTTTCAGTAAACTTTTTAGATGGATAATATATCCAAGTAGACGTTTCATTATCAAAAGCCCAAGCATATTCGGCTTCAGCTTCATCTGCAATTTGAGATAGCCTTCTCTCACCATCTTCCCTGCTTAACTCTATTTTATATGGACGTCCAAAATTAAAAAAATCTGGTTCATTATTTTTTATCTTTTCTACCCATTTCATACCCTAACAATACCAAACAAAAACCACTCGTGAAAGTGGTCTTGGTTCCAATGAAGTAACCTGAAGTCGATTTGTGGACCTAAATTGTTTTGATTGGAACTCACTGGTCAAAGAATTAAAAAGATTTTCAAAAATAAAAGCGGCCAAAGCCGCTTAAATAACAAAAGAACTGTTAACCCACGCAACTCAAGTTATAAATGTTACGAACTTTCTTCTAATTTCATCTTTCTTTTCTTCGCTAATATCTTCTGCTAAAGCGATATATAATCTTTCATCATCTGTAACACCAAATGCTCGAATAAGTTCCCCATACTCTCTCTTAAGTCTCATTATTCCATTTTGAATCCCTATACCAATAGCAGCATAAACCTCATCATCCATTATCCACTCCTTTTGTGGGTACTAAAAAAAGAATAGCACTTCGCTATTCTTTTTTCAAGCTTTAGTTCCAATGAAAACAATTTGGGTAGTACCTTGTGGACCTAAATTGTTTTGATTGGAACCAAATTATTAAAGAATTAAAGATGTTTAGAAAACTTTCGATGGAATATCAATCTTAACTCCCTTTAAATAATTCTCTATTGTTTTTCTAGTTGTATCTGGCAAAGCTGCATTTAATACCTCTTTTTTATCAAACCAAACAAACTCTTTTAGCTCTCTTTCGTCTAATTTTAATTCTCCTCCTATGGCTTCACAGACAAAATGGAAATATACAAGATGTGCCTTTCTATTAAAATCGGGGTCATTTATTAGCTCTCCAATATTAACACAATACTTTGCTTCTAATTGTAAGCCAACTTCTTCTTCCCCTTCTCTCTTTGCGGCTTCTAGGACAGTTTCGCCTGGCTCAACGTGTCCTCCGGGCAATAAATAAATATCACCCCACTTATGCGATTTAATTAAAAGTATTTTTTCATCCTTTACTATTAGTGCAGAAGCAACCACTTCCACTCCTCGAGGATATTCTTTATTTTCTTTTTCCATATAAATAGAATACCAAACAAAAACCACTCGTGAAAGTGGTCTTGGTTCCAATGAAGTAACCTGAAGTCGATTTGTGGACCGTACTGGATTTGAACCAGCGACCTCTACTATGCCATAGTAGCGCTCTGCCAGCTGAGCTAACGGCCCTTTTACCATGCAAAACTGCATGGTAGCTTTATTGTCTCCCCGCCGGGACTCGAACCTGGATTTAGCCCTTAGGAGGGGCTCGTTCTATCCTGTTGAACTACGGGGAGGTGTACTCTAGATCCTTAGTATTTAATACCACTAAAATAACAAGCTATCAAGGTAGTATCGTTTATGAAAAAATATCTATATGCTACAATGAAGTAAATTAACACATAAAACAATGCTAGACAAAGAAAACGAAAATATAATAAAAATTGCAAAAGAAGCCTCCCCTGCAGTGGTAAGTATTGTCGTGACAAAAGACATGCCAAAAGTAGAAGGTTTTTACCAAATGCCGTACCAGGGTAAAAAACTAATGGTACCTAAAATAAAAAAAGGCGAAAAAGAATCCGTTAAAGTTGGGGGTGGAAGTGGCTTCCTGGTTTCAGACGACGGCGTAATATTAACAAATAGCCATGTTGTACACGATCCAAAAGCAGACTACACTGTGGTTATGGATCATGAAGAAGAGGGGCAAAAGCATAAGGTAGAAGTAGTAGCACGTGATCCAATACATGATATAGCTATTTGTAAAATGAAAGGCAAAGACTTGCCCCACCTTGAGCTTGGTGATTCTGCAGATATAGATTTAGGGCAATTTGTTGTAGCAGTAGGAAACGCTCTTGGTGAATTCTCTAATACAGTTAGTCTTGGAATTATTTCAGGTTTAAGTCGGTTTATACAAGCACAACCGGGTGGAGAAAGCCGCCATGCAG
Source organism: Candidatus Spechtbacterales bacterium (assembly GCA_033721415.1). Taxonomy (GTDB): domain Bacteria; phylum Patescibacteriota; class Minisyncoccia; order Spechtbacterales; family 2-12-FULL-38-22; genus JAWWAH01. The sequence continues at coordinate 4,604 of JAWWAH010000036.1, read as the reverse complement.
AGCGTCTTAGGGGTCTAATACAAACAGATGCAGCTATAAATCCCGGTAATTCCGGTGGTCCACTCATAGATATGAACGGCAAGGTAATTGGGATAAACACAGCTGTTGTATACGGAGCACAAAACATAGGATTTAGTATACCTATTAACCAGGCTAAGAAAGATATAGAAGATGTAAAAGAATACGGAAGAGTACGACTCCCCTTCCTTGGTGTGCGCTACTTGATTCTTGATGAAAACGCTAAAAAGCAAAATAATTTACCTGTAGACCACGGGGCACTAATAATGCGTGAGCAACTTGGTGATACCGCTGTAGTACCGGGGTCTAGTGCAGATAAGGCAGGACTAAAAGAATACGATATAATTCTTGAAGTGGAGGGAAAGAAGATCACTGCTAAAACTACAATACAGGATGTTATACAAGAACACGAAATTGGAGACAAGGTAGATATGAAAATATTAAGAAAAAATAAAGAACACAGTGTTCAGGTAAAGCTTGAGGAAAAGAAACAATAATTTTAACAGACACTCGTAAAAAAACAGCGAGTTAACTCGCTGTTTTTTTATGAGTTTTTATTTATGAGTGCAGAAAGTGGCAAACATCACCATCTTGCATAATATACTCTTTACCCTCTGTTCTAAGAAGCCCTTTTTCTCTGGCTTCTTTCCATCCACCAACATCCAAAAGAACATCACACTGGATAACCTCGGCTCTTATAAACTTATCTTCAAAATCTGTGTGTATAACACCTGCTGCCCTTGGAGCTTTGGCTCCCCTATTTACTGTCCAGGCACGTGTTTCTTCAGGGCCTGTTGTTAAAAATGTTATAAGATTTAACACTTTATACGCAGCTCTTATAAGCCGAGGTAATCCGCGCTCTTCAAGACCAAGCTCACTTCTTTCTTCTTCGCTAAGATCTGTACTATCCATTTCTTCTCTAATATTCATTACAAGAGAGTGTGCACCCTTATCTTCTACAAAGTTTTTTGCGTCTTCAGGCACATCAGAATCATTGTGAGAATTAAATAAATATAGCGCAGGTTTTGATGTTAAAAGCTGCATCTCTTTAAGAAGCAATGCTTGTTTTTCTGATGGCTGGTTCTTTTTTAGATATTCCACAGCGTGGCTTCCGTCATTGAGAGCCTCAATCAGTCCGCTTAGAAAATCATAAGCTTCTTGCGCATCTTTATCTCCTGTTTTTGCTTCTCCCTCTAGTTTAGAAGCACGTCTTTCTAATACTTCGAGATCCTTAAGAGCTAATTCTGCTCTTAATATTTCCATATCACGTAAGGGGTTTACTGTTGTCTCTACATGTTGAATATCCTCACTTTCAAAAGCACGGATAACATACAAAATTGCATCTACCTCGCGAATATTAGCCAAGAATTGATTTCCTAAGCCCTCCCCTTTGTTTGCACCCTTAACTAGGCCTGCGATATCTACAAACTCTATAGCTGTTGGGATTTTATTTTTAGAATCAGAAAGTTCAGCAAGTTTATCCACTCGTTCGTCAGGTACTTCAACAACACCCACATTGGGGTCTATTGTAGCAAAGGGGTAATTTGCTACCTCTACTTGCTTTTTAGTTAGGGCTGTAAATAACGTAGACTTTCCAACGTTTGGAAGGCCTACGATTCCTATCGATAACATAAATTAATACATGATAACGGCTCAGCGCTGCTGAGCCGTTAAAAATAACTATCAAATAAAATATTGGGGTGAGCGACCGGATTCGAACCGGCGACCACTTGGACCACAACCAAGAGCTCTACCGCTGAGCTACGCCCACCACGTAATACACAAGTAAGTATACCACAGAAAAGACCTTCCACAACCACCCTCCTATTTAATCTTTTAAAGTGAAATTGGATCAGCAATATACAACTTTTTGCGCAGTGCCTCCCCGGCAGGATTCGAACCTGCGACCTAAGGTTTAGAAAACCTCCGCTCTGTCCTACTGAGCTACGGGGAGGCACTATGCAAAAACAATAAATTTTACAAAAACATCACAGCTAACATCAACTGTGATATTATAAACCACATAATGATAAAAAGCAAGTATAACTATTGTTTAGTAAATGGGTTGGAAGTGGGTATTGTCAGGGAATAATCATTTCTTTCTTCTATAAAATCGAGTGCTTTATCCATTTTTTTATCATCCACCTCCTTGATTCTAACAAAAGGTTCGTATTCGCTATCTTTAATCCCGTAAGCATTACTATAAAAAACAAACAAGCCCAGCACAAGAGCTATAAAAGAAATAACAGTGAAGAAAGACCAAAGATGTGAAGAAAAGAAAGATGGAAAATACTTAAATACGTTCATTAAATCTTTCTTTATTCTCTTTATGTTTATTTTTTTAATTTTCATATTATCTTGTAAACACGTGTAATTCTAAGGATGTTTCTAGTTCTGCCCCCTCTTCTCCAGAACCCTGGACCGAAAGCTGCTTAATATCCATTAAATAAGGCATAGAGCCCACCTCGCGCAAGAAAGACATAGCATTAACAAATCCCCCATTTAGTTTTAAATTAAAATTAATCTGAGTAAGTTGATTTGAATCTGGTTCATACACTTCCCTTGCGCCTTCTATTGAATACGAGTTCCCAGTTCTTGTAGCTACGCTTTCTAACTCTTCTATAAATTGAAGTTTTTGGTCCGCATCTAGGATAGAAGCCTCTATTTTGATTATATCTTCCTCTAATTCTTGATAATCTTTCTCTAGTTGCTTCTTGAGGTCAACTTTTTTCTCTAGCTCTATCAGCATTACTCTATTCTCCTGATATTTTACCCTTTCATCCTCTAGGCGAGTAAACAAGCCAAACCATAACGCACCAGCCAAAACTAGGACAATCAAGAAAAGTATTGAAACTGAAATAATAAATTTTTGGTTAACGTCTTTCTTATTCATTCTCATCTTTTCCCTCAAGGGTTATTGTAAATTTAAAATCTACATCAGTTGACTGTAGTAAATTGGATAAAGGTGATTCAACCTCCAAAAATGCTGGGTCTGCTTCTAATCGCTCTTTAAAAGTTATAACCTGTGTTCTTTGGTCTGCATGACCATTTACTAGCACAACGCTGGTTTTTGAATTATAAGCTATGCGACTTACAGCTATCCCTGCTGGAGTTGATCTAGCTATTTTACCTAATATAACGGGGCCCTCCATAGAAGAATCTTCTTCTATTTGCCCTATTCTAGTAACCAAGCTATTTAAATCTACTATACTAGCTTCGATCTCTTTTACCTCTTCTGCTTCTCTCATATTTTGCGTGGTTGCAATGCGCTCTTCGAGAGCGTTGTTTTGGATTGATAAAAATCTAATACCTGCAAATACCATGGTGCCAAAAATAAAAATCCAAAAGAAAGAAAAAACTGTAATTATATAAAGCATTCGAGTAAATATCCTTCGTTTCAACTCCATTCTATGCTTTTTTGGTAGAAGATTTAAATCAGTCATATTTTTTATTTATCGGGATATATTTTTCTAATATCTGTTGTTAAACCATATAAAGCAAGCCCTAGCGTAGCAGAAAAGCGCACTGCCTCTCTTCTAGATAACTCGGGAATTTCTTCAAGTGCTGGAGGTAGAACATTAACCCAGGGATTTGCAATTTCAGTAGGTATTTGAAGCTCTATACTTAAGCTATTTGCAATCCCTGGAATCCTGGCACCACCCCCTGATATTAATATCTTCTCCACTTTATGCATATCTAGGTCTTGGCCATCTTCTCTATCTTCTAAAAACGTTGCATATTTTTTTATAGCCTCTACCAAATCGCTATAGAGAGGGTGTAGCGCATCAGTTAAGCGCTGGCCTAGTTTTTCATCACTAAGAAGTTTTGGAGACCATTCTACATCTCTTGCTTCTGCTTCACTTATACCAAGAACCGAGGCCATAGTTTTGGTTATATCGGGTGCAGAAAAATCAACGGCTCCCGTTATAATTGGCACATTCTTCACATAAACTATAACTCGAGTACGATTTGCACCAATCTCAAGAATAATAATTGGTCTCTTTGTTTTTTGGCCCTTTACCGTACTTCTTGCTATAGCTGCAACTTCTGGATCTAAGGCTAGAGGATGCAACCCAGCTCCCTTAATGCTTTCTATATAAGTTGCTATTTCTTTCTTTTTTGCAGCTGCTAGTAAAACATCCATATGTTTTCTTTCGGGATGAAAATTAATCACTTCATAATCAAGCTGCATATTGTCTGCAGGTATTGGAATATTTCTTTCTGCTTCAACTAAAATCATGTTTTTTATTTCTTTTTTAGGAACGTTAGGAAGAGTTATAACTTTTAGAAATATCTCTTCGTCAGGTATAGATGCTACAACATACGAAGACAACCCCGAGGGCTTATTTTTTACAAGAGTTTCCTCCAGTATCTCTGAAAGCATTTTAGGGTCTTGTATTCTGCCAGATTCCACTATTCCCTTTGGTATATCGCGCTCACCATAAGCCAAAAGATTAAAATATCTGCCCTTTCTTTCTAGTTGGGCATACTTAATAGAGCTGTCTGATATATCCAGCCCTACTGCGGGAGGTAAAACCTCGAAAAAATTTTTGATACCTGAAAACATTTATTCTTCTTCCCAAGCA
>JAWWAH010000035.1:0-11067 GCA_033721415.1 Candidatus Spechtbacterales bacterium | reverse complement strand
TTTTACTTCGTTTTGGGTATCAGAATCACTTACAATTATCTCTGCTTTATTGTTTTTATCTTTTTCAAATTCCTTTTTCCAATTATAAAGATATCCTAAAGATAATTTTAGGACTTGAGGTGATTTGTAATGTGTTACGACAATACTTACATTCATAACTCTACTTGTCCGTGGTCTCCGATTATCAATTTATGTCCCTTTGGTAATGTCTTATGCTTAGCGGTTACTTCTGCATTGTGTCCTATGATGCTATCTGTGATTCTTTCTCCTGTGCTTATCTTTGTTCCACTCATTACTATAGTGTGCTCTACTTCTGCATCTTTTATGTATACGTTATCTCCTATAGATGTGTAGGGTCCTATATAGGCATCAATAATTTTAACGTTGTCTCCTATTATAACCGGGCCCCTTATAAAGCTTTTACCCACTATTTTTGAATTTTTTCCTAATGTTACATTTCCACGCATTCGTGCAACTTTTCCTACTTGCCCTGCTATATCTGTTTTTATTTCTTGCTCAAGTAGTATCCTGTTTCCGTCTAGCAGGTCATCAGGGCGTCCAGCATCTCGCCACCACCCCTCTATTTTTTTGTAACCTATTTTATATCCATTATCTATTAAGTATGTGTGAGCATCAGATATTTCGTATTCTCCTCGAGCACTTTGCTCTATTTTATCTACTGCTTCCATAATGCTTCTATCATATATGTATACCCCAATCACAGCCATTTTTGATTTTGGATTTTTGGGCTTTTCGTCTATTTTAACTATTTTATCACCATTCATTACTGCAACTCCAAATTGCCTGGGATCATCTACCTCAGTTAAAGTCAAAAAACAATTCAATTTTTCACTATAGAATTTGTCTACAAATTCTTTTAAGTCAGCAAAAACTATATTATCTGCGAGATAAAATAAAAATTCATCACCCGCGATGAATTCTTTTGCGTTCTTTATTACATGTGCAACACCAAGAGGACCACCTTTTTGCTCTATGTAAGTTATGTTTACACCATAACGGTCTCCGTTACCTATTATTTTCTGCACATTTTCTTCAGCTTCATTCACAGAGATACCTATCTCCGTAATGCCCGCTTTAGATATCTTGTCTATTGCTCGCTCTAACATAGAACGATTAGCAAGCGGTATTGTATGTTTATTTCGGCTAAAGGTCAGGGGATAAAGTCTTGTACCCCGGCCTCCTGCCGTGATTAGTGCTTTCATCCCGTTAGTAGCCACTGCTTTGCAGTGTTAAATTTAAAGTCTTATTTAGATAAATTAGCATGGTTATTTTTAGTACTTTATTCTTAGGACCCGTTAGGGTGGATACTAACGGGATTCATTATGCCCTGTATTGTTTATTATAGTATTTTTTAAAATCTCCAGATTTAATGGGTTCCCACCAGTCCTTATTAGCAGTATACCATTTTATAGTAAGATCCATCGCATCTGAAAATTTATATCTAGGCTCCCACCCAAGAGAACGCAGTTTTGTAGAATCTATAGCATAACGCTTATCATGGCCCCTTCTGTCATCTACATACTCTATAAATGCGCGGCTTTTATTCATTTTTGCAAGTATCATTTCTGTTATATCCATATTTGTTTTTTCTTCTTCGCTTCCTATGTTATAAACTTCGCCAACCTTTCCTTTTTCTAGTAGGAAATCTATTGCTCTTGCGTGATCTTCAACGAATATCCATTCTCTTCTGTTTTGCCCATCTCCATATACAGGAAGCTTCTTACTTTCAATAACATTAGTTACAAATAGGGGAATAAGCTTTTCGGGGTATTGGAAAGGTCCCATAACATTACATGAGTGCGTAACTATAACTTTTGTGCCGTAGGTTTTGTTATAACTTCTTGCAAGCAAATCTCCGCTAGCCTTTGTTGCTGAGTACGGGCTATTTGGTCTAAAAGGATGCTCTTCTGTAAATGCTCCGCTATCTATAGATCCAAAAACCTCATCAGTGCTTATTTGGATAAGTTTAATGTCGTGCTTTGTTGCAAGTTTTAATAGGGAATGTGTACCTTTTACATTTGTCTCAAGGAAGGGATCAGCGTTCATTATTGATCTATCAACATGTGTTTCAGCTGCGTAATTAACTATAGTATTAATCTTGTGGTCCTTAATCACCTTTTCTAAATGCTCTTCGTTTGCTATATCGCCCCTTACAAAAGTATAACGTGGGTGGAATGATACATCGTGTAAGTTTTTCAGATTCCCAGAATAAGTTAACTTGTCATAGTTAACTATGTACATATGTGGATGCTTTTGCAGCATATACTTTATAAAATAAGAGCCCATAAACCCAGCTCCCCCACAAACAAGCATACGATGCTTAGGCAAGAGCCCTCTCTGGGAGAAAATGTGTTCTAGGTGTGCTGGATGTTCATCTGCAAGATGCGCAGCTTCATCCAAAGAAACGTGCCCCTTATCAAAAAGACGCATGGCTAAAGATATTTTATCTTTTTCTTTGCCATTCTCGTAATTTTGCTCCACCTTGTTTAGTTGTTCGTCGTTATAAAGCGGTTTTATTTCTATACTCATCCCGTTAGTAATTACTGCTTCGCAGTATTAAGTTTAAAGTTTTATTTAAATAAATTAGCATAATTTTTTTCTGGTACTTTTTCTTAGGACCCGCTAGGGTGGTTACTAACGGGACTCATAGTAATTATATTCCTTTTTGAGTTCGATAATATAATACACTTTAAGTTCAGATTTTAAAAGGTTTACCGCTTATATTTCGTGTGGTCTGGTTTTTTAAAAAATATCAGCAAAAACTATAAAAGCTCTACAATGCATGCCTTTGCCATATTTAAAATCCTATTTTATTGCTTTGACATCCAATGTTTCCACTGATATTCTAATTTTAGTTCATAATTTTCTCGCAGAAAGGAGTCTCTGTGTTAAATGATCTTTTTTGGTCTTTAGATATAAGTTGCAGTGCTTGTGGAGTAATCACTACGGTATACTCTAATGATGTAGAATATGGGCCAGGGCCATATTCTACCAGTAATCCACGCAACACTTTTTGGGCTTCATGCTTAGGTTGTGGTGAAAAGAACAATATCACCGTAGATAAAATTCCGCTTTTAATCCATACTAAAGCGATAGTTCGCCATTCCAGTAAAACTCATAAGTCCAATACACAATAAAACATCCCTAGTTATAAAGCTGGGGATTTTCATTTGTTTTTAAGTTGTTCATCGCGGTACAATATATATATGAATCCCGTTAGAAATTACTCTAACGGGTGCTAAGAAAAAAGTATAGAAATTAACAAACGCTTGTTGCGCTAAATGCAGACTATAAAGAAAACTGTGCAACAGCAATCTCTAACAGGATGAAGATAGTAATATTTGGAGCAAACGGCCTTTTAGGCAAAGAGTTAAAAAATACTTTCAAGGAGTTATCTCCCTATTCTTTTGATAAAGGTGCTGTGGATATCACAGACCACAACGCTGTGTCTGCAATAATGACCCAACTAGAGCCAGATGTAGTTATTAATGCCGCTGCTTACACAGATGTAGATGGAGCAGAAGATAATCCAGAGCTTGCCGAAAAAGTTAATACAGATGGTGTAAAAAACATAGCAGATTGTGCCAAAGAGAATAACTCAATAATGGTCCATTATTCTACGGATTATATTTTTGATGGCACAAACAAAGAAGGTTACAACGAAGATGATATACCAATGGTTTCCGAACCCCTTAATGTTTACGGCAAAACAAAACTAAAAGGAGAAAAGGTTCTTCGTAATACACTCCCTAGGCATTACATAATTAGAACCTCGTGGTTATTTGGAGGTGGGGGTAGCGATTTTGTAGATAAAACCATACAACTTGCTAAAAGTAAAAAAGAGATTAAGGCCGCCGAAGATCAACACTCAAAGCCCACATATGTAAAAGATCTTGCTCAAGCAACGCGCGTTTTACTTTCAGAAGCAGGCGAAGAGATGTCTTTTGGCACGTATCACATAACAAACGAAAGTGCAGCGAGTCGTCTTGAGTGGGTTGAAAAAATAGTAGAGATATATGCCAAAAAAAATAGATTAGGGAAAAATGATTTTCCTAAGATAGAAGCAGTTAGCATGGATTATTTTAAAACAAAAGCAAAGCGCCCTGCTTACTCTGTTCTAAATAACAATAAATTTATAAAGATACGCCCTTGGCAAGAGGCCCTAGAAGAATACCTAGCCTCTCCTATAAAAGGGGATACTCATATTGCTTAAGCCTAAGCCCAACAATTTTATTTGATTACCACATTTTTTTGTGGTATTTTTTGTTTAGCACTGAAACATCGAAAGGAGTTTCAAATGGAACCTTGGATGTGGTGGTTGTTCTTTATAGCTTGGCCTTTTGCAGGAGCTCTCAGTTTTCGTTTTGCAATCTATGCAACTATTGTAAATAAGAATGATAGAGCCATGTTCACAGTTTGTGTGGTTTGTGGATGGGTTGTTTTTATTGTTTGTATGTTTGTCATCTTGATTTTTTCACTTCTGTTACTCATAGAACAGCTCTTTCGTCTTTTGAAAAAGTTCTGGAAAGTTCTGGAATATGTGGGAGGATTTAAAAAGTATTAATAATTTGGATTAAGTTCTTTACAAAATACCACGCACCGTGGTATTTTTACTTAGGAACTTCAAAACGAAAGGATAAGCTAGTGGGGGCTATAGGGTTAATTATCTTCCTCACATGGTTTCCAGTAGGGGCTCTTGTCGCTTTTCTTTTCCGTAGAACGGACTCATTATTTAATGATTCCGAGATAAAGTTACTATTTTTTATTTTTGGCTACTTATCACTGGTACTTTTTGCTCTTTTCATCGTTATCAATCTATTCGTTAATCTGCTTGCTGCAGTGTTACATATTATTTGGTCCATTATGGATTCTATCGGTAGAGACGAAAATACCACTGAGGATGACACAGTAGTTTATAGGGAATAACATGTCCCTAGTTCTTTACAAAATACCACTAAGGTGGTATTTTTTATTTAGCACTGAAGAAATGAACCACATATGGATTTGCCCACTTGGGTTTGGGTTCTTATTGTACTAACATGGCTACCTGTAGGCGCATTTTCATTTCGACTAGGAGTGATTTTTGGTTTATGGCCTAGTGCTAAAAGGAAAGATAAATATGTTAAGTTTTTTATTTACTGCGGCTACTGCTCTTTGCTTGCTATTCTATGCTTAAAGGTCATAATGTTTTGCATTTCACTATACAAGTGGGCGGGCAGTCAGCTTGATAATATTGCAGGATTGGATGATACTGAAGCTAATAGATAAGTTTTTATTACCCAATATTGTTCTTTACAAAATACCACTAACGTGGTATTTTTTATTCAGTAACTTCAAAAAGAGAGGGCTAACGTGGATCCATGGGTAAAGATTCTTATTCTTTTATTATGGCTACCTGTAGGTGCTTTAACATTCCGTCTTGCAGAAGCTGTTGACCCCAAGACCAAGAGAAGTAAGAATGTTTTTTGGGTGTATGTATATTTTGGCTTTGGTTCTGCGTTTTTTTGGTTAATTGTATTAATTTTCTTTGGTCTTTTTTCTCTTCAGTTTTGGGTTCGTGACACGCTTTATAAGATAGGCGGTTTTAGACAATAAAACTAATATCTCTCGGCATAGATTGTTCTTTACAAAATACCACTAAGGTGGTATTTTTTATTTAGCACTGAAGAAAGGAACCACATATGGATTTGCCCACTTGGGTTTGGGTTCTTATTGCACTAACATGGCTACCTGCGGGTGCGCTTGTTTTTCGTTTAGCAAACTTTTTAGAGGAATATGAAAGTGGTATCGTTCCGAAACGAAAAAGTAGCAAATCTATCTTTTGGACCCACGTATTTGGGGGATATATATCCGTAGCTTATTGGCTTATTATTGGGATTATCTTTGTATTTATGATGGGTTATTTCTATATTCAAGAGCTTCTTTGCAAGTTGGGCGACTTTAACGATTAATGCATAAGTTCTTGTAGTGTAACTTCGTTCTTTACAAAATACCACATATGTGGTATTTTTTTATATAATAATGTCGAAAAGAGGAGAAAAGCACTTGAGCAAAGATTTCCCAGTCAAAAGAGCACCGGGTAATTCCTTAGTTCTTACGAATAAATCTCCGTATAAGAGCTTTCCGGAGCCTCCGAAAAGGACACTCCCTCGGCTCAGCAGCATGCCTCCAATCAAAAAGAGGCCTGATGGTCCTGCTCTGACAGCAAGAAAGCTTGTAGATGAAGGCCATTTCGGTAAACACCCTGACTGCACAGGATGCCTTCTTGTCTCTGCCTTCTTAGATGTCGAAGTCTCTGTAACCGTTAAGTCTTAAATACGTTCTTTTTAAACCACCCCAGCGGTGGTTTTTTATTTTTCTAAAATATTTACAAAACCATAATTTCATGGTATTTTCTAGGCAGCTCTACAAAAGGAGAAGTTGTGCCTTTTTTGCGAAACATTCAAGAAATGCACAGGGTTTATAAGCATGTTAAGCGAGAACTTTATCCCCCTCTTAAAATAATCGGTAAGAAATACTTAGAAATATTTATGACTGAAGAGGAGTTAAGGCATTATGCCCACTATTTCTTTGAAGAAAATGGGATTCCGCTCAGCGATTCAAGATCTCTTACCGTAAAGGTAGATGTGATGCCAAGAAGAATGGACCGCATGGGAGATGCTAAGGTATTTAAAACAGGTGTTTACTCTTCAGGCTATTATCCCTTCCCCAAGTTGCATACAACACAAAGGGGTATAGTTAGAATATACGTATTTAACACCTTTTCTAAACTGCAGTTTCTAAGGGTCCTTTTCCACGAGCTAGACCATGTTCTTTGGCGCTGGGAAGGAAAGCGCTTTAAGCGTTTTATGCCTTATTATAAAATGCCCCATGAAAGACGCGCCTTCCACGTAGGGGATTTTTGGGCTCGCCGTGTCATAGATATGGAAGTAGCCATCATGTCAGCCGAAAAAGATATAGAAACTTCCAATGAAAACCCTAGTAATCCGTCGCGCGAAAAACTCGACACTCTTCTAGGTACCGTAGAAAGATGCGCCGAAGCATGTGCCTCCGGCACTCTCTGGTCCGGGTGGACCCCCCGCCTAGAGGATATCTGCTCTTTCGTCGAAGATAATAAATAACACAGTTTCTTTTTAAAACCGCCAACTGGCGGTTTTCTTATTGCTCCTTATCCTTTTTCCTTTCCTTCTTTTTCCCTCCTTTTTAGCATGTCCGTAAAATCCACGGCCGGGGATTTTAAGGACAAGCTAGTAATACACAAGGTAAAAAAGAGCACAGGTGCTAAAATTAGATTATAGCTAATAGGACAACCGGCTGTCCTATTCGGAATGTACGTCCTATTAATACTTTATATAAACTTTAAGAAAATTTTATCTAGATTTTATAAGTTTTTTAACCTGCCTTTATAAGGCATGTGATAAGTAAAAATCAACATTTAAAAAATTAATCAACTTTTTATGAAAAAATTACTTAGAGAAAGCAAGGGGGTAGATTGGCTGGAATGGTCCATGTTTCTATCAGTGGCTTTGATTGCTTTGTTTTTCATTACAAATCAGGTTCTTTCCTTTAACGAAGAAAGAGCCGCAATGGATATGCAGCAAAAAGAAACTGATTTAGCTCTCCAATTCAAATACAATATAAAAAATTCAGACTCTACACCAGAGCAAGCATACCAAGAACTCAGACAAGCCTTATTAGACGAAGACTTAGATAAAGCCATGAATGTGATACATCCAGCATATAGATATAAGTACGAAGATGGCTTAATTGAAGCTTATGAAGAAGGTCGTTTGAGCGAAGCGGTGGAGCGTCTAACCCCTCTAAAAGAAAAGATTTATGATGATGGTTTTGTGACCGTTGTTTATAGCGTAGAGCCTATACCGGGTAATAACTACAGCAATAATCCAATGGAAGGATATAACGAATCTGTGGAATTTACGCGCACACAAAGTGGCGATTGGAAAATAAGCTCAATATAAAATTTAAAAAATGCAATATAAATTAAAAAATCAAATATATGAACATAGATAAACTAAAAAAGTTTATAATCTTCGGCTTGGGAACCGCTCTAATAGGCGGTTTTTGTTTACCCGCTTTAGCGTATAGTCCAGAAGTAACCCACTATCCATTAGCAGAGGAGGCAGTAAATCTTTACAACAATAATCATCCCGAAAACAAAATAACTCAACAGCAATTACTATGGATAGCAGAAGGCGCACATGACGAAGACAGGCCAGCATCTAGGGCAACACATCATTTCTATGATCCAGTAAAAAATCAGGGTCTAGAGAACTTCAAATCATCTAAAGAATGGTCACACGATGCAGGATTACAAAGCCTAAATCGCTATCAGATTGCGGGCGCTAGTAGTGGTATTCATACATGGGAAGAGGCATTATCTGCGCATAAAAGGGGAGATGTCGAACATGCATACAAAACTCTTGGACATATATTTCATCTAATACAAGATGCAACCGTGCCTGCGCATACGCGACAAGATGCTCATATGCATGTGGATATAGGCGCATACTCTGTAGACCTTTATGGAGGCAGCGATCCATTTGAACAAGAAGCAAAGAAATTAAAAATACCTTCTTCAAAAAATCTCCATCCTATATATTTAGATAATATAGACGCCTACTTTGATTATGTTGCATCTTATTCGAACAATAATTTTTGGAGTAAAGATACTGTAGGCATGTATGACTTACCAAAGATAACTCGTATTGATGATGGTTATGTATATTCAGATATAGCTGATAAGGAACATCGCTTAGCAAGAATAAAGAAACCAAATAAATTATTTGATTCTAATAATCCAGTCTTAGATGACAACTCCTTTGCAGATCCTCTTGTAACCCGCGATTATTGGGAGCGCCTTGCTCCACTAGGAATAGAATCAACTGCAGGTATTATAAAATTATTTCAAGATAGCGTTCATGATGAGCCCGAAAAATCTAAGTCAGATTTTATAGGGGGTGTAAAGAACTTTTTCAGCTCCATAAACACCGGCATTAAAAGTCGCTGGCAGAGCACTCGAGATGCATTTGGCTTTGCTTTTTCAAATATACAGATTTCATCTACTCCCGTACACGGAGATAATCCCGTAGGATTTTTAAGCACAGGAGTTCCGCTAGATTACGAGGTACACATAAGCCAGACAAGTAAGAGCGAACAACAACAAGCTCAAGACAACTTTAGAGGACAGGTAGAGAGTGCTCTGAAAAATAGGTCTAATACGTCTAATAAGTCCCTGTCTACCCGACAGGCAGGCAATAGGTCCAATACGTCCAATCCCAATCAGTCGAATACGTCCCTGCCTACCGGACAGGCAGGCAATAAGTCCAATGAGTCCAATGTTGTTGTAACCCGTATTCTAGATGGAGATACCGTAGAGCTTAACACCGGAGAACATGTGCGCTATATAGGTGTAAACGCTCCCGAATCTCCCGAAGGTTGCTTCTCAAAAGAGGCAACAGAATTCAATAGTTCTCTTGTTCTAAACAGGGAGGTAGAACTAACTCAAGGGCCCGACGACAAAGATAACTTTGGGCGTTTACTTCGCTATGTGCACGTTGAAGGAGAATCAATTAACCAAAAGCTTATCGGAACAGGCCATGCATATGCTTTCGACTACGGCTTTACTCATAAGTTAAGCGAAGAGTTTGAAAAAATAGAACAAGAAGCGAAGAAAAACAAGCGCGGATTATGGGGAGAAGTATGCCACCCTCAAGAGAACAAGTCGCCGATAGAAATAACCAAAGAAAAGATAGGAGATGTTCTGGGCGATTCAACACAAAGTAATTCAGGATACGGCCCTATTACGGGTAGGGGGAGCAATTTTTATCAAGATAAAATTGATCAAAATAAAGCTAGTCAAGACGAAAACAACCAAGAACCAGAGATAGCTCAACATCTTGTAATAAACGAAATTCAAGTTCAGGACGCTGAATTTGTAGAGCTTTACAACCCAACATCTAAAGATTTAGACCTCTCTACATATTATTTTGCTTATTATCCTGCATCCAGAACCACTTGGGATAATCCTTATAGGTTAAAGAAATTTCCCAACGGTGCAGCTATATCTTCAGGCGGATATTATTTAGTAGGCTTTAATGGCTATCCAGAGTCTGGGGGCAATCCCAGCGCTGATTGGCAACCTTATTCTAGCAATCAGTTAAATAATTCAGGAGCAACAATTGCGTTGTTTGATGCAAATCCAGAAGAGAGCGATATAAAACCAATAGATGCAGTGGGGTGGGGTAGTGATATCCGTGTAAACCTAAAGGAAGCTATAACGGCTACTGCTCCCGGAGATGGTAAAAGTATAAGCCGTGATCAAGAACACTCTGATAGTAATAATAATTTCGATGATTTCGAAGAAGGCAATCCTTCGCCCAAAAACAGTAGTAATGAGAAATCAGAAAAGCAGGCAGAAATAGGAGATACACCCTTATGGTCTTTCTCTCAAAATGGTGGTGAAAATTCAGGTAATTCATTATTTGCAGGGCCTCAAAAGAACCCCTCTATTATGTGGAAAGCGGAAATTTTTGGTAGTACATCAAAAGAAGCACAACCACTTGTGGATAATGCAGGCAACACCTATGTAGCTGTACGCGGAGCCAAAGAAGGTGATTTTGTATATTCGCTTGATATTAATGGAGATATCCGTTGGCAATATCCAGGCAAAGGGGAATTAGCTCTTTCCTCAGACAGTAAACGCTTGTATGTTGTAGATCTTAATTCTGTGATTACACTCGACACACCTACTGGAGCGGTAAAAAATAATGCGACCGTAGATTTAAGAGGTGGTTATCGCATGGCTACAGATCACAAAAAAAACATGGTTTATCTTGCTTCAAAGAATAACCTTTACAGCATCAACGAAGCAGGTTCAGTAGCGTGGAAGCAAAACTGGAGTTTTCTTGATTGGGGTGAAATATCAGGAAACCCAAATGCTGCGGGTTATGGCCATGTTGAAAAAGTAGTTTCTGCACTTACATACAACGGTGATCTTTACGTTGTTGTTTGGCCCGATAATGGGTG
>JAWWAH010000034.1:0-11562 GCA_033721415.1 Candidatus Spechtbacterales bacterium | reverse complement strand
CTAGCAGATTTATCAGGGCCAAAGATACGCATAGGAAAAGTAAAAGAAGACACAACCCTAAATGCTGGAGATGAGATTAAGATATCTAAGAAATCAGCCACAGGAGACAAGGAAGCAATATCTATAAATTTTTCTTCAATACTTAAAGGGCTCAAACCTGGAACAACAATATTTCTTGGAGATGGAGATATAATATTAAAAGCAAAAAGAAAAGTTAGAGGAGGAGTAATGGCAGAGGTGCTAGCGGGGGGTAAGATGCGTTCGTCTATGGGGTTTTTAGCGCAAGACATATCCCTTGGCGGAAGCATGATAACTAAAAAAGATAAGGAAGACATAAATGCCTTATCCAATGCTGGTGTTACAGCTTTTGCTGTATCTTTTGTACAAAGCAAAAAAGAAATCAAGCAAGTCAGAAGGAGGTTGCCGGAAGAAAAAGCCTTAATGGTTATAGCAAAGATTGAAACCCCTAAAGCTGTAAAAAATGTAGAAGAGATAATGGACGAGGCAGACGGCATAATGATAGCCAGGGGGGATCTCGGGCTATCTATGCCAATGGAAAAAATACCACAGATACAAAAAGAACTTATAGAACTTGGACGAGACAAAGCAAAAATTGTAATTACTGCAACTCAGATGCTTGAATCTATGAAAGAAAATCCACTGCCCACAAGAGCCGAAGTTACAGATGTAGCAACAGCTGTACTTGAAGGCACAGATGCAGTGATGTTTTCTGCAGAAACTGCAACAGGAAAATATCCGTTGCGAACAATAGAGATGGCAAAAGCCATTATAAAATCTACTGAAGGCCAAGTTTATGAAAGAGAGTTTACAAAAGAAGACAACATAGCAGATGCAATAAGTGCATCAGTAACAAATGTTGCTAAGGAGGTAGAAGCAAAACTAATAATAGTGCTAACCGAGAGTGGGAGAACTGCTCGACTTATTGCACGGCACAGGCAAGACATACCTATAGTTGCAATGTCTCCGCATGAAGCTACCACAAGAAAGCTAAATTTTATCTGGGGTGTTTACCCACATAAAGAAGCACGAAGCTCCATAGTCCACAACTTTAAAGAGCTCACAAAAGAAACCCAGAAAGTAGCAAAGAGTAATCGCATTTTGAAACTAAAGAAGGGAGACATATTTGTTATTGGCGCAGGAGTGCCCTTTGAAGAACCCGGAACAACAAATCTACTATTAGTGGAAAAAGTAAAATAATTGCACTCAAAAATTTATTATCTAAGCAAATAAGCTCCTCTTGAGAGGAGGCTTATTTAATGATATAACACACTGTAAAGAAAGCAGGAGAAGGGAGCCTGTACATGTTAGTACCTTCAAAGTTAACAGCTATTAGACATGGCGAATCAGTTCTTAATGAACAGCAATTCAGAAGAAAGCAAGATCATGATTATCATCGTCTCTTAGAAAGCTTTGAGACAGATCCACACTCAGAAGAAACACAAGCACTTGCACGCATAGTCGTAGAAAAGTATGGTCACCAGATAGGCGACCACGCAGCTCCTCTTACCCAAAGAGGGCAAGAGCAGGCACGTCTTACCGGTGAAGCACTTAAAGCAGAGTCCGATGAGTTACCTGATGTTATATACTTATCTCCCTATCTGAGATGTCAGGAAACCTTTAGATACATGACTTTAGGATGGCCTGAACTTTTAGATGTAGAAGACATCTTTAACAGAGACAACGCTTTAGCAGAGACAGATTACGGCGCAGTTTTTCCATACGGAGATTGGACTAGTTTCTTTGCATTACATCCCGACGAAAGACGACGTCACGAATTAGCAGGTCCTTATTGGTATCGTTATCCTAACGGAGAAAATGTCCCGGACTTACAACAGAGATTGAGTGTCTGGTATGATAGAATGGTAGCTAATTTTGCTAATCGTCATGTTATGGTTATAGCGCATTATGGCACGATATTGGGCTTACGTTCCAATATAGAGGGGTGGGCTGAAGATGAGTTCATTGAAGCTTTTAAAACTGCACCTGGGGCAAACTGTGGTGTAACAGAATACAGAGCCTCTTCGACAACTACTTCTGAGCGCAAATTACTCCTACAAAGGTTTGCTGCTCATCTTTATCCTGATACGCTATTGCCTGGTTAATACTGGCACTTAAAGCAGCGGAATCCGCTGCTTTTTCTTTATTTTTAACTCAATAATTGTTACCATAATAATCGTATGAAAGTTGTATTGCACAATATAAGAAGCATGCATAACGTTGGGGCTATCTTCCGCACCAGTGATGCAGCAGGCATAGAAAAAATATATCTTTGCGGTTTTACGCCCTCTCCACTAGATGAGTTTGGAAAAGTCAGGGTACAGGTACATAAGGTAGCATTAGGCGCAGAAAAATATGTAGATTGGGAAAAACACGATAAAACTTATGCATTACTAGATCAATTAAAGGAAGATGGTCATAAGATATATGCAGTCGAGTTAAGCGATAATTCTATACCGTACTACAAGGAAAAACTTACCAAGGAAGACAAAGATAAGGCTGTGATTGTGTTGGGCCACGAGTTAGAAGGGCTTTCTCCCGCTATTTTAAAACGCGCTGATAAGGTAATAGAAATACCGATGATGGGCAAAAAACATTCGTTAAATGTTAGCGTTGCTTTTGGTGTTATTGTATACGGTATGCTTTATTAATTCGTTTCCACTTATTTTTTATTTCTAACATGCATAAGTTATGCACATAAATATAAAAGTTACAGGGAGAGTTCAAGGTGTATTTTTTCGCCACTCTACTCGAAAAAAAGCAGAAAGCTTAGATATAAAAGGCTTTGTTAAAAATGAACCTGATGGCTCTGTTTATATAGAGGCAGAAGGAGAACCCTCGGCATTAGAAGATTTTATAAGTTGGGTTAAGGAAGGACCTAGAGCTGCTAGAGTAGATAATGTTCAAATAGAAAAAGTTGACACAGAAAAAAACTTTACTGGCTTTGGAGTAAGGCATTAATATGGCAAAAACTAGAAAAATATTGACTAACGATTTTTTTAATAGGCCAACCCTAGAAGTTGCCGAAAATCTTATTGGTAAATATTTAATACGTAAACTTGATAACAAAGAGTTAGCATTTAAAATAACTGAAGTAGAAGCCTATGATGGCTTTGAAGATAAAGCATCTCACGCACATAAAGGGAAGACGCCCAGAACAGAGATAATGTTTAGAGAAGCAGGCTTGTGGTATGTATACCTTGTGTATGGCATGCACTGGATGCTAAATATTGTTACGGGCCCAAAAGAATATCCTGCTGCAGTATTGATACGTGGGACAGAGGAAGTAAGTGGTCCTGGTAGACTGACAAAAAAGCTTCGTATAAACAAAGATTTTAATTACAAGATGGCAACCCCTGAAACTGGATTATGGATTGAAGATAAGGGAGATAATGTAGATAAACAGAAAATAAAAACAACCTCAAGAATAGGAGTTGATTACGCAGGCGAGTGGGCGAAAAAACCTTATAGATTTATTCTTGATAAACAAAAGGAAAACTAAGGCTATAGACTCCCATAATTGGGAGTTTTTTGTTAAGATAGATAAAGATGGAATCTATAATATTAGGAACTATACAAGGTATCGCTGAATGGCTTCCGGTAAGCTCGGAAGGGCTTTTAGTTTTAGCGCAAGTTGGTCTATTCGAAAGCTCTTCGCCACTACAAGAATTGATTAGAATATCTCTATTTTTGCATTTTGGAACTTTCTTAGCCGCACTAGTATATTTTAGAAGAGATGTAGTAAATATATTGCTTAGCGTTCTTAAACGCAAAGAGGCTGATAAAGAAACAAAAAAAATAACAAATTTCCTTGTTTTAGCTACATTGGTCAGCGGATTAGTTGGCTTCGGACTCTTAGAGGCTATTGAAGGCGCTGAGGAGCGTTTAGAGCTAGGCGGTAAGGCAATTATGGGTATGGTTGGAGTCTTACTATTATTCACGGCCTGGATCCAACTCAAGACGAAAAGTGAAACAGAAAAAAGTATTAAAAATCTTAATTGGAAAGATGGAATTTTGCTTGGCATTGTGCAGGGTTTTGCTGCGCTACCAGGAGTTTCGCGGTCAGGATCTACCACTGGAGTTTTGTTACTAAATAGATACGATGAGGAATTATCTTTACGCTTAAGCTTCTTAATGAGTTTACCAATAGTGCTTGCTGGGAATATTATATTAAATGCAGATATGTTCACGTTAAGCACGAATGCTTTGCTGGGGCTTTTGGCATCATTTATTTTTGGACTCGCTACGATACATATATTACTGAAAATAGCGCGCAAAGTTAACTTTGGATATTTCGTTTTAGGATTTGCCATTTTAACGCTAATGGCGGTATTCATATAAATAAAAAGTAACACCTCTAAAGTGTTGTGTGGTGGGTGATAAGACTCACTCACCAAAGCCCTAATAGATGACTCCCACAGATGGAAAGAATGCTGGTACCCTCTGGGGAATCTACAGACACTGTTAGTTTCCCTTTAACAACTGGCACCAGCAACACAAGTTAGAACTATTAAAAAAAGAAGGCTTTAGACTTAAAAAATAATCGACTCATAATCGACTCATGCAGTTTGAGTCGATTAGAGAATTGACTCAACTACAAAAAAAATCGACTCAAATTCATGAGTCGATTTTAAAGTACTTAAACTACGGTTTCTTCATAGTCTGTGTTTGTGTATCCAAAGATCTCTTTGAAGCGTTTTTGATCTGGGCGGCTCCCAGTTGCTTTTGCGAGATTATCGCTAAGCTTAACTGTTCCATATTCGAATGCTTTTGTAGCTTTAACGACTATAGAAAGTGTGTCTAGTCCGACATCATTAGTCAGGTTAGTGCCCCAGCCATAGGGGGTCATGATTCTTCCCCCAAAACGCTTACTGAGCATAGTTATTTCATCTATTTTCAGAGCATTACTGAATACAATTGTTTTTTCTCTAGGATCAATACCATAAGAATTATAAAACTTAATTGCTCTTTCTCCGAAATCTACGGGGTCGCCTGAATCGTGTCTCAAGCCTCTCCACATATCTGCCTGGCTCCTAGACATATCTCTAAAGAAAAATTCGCTTCCGTATGTGTCGGTTAGCGCTATGGACAAAGTTTCACCATATTCATTCCACCAATCTAAAAGCATTGCATTATGAGAAAGAAGTATCGCAGAATCCCAATCATTGGTTCTCTCTCGCCAAATAGCAGATATCACCATAGGTATTTCATGAGCAAATGTTCCCATGGGCTGCATACCATATTTAAAAGCCAAAAATACATTAGATGTTCCGATAATATTTTCTGGAACTTGATTCCTAAGTACTCTAACAACAATTTCTTGCCAATCACGCGAGAAGCGCCTGCGTGTTCCAAAATCAATAATCTTAATACCTGGATTGGCTCTCAGGATTTGGATCTTTGGGTTTAGACGCACCCATCCATCATGGTGTATATCGTGCTTATACTTATACCTATCAACTGTTTCTTTATAGTAAAGCTCGTTGATAATTGATAGAGCAAAAGTCTCCCAGTATATTGCTTCTTTCCATGGACCAAAAAATTCGAGGTGTATCTTACCGTTTCGGTATTCGAGATTATATTCTGGCAACCTTAACCCTCTAAGGAATTTAATATAATTATCCTTAAAAAGCCCTGGGTAATATTGTTGCTCTCTTAACTGGGTAGCCTCTTCTGTTGTTAGACGTAATTCACGAACTGCATCTAATTCTTCACGAAGACGTTTTTCAGGGATTGCATTTCCGAGCTTAACACCCTTATTTCTACATTTGAATGTGTATCTTACTGGGATATTAGGATATCTGTGAAAAACAAATTGGCCCATCGTAAACTTATAGAAATCTGTATCGAGTAGAGATTCAATTATTGGCATTCTTATCCTTTGTTAAGGAGCACGGTTGCTTGATTTTTAACACAGATGTCCTGTATTGTAAATATATGAAAAAAACATTCCAAAAATATATCTGGACTAGTCACTCCGAATATAAAATGCGTCATTACAGACTTTCAGAATCTCTAGTAAAGAGAGTAATACGTTTCCCAAAAAGGACAGAGGAAAGCGTAGTTCCTGGTACAATTGCATGCATGCGACCAGCAGGATCTAAAAAATATAGTGAAGTTTGGGCAATGTATAAAATAAATGACAAGAATCAGATAAAGATAATTACTGCATGGAGATATCCGGGCAAGAGTCCTGAGCGCGACCCTATTCCGAAAGATATTATAGAGGAAGCAAGAAAAGTTTTAGGAGTTTGATTTTTATGCATCTAAAAAGCCCGCAAGAGCGGGCTTTTTTTATTTGATAATGCTTAGGACTTAGCTTACGTCTAGAATCTTGAATTTCTTTTTACCTGCAGGAAGCTCTGCTTCAACTTCCTCACCTTTTTTGTGGCCCACGAAAGCCTTTCCTATAGGAGAGTCGTAGGATATTTTTCCTTCGGTAGGATTAGCTTCACCGCTTCCTGTTATTTTGTATGTCTTTTCTCCTTTCGCCCCCTTTACTTTTATTGTTGATCCTATTGCAACCTTATTACCATTAGAACCTTTTACAATAGTTGCAGTGTTAAGAATTTGCTTTAATTCGTGTATGCGCCCTTCGAGGCGTCCTTGTTCGTCTTTTGCGTCTTCGTAGGCTGCGTTTTCAGAAAGATCACCTTCTGCGATAGCTTCCTTTAATTTTTTAGCTACCTTTGGTCGCTCTTCTTCTTCGAGGCGAGTGAGTTCTTCTTTTAAGTTGTCGTACCCTTTTTGGGTTAGTTGTGTATTTTTATTCATATATAAGATTAAAGAAATAGGGGGCAATCAAGCCACCTTTGGTAAAAACCAGTATATCATGGATTTTAAAAAAATAAAATAGATTTTAATCAAAACTTTATTTCATATGTTATTATAGATTAAAGAACGCTTTGTAATTAATTATATATATAAAATGTTCAATAGAGCAACCAATTTATTAAATGGAGGGGAGGTTTATGCACATTGTGACCTTATGTGCGGAGTTTACGATCCTGCACAAGCACGCATAGAAGCACAGTCAGTCTACAATGCAGTTAAGATATATCAAGATACCGATGACGAAATTACAAAACAACGTGCTCTTCAGATAAAAGAGGAGAGGGCAGAAATGGTTAAGCATCATCTCTGGGTTTTGTGGACAGACTACTTTAAAAAGAATCATGCTGAAAAGTTTGATAATCTGCATGATTTGTTTTGGCGTGCCACAAAAGCTGCGGGTGCTGTTAAAAAAACTGCTAAACTTGAAGATGTCGAGAAGCTTATTAATCTGGTAGATGAGGTGGGTAAAATCTTTGAACAAACCAAGGATGGCTATGAGTATAAAAGAGTTCTGAAAAACATAACTATACAAGCTAAATAATCTCTAGGCCGCTCAAAGATATTTAATCAGAGAGCGGCCTCTTTTATATTTGCCATGTTCCCATTGATATACTTTACGGTAAAAGGAAAAAGCATGAATCCCAAATTCCAAGAAGGGGAGCGAGTTTGGGTTAACAGGTGGGCGTATATTTTTAAAAAACCAAAGGTGGGTGATGTGGTTGTCTTAAAGAGCCCGAATCAAGATATCCTTATCCTGAAACGCATAAAAAGAATTGAGGATAGAGGATACTTTGTAGAAGGTGATAACCCCAACAAGAGTACAGACAGTAGAAAATTTGGGTTTGTGACAAAAGAGGTTATTATCGGGAAGGTTTTTCTTTGACTTGTTTGCTTGTTTTTGTTGTAAATCAATTCTAGAATAAATATAGTATAAATTCTTTGATTATGGCTAAATACATTAAGATAAAAGGAATAAAAACACACTACATAGACAAAGGTTCTGGTGATATAGTCCTGGTGCTTCATGGCTGGGGCTCTTGCATAAAAGAATGGACAAAGGTGCATAACGAACTAAACGAAAGAGGGTTTCGTGTTATTGCTTTAGATCTTCCTGGATCAGGAGAAACAGAGGATCCAAAAAGGCCAATGCGCTTAGGAGATTTTTCAGAATTTGTACATGAGTTTACACAAAAAATAAACATTCAATATTTCGCTTTACTTGGCCATTCCTTTGGGGGAAGAATAGCTGTTGATTATGCAACAAGGTGGTCGAATCAACTGAGAGCCCTTATTTTGGTTAGTGCTGCTGCAGCGGTTCAGCATCCAAGAATAAGAACTTTTGCATACTTAATCCTCTCTAGGTTTTTAGATACAATACTTTTCCACCCTAAACTAAAAGAATATAGAAAAAAACTAGGCAAAGCATGGATTATAGCTTCAGGGCAAAATACTCATAGAGAATTATCTCCTGTTATGCAAAGATCATTAAAGCTATCGGTTTCAAATAATTTGCGCCCCTATTTCCCGAATATAACTACGCCCACACTTTTGATTTGGGGAGATAAAGATACGACAGTGCCAATATCAGATGCCTTTTTAATACACAAAAGTATACCCCTAACACATTTACACATCTTGCCAGATTTAAGACACAACCTACACCTTCGAGCTCCTGTTGAGATTGCTAAAAATACAGCTTACTTTTTAAATAATACACCACACGAATAATGGCTATATTAAAAACAATACTTTTTATATTGTGGGTCCCTTTTCTCTTTCAGGGTATAGCTTTTTGGACGCATCTTTGGCAAAAAGCAGATTACAGATATGATAGAACTAAAACTCGTCTCAAGTTGCCCTCTTCAAGAAAGTTGTTAACGGGAAGAAATCAATTGATCATAAGCCTTCTGTTATTGCTTAGCTTAGCTCCATTCTCTTTTCTTGAGGCTCCTGTAACTATTATAGCAATCTTAGCTTATACATATTTTGCAATAGAAACAGGTAAAAATATCCAGGAAAGAGAATTTGTAATGCCAGCCTTTACATTCCGAGCAACCTCTATATTTATAACTGCGTTAATAATATATACAACTGCGACATGGAGTATATTTATATATCTAAACGAATGGTTTGTAGCTTCAATATTAGGGGGTAGTATTATCTTACCTCTTCTTGTGTCTCTAGTTGTCTTGATTAGTAATCCTGTTTTTGACCAAGTTAAAAAGGCTATTATAAAAAGGGCCATAAAAAAAATATCTAGTATGAATAATATTCTTGTTGTGGCTCTTGCTGGAAGTTATGGGAAAAGTTCGATAGCGCACATATTACACGATATTCTTGAAAGTGACTTGCGAGCCATTAAAACTCCTCCTCATCTGACAACAGATATAGGCATAGCAAGATTTATACTGAAAGAACTCACTCCAGAACACGAAGTATTGATAGCAGAAGTTGGTGCTAAGAGAAAAGAGGAAACATTCAAAATTACCCAAATGCTTTCACCTCACATTGGTGTTCTTGCTGGCATAACATCTAAAGACACTGCGTTTTTGGGAAGTATGAGGGATGTGCAAGAAGCACATTATGAATTAATACAAGCATTACCCGATAAAAGTCTTGCTATATTTAATGGAGATGACGAATATACTAGAGCATTATTTAAGCATTGTAAAAAAGCGAAGCGTCTTTACGCCTCAGATCCGCTAGTAGAGACAAGCCCTCAAAAAATACTATTTGAAAACGCAAAAAGCATACCTGAGGGAATCGAATTACAGATCAGAGAAAAAGGATGTTCAGAAGAAACTTTGCGAATTTCTTTAATAGGGGAGCATGCAGTAAGCAATGTAATGGGGGCTTTGACTATTGCAAGAGAATTAGGTATTCCGTACAAAAGTATAAAGGAAGCTCTTATAGAAACAGAAACCTTACCCCGAACACTAGAGATAAGACGAGGTATTAAAGATACAGTGGTTATAGATGATACAGGTTCTAGTAACCTAAACGGTGTAATATCTGCACTGGCTCTTCTTAAAAAAACTAAAGGCAGACAAAAAATATGCATTTTCCAACCAATAGGTGAACTGGGTACTTTGTCTGAAAAAATACACAAACAAATAGCTTTACTGATAGCTGAAACATGCGATGTCTGCATAGTGACCTCTGTTGATAATTTTTCTGCAATGTATAATGAAGCCATGGAAAATGGAATGAAAAATAAAAGCTTTATATGTATCTCTGACCCACATAAAGCCTTGCGCAAAGCACAAGAAGTGTGCGATAAGGACGATATAATCCTTTTAGAAAATCCAATACCAGAAAAAGTACGGCAGGGTTTATTGTTAAATAAAAAATGAAAAAAAAACTAATTACAATATTACAAAAAATATTACGTGTACTAGCTCGTCTTACGATAAAGCGATATAAGCCAACTATAGTAGGCATTACTGGTAGTGTTGGTAAAACATCAACGAAAAGGGCGGTTGCTTTTGTTCTGAGAGAAGAAAGAACAGTGCGCTTTTCTCCTGGTAACTTCAACAATGAATTAGGGATGCCTTTGACAATTCTCGGTGACTGGGGAAGAATCACTGGAAAAGTTTTTTGGGTAAAGGTGATTACTAGAAGTGTACTAAACTTATTAATAAAAACTAATTATCCTGAGATTTTAGTACTGGAGTACGGAGCAGATAAGCCTGGGGATATAAAATACCTACTGGAAATAGCAAAGCCTGACATATCTATAATAACCGCTGTGGGCGATACACCTGTACACATAGAATATTATAGTTCTCAAAAAGAAGTTCTAAGAGAGAAATCTAGATTAGTTAAAGTTCTAACAAAGAAAGATATTGCGATATTGAATTATGATGATCCAGAAGTTAGAGAACTTAGGTCTAAAACTCGTGCTCAAGTTTTAACATATGGCTTTTCTAAAAATGCAGATCTTAGAGTTATAGATTATAAATATTTTAAAAAAGATGACAAGGTTCTAGGTATAAGCTTCAAAGTCACTAGAAAAGATAAGCATATCGATATAACTCTAAAAGGTTCTGTTGGTAAATCTCATGCATATTCAGCAGCAGCAGCCGTTGCGACAGGACTTGTTATGGACTGCACTCCTGAAAAAATAATTGAGGGATTAGGGAAGTATAAATCTGAATGGGGGAGAATGAGAATAATAGAGAGTCGATCTTATCAAGGAGTTACCATTCTTGATGATAGCTATAACGCAAGCCCGCTTTCAGTAAAGGCTGCTCTTGATACATTAAAAAATATTCCTGGCAAGAGAAAAATTGCAATCCTTGGCGATATGCGTGAACTCGGAAAACATAGCTCTACTGCACATAACGAAATAGGTAAATTAGCAGCGGAAGTTGTGGATGTGCTTCTTGTTGTAGGTAAGGAATCTAAAAAAATGGTGGAGGGAGCACAAAAAGGAGGGTTAAAGCGAGAAAATATTCACCACTTTAACACTGCAGAAGAAGCACGCTTTAAAATAAAGAAAATGCCAAAAAATGGCGATGTTATTCTGTTCAAGGCATCGAGAGCAATCAAGTTAGAAAATCTTGTAAAACTGTTAAATTAATTTTTTAAAAAAGATTAAGCAATAGAAAACCCTTCGAACTTGTCGAAGGGTTTTCCTCTTTCCTAGGGGTCAATAACCGCCGTAACCGCGTGCGATCCAGTGCCGTGCAAGGCTCTGAAGATCACCGG
>JAWWAH010000033.1:0-12102 GCA_033721415.1 Candidatus Spechtbacterales bacterium | reverse complement strand
TTGGGCAAAAATATTCAGAAATATATAAAAATGATAGCGAAAACGGCATTATCGTTTATGATTTGGTGTGGCAGTATTTGGGGGGAGAAAATGAGATTAGATTTATCGTAACAGATCAGCATATCTTTAAGTTTATAACCGGAGTAACATATGACCCCGGAAATGAAACAGAGCAAAAGATCAAAGAAGAAGAATTAAAAAAACAAGCAGCAATAATGGATAGCATTGTTTCAACCTTTAAATTTATAGAGTAAGATGTAATTTTTTATATAAATTAAAGCACAAAGCCCTCTTTTTAATCTTATTTCCACTCTCCTCACTTGAAAAGGTGGGTTTTTTGTTATACACTCACAGCACTAAAGGAAGGCCCTTTAGCGCACTTTAGAAAGGAGCTGACCATGTCAAAAGACGTGCTCGGCGTTACTGTGCATGATGCACAGGGAGTGGTTGCCGACCTTCTTCAGAAGCTCGGCGGTCAAGACGGCCAAGAGTGGCTTACTGCCACAAAGCGTTTTCTCCGCAAGGAGAATCCGTGGCCTTTTCCACACGTAAGCAATTACTCTGTTATGGTAGATTACAAAAAACCCGTTTCGGAATATCTGGAAGATGCTAACTACGACTCGGTGAATTCTAATATTGTTGACGAGAACTTTCCGATAAAGCCTATTTGTTGTACTGAATATTGCGAGTGTTACCATAAGCCTGCAGAGTTGCAGCTACTTCATTTCGGACGTCAGGTGACTATCGAAGAAGTAAAGAATGAGCTGGACAAGCAGGCCCTTCTTCCGGCAAATATTTGGGAGCTTCTTGCTTTCGGTATTGCTTACCCCGACCCTCAGAGGAAGTTTCAAATCGTAGCTCTTGGTTCTTCTTGGACGCGTTCGGACGGTGCCCGCTACGTACCTGAACTCTCGAGTGATGAACGTAATCCTCGGCGGGCTCATCTGTGCCATCTTGGTCGATCCGGCTTTGGCTCGGATTGTCACTTCCTGGCTATTCGCAAATAGTAATTTGAACATAACCCCCTCTGTCCGGAGGGGGTTTAATATATTTGAATTAGTTGTCTTGTAGACTATATGCGCACTATCTCAAAGGTATTTTGTGTTACAATTTATGTAAGATGCTGTTTTTACGCAAATCTAAATACGAAGCACCATTAGCGATAGTTTTCACCGCCCTGCTTATTGGCGGTGTTTTGTTTTATTTAAGAGGAGGTGATATTAACTTTTTGTTTGATGCAGGAAACAAAAAACAAGAAAATCAAGAAGAAACCCAAGAAGAACAAATAATTCCCGAAGGTTGGCAAACGCATGCAAACACAACTTTGCGTGTAGAATTTAGTTATCCTCCCGAATGGGGCCCAATAGAACAAAAATCAGAACCCTGTTATTTTGAAGAAGAAGGTGGCTTCTCTCATATTTACAACGAACAACCATGCAGGCATGTATTTCTTTTAGCATCGGGATTAGAAAATAACCCACTGATACTATCTTCACAGAGCGAACTCTTTGCTCAATTTGGGCAAAAGCGAGATCAATATTTTGGCGACCTTGTCACCGTCGCTCGTAGGCAAGATATAGAAACAAGAGAATTTATATCAGTTTATTGCTTAGAAGAGGCAGCTTCCAAGAGAGGGGAATCTTGCGAAACAGAAACATATCCAAATGGAGTAGTTATAACAAAAAGCGTCCAAGGCCCTATAATAGAAAACGAGGAAAATAAAGCAAAAACAATCGTTTATTACATAATATATAGGCCAAATAGCCCATACGACAATATAATATTCTCTACAGAGTTTTTACCCGAAGATATGCCATTTACCGAACAAGAAGAAGTAATGGATACAATTGTATCTACCCTAAAAATCAAATAGGACAACCGGTTGTCCTATTTGGGTAATAAGTCCTATACGCCATATATGTCCTATTAGACCCATAACTCTAATTCGTCCCAGAACCCTTATAAACAGCGCAATAACCTTGCGTTTTTTTGATTTCTGTGGTATATATAGTGCATGTTTCTCCAACGAAGAAAGCACGTAATTTGCGTTTTTCCTTCGGTGGAAAAATCCAATACAAAGAAAGGAACTCATAATGAGCACCGATAAGGAGAGAGAAGTTTATTCACAAGATGTACAAGAGATTCTCGATGCAGCTGCAGACGAGGACTTTCTGGAAGGTGATCTGGAGCTTGAGGAGGAGCCCGAGGAAGACACTCTCGAGACCGCCTTCTGGGACTCCGGGCTTGTCTGGCAGGGACGCCACGGCGTAGAAAGCTTCGCTGAGCGTCGTAGGCGTACCTACGGCCGTTCTTGGGGAGCTCTCCACAAGGCTGTAGATGCTTCCAAGGAGGCAATCGAAGCTCATCTTCGCGGTGATGAGGTCATATATGTCTACGCCATGAACGATCTCTACGAGGCTCGCGAAGAGTTTACGGAGATCAAGGGGGATCTTCCTCCCGACCGTGCCCGTGAAGTGCAGTTTCAGATCGACCAGGAGATGGTGGAGGTTAAGTTCTTCACCCTCATCTACGACGAAGCCGTATGGGGCGAGAAGCCGGAAAGGCTTCCGCGCATGCAGGATCTAGACGTAGAGCCCGAGGCCTACCTCTTCGGCATCATCGATGCCGTAAGTGAGGCTGCAAAGAGCCTGGTTGAGTACTTGTACTCCACAGAGGATTCGCTTGATGCAATCGACCGCATCAACCTCCGGCGTGACTTCATTCGAGTGGCTGAAGAGTACCTCGAGTACCTCGAGCAGTACTTCAAGCACTTTCCTCCCTACGTCATCCCGAATGAGGGCGACAGGCGCAGGAACTTCAGGAGCAACCTCAAGTCCAAGCTCTACGGCTTGAAGAGGATGATCTTCCTGAAGAAGGAAAAGGTCACCGACCTCGAAGACGCTCTGGCTCTTCAGCAGGCCACCTGGCCCACTTCTTCTTAATATCTTCTAACTAATAGTACCTTTTTGCCCCTCAAACTTGCTACAAGTGTGAGGGGCTTCTTTTTTCTATACAACAGCAAAGCTGGTTGGTATAATAAAAATCAAGAGATGTCAATAAATATTAAATACAAAATAATAACCCTAGATAACGGTATTCGCGTTATCTCGGTACCCTTAAAAAGCACTGCTGCAGTGACTAGTTTGGTTTTGGTTGGAACGGGTAATCATTACGAGCCAAAAGACAAGGTGGGCTTATCTCACTTTCTGGAACACCTTGTATTTAAGGGTTCTAAAAAATATCCTAGCGCTATTGAAATATCTACAACACTAGAGAGTATAGGCGCACAATACAATGCTTTTACAAGTAGCGAACAAACAGGCTTTTACGTAAAGACAATAAGAGACAAAGCAGAGCTAGCACTTGATGTTATGAGCGATTTTCTTAAAAACCCTCTTTTCTCCGAAGAAGAAATAGAGCGCGAACGAGGAGTAATAATAGAAGAGATGCGTATGTATTACGACGACTTACCCAGAACTGCACACGATCTTCTAGGCAAAGCGCTATACGGCGATCAACCTGCAGGATATACAGACGAAGACCAAGAAAAGAGCATCCCAAATATAACTCCAAAAGATATAAAAGATTATTTCAAAAAGCAGTATGTTGGTAAAAACATAGTAGTTGTTCTTGCCGGCGACATGTCTAACGAAGACGCCGAGGTCCTTGCTAAAAAATACTTTGATGATGTTCCAAAAGGGGAGCCCTTCGAAAAAGAAGCTGTTTCACCTGTAGATCCAAATGGTGAGCGTATTTATTCAAAAGAAAAAGAAAGCGGCCAAACTCACTTAGCATTCGGATTTCCCGGCCCATCTATAAACGATGAATTAAGATATCCTGCTGGATTGCTTTCTATAATTTTAGGGGGAGGAATGAGCTCACGCTTATTTACTGAAGTTAGAGAGCGCCTAGGATTAGCTTACTATGTGGGTGCAGGTTCGGCGCGGGGTACAGACTTTGGATATTTTATGGTTCGTGCAGGTGTTGCTAACGATAATGTAGAGAAAGCTCTAGAAGTTATAATAAGAGAACTAAAAAAGATAAAAAAAGAACCAGTAACCGAAAAGGAATTACAAAAAGCAAAGAGCGCTGTAGAAGGGGGTATATTGCTTGGTTTAGAAACTTCCGATGATGTTGCAGGTTATTATGGAAAATTAGAACTTTTAACTGGTAAAATATTGCAACCCGAAGAATATCTAGAAAAGATAAAAGATATAACAGTAGATGACATCCAAGAGGCTGCAAAGAGTATCCTTAAACATGATACAATGCGTTTATCAGTTGTAGGTCCTAGCATTGAAGAAAAAAAGATTACAGATATAATAAAGAATATAAGTTAAAACATGCCTAAAACAGTAGTACACAAATTAGATATATCCATAATGAATATCCTAAAGATAGTCGGTGTTTTACTTGGTATATTTTTATTTTTCAAAATTTGGGAAATAATCGCTGCACTGTTTTTTGCTATTGTTATTGCAGCTGCTCTTGAGCCAGCGCTTCGCTGGTTTGAAAAACATAAAATACCACGCATTGTCAGCGTTCCTAGTATATATTTACTTTCTTTTACTGCTTTGATGGGTATTTTTTATATAATATTGCCAGCTATCTTCAATGAAGTTTTTGTTCTATCGCAAGATCTACCTTTGCGTGTAAATGAATTTGTACAAGAATTATCACGCCAAGGCTCTTTGGGTAATGCTGGATTTCTAGTCCCCGCTATAGAAGAATTCCTACTGAATTTACAAGATAGAATAGGCCAAACTGTCCCAAACCTTTTTGGATTTATTTCGGGAATATTTGGAGGGATACTTACGTTTTTCTTGGTTGTTGTTTTATCCTTCTATTTATCTCTTAGAAAAAACGAAATCGAAAAATCAATACTTTCAATAACACACAACGATTACAAAGATAGCGTAAAGAGCCTTATAAGAAAAATACAGTATCGCACAGGAAAGTGGATGCAGATGGTGTTTGTGCTTGCTACATTCATGGGCGTTGCAGTATTTCTTATGATGACTATCATTGGTGTAGATTTTGCACTTACATTAGGTATTTTAGCTGGATTCTTGGAGATAATTCCTTATATAGGTCCATTTATAGCAGGAGCTATAATACTTACAATGGCTTCTACAAAATCAATAGGTATAGGGCTTATAGCACTTGGTTTGTATGTGTTATTACAGCAAGTAGAACAGGCATTTATAATACCTGTTGTGATGTCTAGGGTTGTTGAATTAAATCCACTTGCCATATTGTTATCAGTAATTATTGGCGCGGAGCTAGCAGGATTCTGGGGAATACTTATAGCTATACCGCTCGTCCTTAGCGTTAGAGAGGTTTTGAGAAATGTCGTCAAACATAGTTAACTTATATATGGTTGCCACACCAATAGGCAACCTAGAAGATATCACCTTACGAGCCCTCCGCATTTTGAAGGAGGTTGATTTTATTTTGGCAGAAGATACGCGCGTTACAAGAAAACTTCTCTCTCACTATGACATAGATACACCACTTAAAAGTTACCATCAACATTCTTCAAAAAGGAAGATAGAAAAGATAGAAGATATGCTTAAAAATGGTAACAATATTGCGCTAGTAACAGATGCTGGCACCCCTGGTATATCAGATCCAGGCAACGAATTAATCGCAGAGCTTCTAAGTAGTAATATTGGAAACTATATAAACTTTATTCCAATCCCTGGAGCTTCGGCTACAAGTGCACTTGCGAGTGTTTCGGGATTACCAATGCATGAATTTGTCTTCTTAGGATTTCCTCCCCAAAAGAGAAAGCGAAAGAAGTTCTTTAAGCGCCTTGCTGAATTCGATATTCCTGTTATATTGTATGAGAGTTCCCATAGAATAATTAAAACCCTGAACGAACTTGAAGAAGAAATGGAAGCTGAAACAGTAGTGGGTCGTGAACTTACTAAAAAATTTGAAACAATATACAGAGGCCCCCTAAAAGAAGTAAGAGAACAAATAGAGAACGATAAAATAAAAGGAGAATTTGTGCTTATCTTGCACAAGAAAAAATAAATACAGTATGAAAAAATTCTATATTACAACCGCAATAGATTACGTAAACGCTAATTTGCACATTGGCCACACACTGGAGAAAGTTCAGGCTGATGCATTAGCACGTTACAGGCGTATGCTGGGCGAAGATGTTTTCTTTGCAATAGGAACAGACGAACACGGAGACAAAATACAGCGCTCCGCAAAAGCCGCAGGTAAAGAAACACAAGACTTCGTAGACGAACACGCCGAAGCCGTAAAAAAAGTGTACGAAGGTCTAAACATCTCAAACGATGCCTTTGTTAGAACAAGCGATTCTAAAAACCACTGGCCAAGCGTTATAGAGATGTGGAAGCGCCTAGAGGCAAACGGAGATTTGTACAAGAAAAAATATTCAGGTCTTTACTGTGTGGGTCACGAAGCTTTTGTAACAGACAAAGATTTAAACGATGAAGGTATCTGCGAAATGCACGGCAAAAAACCCGAGCTTGTAGAGGAAGAAAACTACTTCTTTAAGCTTTCTAAATACAGCGATCAAATAAAAGAAAAAATAACATCAGAGGAATTTAATATAATTCCAAAGAAAAGAGAAAACGAAATAGTAAGCTTAATAGACCAGGGTTTGGAAGATGTAAGCTTCTCTCGCTCTAAGGACAAGCTTCAATGGGGGATACCAGTCCCAGGTGACGAATCTCAGGTTATGTATGTTTGGGCGGATGCTCTAACAAACTATATCTCTGTTTTAGGATGGGCACAGGAAAAAGATGAAAAATTCAAAAAATACTGGCCTGCAGATGTGCACGTAATAGGAAAAGACATTTTGCGTTTCCACGCTGCTATTTGGCCTGCAATGTTAATAAGTGCCGGAATAGAGCTTCCCAAGGCTCTCTTTGTGCACGACTTTATAACAATAAACGGAATGAAAATATCAAAGAGTTTGGGCAATGTTATAGACCCACTCAAACTTGTAGATGAATATGGAGCAGATGCAGTACGCTGGTACCTTCTAGCTGAAATACCACCAACAAAGGATGGTGATTTTTCCGAAGAAAAATTTGTAGCTCGCTACAATGGAGACCTTGCATCTGGAATGGGTAACTTGCTTGCTCGAGTTGTGGTTATGGGAGAAAAAAACACATCAGAGCCACTAAAAAGCAGTCTTGTGCCAGAGGCAGAAAAAGAACTAAAAATTCGCCTAAAAGCATACAAAGAATTAATGGATAAGTATGCATTTAACGAAGCAATAAAAGAAGCTCAAGCTCTTATGGCATTTACCGATAAGCGCATAAACGATACTCGCCTTTGGGAGCTTCCCGATAAAGACGAAGAACAATTTAAAAAAGAAATGGCAAGTGCAGCAACAATAGTTGCATATATTGCCTGGATGCTAACTCCTATAATTCCGGAATCAGCACAAGAAGCTGCAAATCAACTCGGTATAAAATTAGAAAATAAAGACAAGTGGGAATTTAACTTCAAAAAGGGAGATGCCTTATTCCCTCGATTATAACTTCGGCTAACGCCTCGTTCAGAGACAAGAGACCAGCGACAAGGAAAACCAAAAACTCAAAACCTTGTTTCTTGTCCCTTGTTGCTGTTTGTGAGCCTTAGCGAACAAAAACTATGTTAGTAGACACACACGGACACTTAAACTTTAACGCCTACAAAAAAGAATCAAAAGAGCTATTTGAAAACACCGTAAAAAACAGTGTTGCTGTTGTGATGCCGGGTTCGCAGATAGATACCTCCCGTAGAGCCGTTAAGCTCGCTGAGGAGTGGGATTCACCCTATGCGTGGGCTGCGGTAGGCCTACACCCTATACACCTCGCTTACACGCGCCCTGACCAGTTTGAGAAAGACACCGGAGGTATCTTAAAAGTTCGCCCCGAAGAATTTGATCGCGATGCCTACGAAGAACTCTTAAAATCTCCAAAAACAGTTGCAGTGGGGGAGATAGGTTTAGATTACTGGAGAAAACCAAAAACAACTGCAAAAAAAGAAGCTTATATAGAAACTCAAAAAGAATACTTTATAAAACAGTTGGACATGGCCTTAGACAATAAAAAGCCAGTTATTTTACATTGCAGAGTTGCCCACGACGATATGCTGGAAATAGTAAAGAATCATCCAATATCAGAAACAAAAATACCGGGTATCGTACACAGCTACACAGGTAACGCAAAACAGATGAGGCAATTTGTAGACATGGGCTTTTACATTGCATTTAACGCTTTAATATATATTTTAGATTTTTTACCCCATGTTGTAGAAAACACACGCTTAGAGCGCATGGTTTTAGAAACAGATTCTCCCTATCTTTTACCACCTCAAGAAAAAGAAAAGGGCTCAAAAAGAAATACTCCACTTAGTGTAAAGTATGTAGCAGAGAAAGTAGCAGAAATAAAAGGAGTAGATATAAGCGAGGTAGAAAAGCACACTACCGCTAACGCTGAAACAGTATTCGGAGTTGATTTCAGTTAATAATAAATCTTTAGCAATATGAAAAAGAAAACAATAATTTCATTAGTGGTTTCAATCTTAGCACTAACCACTGTTATCACAACAAGCCTTTTAACGTGGCCAAACGAAGCAGAGGCAGCCTCTCCTAAAGAAAGTTATTTAACTTTCGATGGTACAAACGATAGAGTTGTTCTTCCTAATCTAGATATATCGGGAAGCGCTTTAACTATTGAGGCATGGGTAAAGTCTGATAACTTTGCCAACTGTGCAACCTATAATGATTGCCGTATTATCTCTAAGGCTACAAGCACAAGTGAACAAGACCACTATTGGATGATAAGCACCATAAAGCAATCAGGAGAAACTCGCATTCGTTTTCGTCTAAAAACTAATGGGACAACAAGCACCCTGATAGCTTCATCAGGCCCATTATCTACAAACACATGGACGCACGTAGCAGCCACCTACGACGGAAGCCAGATGAAACTATATAAAGACGGAACACTAATAGGTTCTGCAAGTAAAACTGGAACATTAAGCACAAATAACACAGTTCCCGTATGGATAGGAGCAAATCCTGACTCTTCAAACTTTTGGAAAGGTCAGGTAGATGATGTAAGAATATGGAATACCGCAAGGACTCAAACTCAGATACAAAACTCAATGAGTTCTGAGCTATCTTCTCAGTCAGGACTTTTTGCATATTATAAATTCAACGAAGGGACAGGCCAAACAATAGGGGATTCATCAGGAAACTCTAGGAATGGAACATTGGGCTCAACATCATCTTCTGATACTAGCGACCCTACATGGGCATCAACGGCGCCTGATAATACTGCCCCAACAATCTCAAACATTAATGCATCCGGCATAACGGGTTCGTCGGCTACAATAACTTGGACAACCAGTGAACAAGCAGATAGCCAAGTAGAGTTTGGAACTACAACAAGCTTAGGAACAAACACTCCTCTCGTTACAACAATGCAGACCAGCCATACTATCAACCTCTCGAGCTTAACAGCCGACACCACTTATTACTACACGGTAAAGAGTAAAGACGCAGCAGGGAATTTAGCTGTAAGCAGCCAGAATATGTTTACGACTACAAGCGCATCGACTCCAACACCAACACCTCAATCTTGGCAAGACGCATGGGATTCTCGTGATCAGGCTAAAATAGATGCATGGTATGCGGCTAATACAGGGTATCAAGCATTGGGTTATCAAGAGTCCGATCTTTGGTCGGTGCCGACCAACGGTCATCCTTCGTACAATAAAACCTTTATTACTCAATCCTGGCTGGAAACTCACGAGGGTAACGGCCATGTGTCATTTGATCCTGTGTCTGGGCGATGGTTGATCGAGGCTGTTAAATTTGATCATATAGGGTTTACCTTGGATGGGGTATCTAATGTAACTGTTCGTGGATTTTACATAAAAAATCCTACATTCTCTGATACAGAATGGGGCGGATATGCGGTTAATGCAGCTAATGGGGGAGGTGTTAATAGTATCATTGAATATGGTACTATTGATGGCACCAACAATGCTGCAGTTGGTTTTACTTTGTCTGCAGGTGATGGAGAAACAAATGTAGTCATTGTTCGCAATGTTAATATATTTAATTTTGGAGCTGGATTCCACGCCTATAGCGGGGCTACTTATGAATACAATTGGTTTCATGACTTATACTATTTTTGTAATAAGCACGGCAGCCCATCAGGCTGCTCGCATAACACCTCGGGGTCTATTAGGGGTTCAAATACTATAATACGAAGAAATCATGCTGAAGATGGCAACTCTTCGGCGATATCTCTTTATGCCAATGATCCGATTGACAATGTGCTTGTAGAGGAGAATATCCTTAATACCGCAAATGCTTACTATTGTTTTAATTTTGCTAGAGGTAAAACGTATGCTGACAGCACAACTAGAACCAGAATGATTAACAATATCTACGGTAAAAAGTACCACCCGAACTGCGCCATGGCAGCACCTATAACCGGGAGTGATCTATTCACCACCTATTCAGGCAATACAATGATTGATGAAGTTGCTCCAGCTCAAGATACTACTCCTCCCACACTCTCTAATATTCAAGCAACAAACATCACAACATCGGGTGCTACAATAACTTGGACAACCAGTGAACAAGCAGATAGCCAAGTAGAATTTGGAACTACAACAAGCTTAGGAACAAATACTCCGCTTGTTACAACAATGCAGACCAGCCACACCATTAACCTCTCAAACCTTACAGAGAATACCACTTACTACTACACGGTAAAGAGTAAAGACGCAGCAGGGAATTTGGCTGTAAGCAGCCAGAAGACGTTTACGACAAGCACCAGCGGATCGAATTCCTGGGAAGAGGCATGGGCTACACAAAATGTTTCTGTAATTAAGCAGTGGTATAACGAAAATGCCGGTATTGCTGGGGCAGGGCTAACAGAAGGTGACCTTACTCCTTCTGGTTCTGTAACTACTACCCATGATGGTCAAATTATTGAAGGCTTGCTTGTTAGTGGCAGTATTCAAGTAGTGCATAGTAATGTAATAGTTAAAAACACGAAAGTTGTTTCTGACGGTAGTTGGTATGCTATTTATGTGCCTTTTACTCATAGCTCAGAAGTAACTAATCTGACTATAGAAAATGTATCAATTGAAGGCTTTGGTTGTGCCGAAGGTTCTGATCCGGGCTGTCTCAGAGCAATTCAAGCTTATGGTAGTGGCTTAAAGGCTACTCGAGTCCATATTCGGGGTCATGCTGGCGGGATTAGCTTAAGAGATGGCACACAAGTTTCTTATAGTTTCATTGATGATATTCAGACCTGGCTCGGTAGTCATAATACGGGGATGTCTAGTCATGGTGGCACAAATATAGAAGTTATGCGCAATTATGTAGCAGGCTCAACATCTTCAGCTATATCACTTTATTCCCATGCACCTAT
This sequence comes from Candidatus Spechtbacterales bacterium, assembly GCA_033721415.1. GTDB lineage: Bacteria > Patescibacteriota > Minisyncoccia > Spechtbacterales > 2-12-FULL-38-22 > JAWWAH01. Next base: position 673 of record JAWWAH010000033.1, on the reverse strand, counting down.
ATCTGACGTTCTTATATCTGAAAACCTTTTAGATGAAGGAACATACGCGTTAATAGGGGGCGCAAATAAAACATATGGCGATCAGATCCATAATGTAGTTATTAGAGATAATTTAATTGATAGAACAGGTAATCCAGATGAGCCAAAACATGTACTTAGAATTATTCACAGCTGGTGCAGTACTTGTCCAGGTAATATTTTTGAAAATAACACGGTTTTGGATGGAAGTACGGAACCCGATAATACTCCTCCAACAATCTCAAACATTAACGCATCCGGTATAACGGGTTCGTCGGCCACAATAACTTGGACAACCAATGAACAAGCAGATAGCCAAGTAGAATTTGGAACTACAACAAGCTTAGGAACAAACACTCCGCTTGTTACAACAATGCAGACTAGCCATACCATTAACCTCTCAAACCTTACAGAGAACACTACTTACTACTACAAAGTAAAGAGCAAGGACTCTGCAGGGAATTTGGCTGTAAGCAGCCAGAAGACGTTTACGACTACAAGCACCAGCGGGTCGAATTCTTGGGAAGAGGCGTGGGCTACGCAAAATGTTTCTGTGATTAAGCAGTGGTATAACGAAAATGCCGGTATTGCTGGGGCAGGGCTAACAGAAGGTGACCTTACTCCTTCTGGTTCTGTAACTACTACCCATGATGGT
>JAWWAH010000032.1:0-12166 GCA_033721415.1 Candidatus Spechtbacterales bacterium | reverse complement strand
ATGCTTCTAATTATTACTGGAGATTAAAAACATGGGATATAACAGACCAAGAAAGTAATTGGGTTGAGTATGATCCTAATGGGGACACTATTCCCGATGCTTTCACAACGTCTCTTCACCCATACCCTAGGCCTAATTTTACATGGGCGCCCATAGAGCCATCCGCTGATGATGAAACCGTTATATTTTCGGATATATCTACCGCATTTAATATTACAACTGGTTCGTGGGAAGATGCATCTGGTCTGACAACTCGCGAGTGGTACATACCATATCCCGTAAATGAACCTTCATGGTATCAAAATGGAACAGATAAAACGCACCCTGGTCCTAATATTATATTCCCTAATACGGGACCAATGAATGTACGTCTTGAAATAACGGATAGCGACCTAGCAGCAGATCCAAATTCAGGCTCCGGTATATGCTACAAAAAGGGACTTATTAATGTAAGACTACCACTACCAGATTACGACGAGGTTAACCCCGTTGGATTTTTTGAAAAAATAAAACAATTTTTTGCTAAAATTAATATAATAGATAAGATAGCTGGGGCAATAAAAAAATATGTATAAAATTAAAAACCTAACAAGGTTATATTGAATAATTTTGGGTTATTGGAGAAACGTATAAAGTCTTTCGACTAAAATATAATATCCAGCAAGCAATAAAGTTATTTTTAAAAAACTATGAATACAAATAAAAAACAAGTTATATTTTCTATTATTGCAGTTCTCTTAACAGCAGGTCTTATCTGGTGGGTCCTAAGTATCCAACAAACAAGTCCACCAGCTTTAGAGGAGGGTGTTGTTGCAAAAGTTGGAGATAAAAACGTGATGGCAAGTGAATTCAAAGACCTTTTGAGCGATGCGGCACCGGGTAAAGATGCAAATAGCATAGATGAGGAGCTTAAAAAGGACGTATTAAACTATTTAATAGAGGGGGAACTACTTAAGCAAAAAGCAGAAGAGCTGGGTATTACTGTTTCAGATAGCGATATAAGTGAGAAAATAGATGAATTAGATATAGAAAACACCCCTGAGTCTAGAAAAAATGCTGAGATACAGGTTTTACGCGACAAGGTATATAATGAGGTGATAACAAGGCGTTCGTTGCAATATATTACAGTTAGATTTGATAGGTATTTTGGAGATGATTTTGCACTCTCTGAAGAAGAATTGGAGCGTATTAGGAGAGGGAGAGAAGAGGTAAACAGACAAGAGCGCAGATATGCTGACAGCGTAGTCAACGATTTAGAAAGAAGATTAGAGGCTGGGGAGATAACATTCGAAGAGGCAATGAATATTGTAGAAGAAGATGTTAGTTTATCGCCAACTCACTGGGAGTTTGCAGGTTGGCCGTTGACCGGAGAGGTTATTTTTGACGGAAGTTTTTTGCCTCAAGACCTGAAAGAGAGCCCATTTCATAAAGCTTTTGAAGTTGATACGCCATCTTTGGTTGGCCCGTATCTCCACGAGATGACTTACTTGAAGAATCCAGAGGATGCAGCTTACCCAGAATTAATAGATGAGCATGAAAAAATAAAGAAGCCAGGAATGTGGGTTATCTTGAACGTAACCGAAGTTCATAATGGTGAGGCACTTACACGAGATGAATGGTTAGAGACTCAAAGAGTATTAAAGGTGCAGGTTGCAGATGGGCAAAATGTATCGTTTTTAAATTTTTCAAACACGGCTAGCGCTGTTCATGGAACACAATCAAATCACGCTGGAAGTTGTTCTATAAAACGGAAAATAAATACAGGAAATAGTAATCAGAGAGGCGTAGTGGTAGCGAGAACGCTTTACATGACAGATTCCGGAGCAGGGCCATACTCACTAGATACAAGCTCCTCAATGACACAAGATGGCTCTGGGGCATACGGGTATAGTGGTTGCGCTCTTAAAACAAAATCTTTATCGGGGTCATGCTTTGACTTTGGAGAGTGGTGTTGTGGGGATAGTCATAATCCGCACAAACTTACTTTCAATAACGTAGATGGATATGACTGGATACACTGGGATTATTTTAGCAGTGCGGGCACCACAAGCAGAAACAAGTCATTTTCTAGCGTATCGGGAGGGGATGCATCCTTACTGGTTAATGTTGTTAATGGTAGGACTGTCTATATTAATGTATATGCTGAGCAGGATCCTGTGGAGCCTGAGTGTACATCCAAAGACTCTCTCTCTTGCCAAGGGAATGATATTTATTGGTTTGATTCTTGTGGTAGCGCAGAAGCTCTTTACCTGAGTTGTGAGGGCGATTTTGTTTGTGAAAATAGTGAATGTATTGACCCATGCGCGCCGCAGCGTAATACATACCAATGTGTAGATGTAGACTCTGATGGGGATGGTGATGATATATACTGGTTTAATAAATGTGGAGAAAGAACAGACAAGAAAGAATTCTGCGGTATAGAGCGAGAAGAGGGAGCTTGGGACCCTTATTGCAAAACAGAACCTTTTGGGGATGTCTGGGAGGAGAGAGGAGTGGCTATTAATGGTTGTTCGCTATCAACAGATATTTGTACAACAGATTCCCTAAGGGAAGATAGGCTAAAAGAGGAATGTGAATATGGTTGTAAAAGTGATGCATGCTTCCTCCCAGAAATAACCGCATCAATTACCGCAGAACCTGCTTCTGGGGAGGAGCCTCTTCACACCACGCTTACCGCAAAAATAACAATAAACGAACCTTGGGGAGGATGGGGTGACTCTTCTTACCATATATGGTGGAACTGTAGTAATACATCAGAGAGTATAAGTGAAACAGAGGCTGCATGTGGCGCTTTACCTACTGTTTCTTCGGGAGCGTGCGCTGTTAACTCCAACGGCTATAGATGTATTGGTTTATCTGAAGACGAGATAGAAGTTGATCACACGTACTTAGCTGGTGATGATAACGATAAAACATGCAACCCTCCTGATACTCCTGCTAAGCTTCATAACGCAAAGTTAATAGCAGAAAAAACGCCAGCCCCAGAAAGCGCTTCTGCATTTGAGGCAGTAAAGGTAGACCCACTAATAGTTCCAGATTGTTTACCTCCTGTAACAGGAGAAGGAGAGGATATTGAAGACGAAATAACAGAGCCAAGGAGTGGTTTAATAAATAGCTTAGCAGACATGACACGAGTTTTATTGACAATACTGGCTCCAATATTAGCTGCTGCATATGTTTTTGCAGGTGTGAAAATGTTTACTAGTATGGGAAACCCTGCCGCACTCGCTACAGCAAAGAACATAATTATATATGCAACGCTAGGTTATGGTGTGGTCTTGTTTGGATGGGTTTTACTTACAGCGCTTAGCTAGGAATATATCCAGTATCGATAATCATTGTTTTTTGACTGTATATAGGGTATTGTATTGTAGATGTTAAATTCTAAATCAACGGGGCAGATTGCAGAGGATGTAATTGCAAAAAGATACCTTAAAAGCATGGGTTGGAAACTTTTAGCGCGTAATTACAATAAGCCTTGGGGAGAAATAGATATAGTAGCTCATAAAGGTAAAAAAGTTATCTTTATAGAGGTAAAAGCTCTTAACTCTAAACACAAAGATAACTTTAAGCCAGAAGATCATTTTACCGCAAGCAAGAAAGAAAAATTAATTAAAGCTTGCGCAAGCTATTTAACTGAAAATGGATATCCTGAAGATGTTGAATACAGTATAGATTTAGCTGCTGTTGAGATAGATCATAATACTCGCAATGCACATGTGCGCTATTATAAAAATGCCATATCATACTAGATATTTTTTTACGCACAATTCTGGGCCTTCACAAGCAGTGAAAAGGTTGACACAAACATATATCTGATGATATACTTATTTTATCTAGACAAGATAAGCTTACGAGTCCGTTAAGAACGGGCTCTTTTTATTAAATAAGCTCACTATCGTTCACCTTCTTACGAAAGTACGAAAAATAACGAAAAGACCAGGATGTATGAAAAATATTTTCGTAACTTAGTACAGTTTCGTAATTCGTATGAATTTTTTTGAACGAAGTGAAAAAAATTATGATAGATTTAAAAAACTTCACTTCTGCTATTTCGCAGATAGAAGAAGAAAAAGGCATAAGTAAGGATAAAATCCTTGAAACCGTTGAAATGGCTATTGCCGCAGCTTATAAAAAAGATTATGGCGAAAAGGGCCAACTTATAAGATCTAAGCTGGATCCTGATACTGGTAAATTTGATATTTGGCAGGAAAAAATAGTTGTAGATGAATCAATGATAAAGTCTGATGAAGAGATAGCTGAAGAAGAGGCAGCTAGAGAAAGAGGGGAGGTAATTGAACATGACCAAGAAGACGAGGATACACCAAGAAAAGTTCGGTTTAATGAGGAAAAACACATAATGCTCGATGAAGCCAAGAAAATAGATGAAGATGCAGAGCTCGAGGGAGTAGTTAGATTTGATGTTGAAGTTCAAGAAGATTTTGGTCGAATAGCAGCACAAACAGCAAAACAGGTAATTATACAAAGAATAAGAGAAGCAGAGAGAGATGCGGTTTATGAGGAATTTGAGGATAAAGTAGACGGAATAGTTAGTGGAATTGTTCAAAGAGTAGAAGGTAACACTGTATTTTTTGACTTAGGCAAAACAACTGGAATAATGACAGCAAAAGATAGGATTCCAGGAGAAAGATATAGAGTAGGGCAGAGATTGCGTCTGTACGTTGTATCTTTAGAGAAAGGCCCAAGAGGACCTCAGATTTTAGTGTCTCGATCACATCCTAAGATGTTGTCTCGTTTGTTTGAGCTTGAAGTTCCTGAGATTACAGCAGGAACTGTTGAAATAAAGGCTCTTGCTCGTGAAGCAGGTGCTAGAAGCAAGATAGCAGTAGTTTCTACAGAAGAGGGTATAGATCCTATTGGATCATGCGTAGGCCAGAGAGGAACTAGGGTATCAGCTGTGATACAAGAACTAGGTGGAGAAAAAATTGATATTATAGAGTGGGCAGAAGACCCAGAAGTATTCATAGCTAATTCTTTAAGCCCCGCACGCGTATTAGATGTAGAAGCAGACAATAATAGGGCAGAGGTTTTTGTTGCCGAAGATCAGCTTTCTCTTGCAATAGGAAAAGATGGCCAAAATGTGCGTTTAGCTGCAAAGCTTACTGGATGGAAGATAGATATAGTAAGCAAGGAGACAGGAGAAGTGAAAAGTTCTGACAACGAGGAAGAGCAATCTGAAGAATCTGATGAAAGTGAAAATAATGATGCAGAAAAGGCGAGTGATGACAAAGGAGAGGAAAAAGAAAATACAAAAGATACAGAAGAGGATAACGAAGTAAGCACCGAAGAATCCAAAAAAGAAGACGATAGCGAAAAGGAAAATGATGAAGAAGAAGAGGAGGAAGAATAGGAATAATATCCTCAATATTACTAATACCATATGACACTTTCTTTAATTCCAATGTTTGTAGCTTTAGGCGCGGTTATATTTGGCGTGTATTACGTTCAAAGAAATCTTAGCGCACAAGCTGAAAACATAAGAATAAATGCTCTTGCAAATAAGCTATACAGAGCTGCTGGAGCCCATGTTTATAAGATTTATTTTGCAATAATTTTAGCAGCTATATTGGTTGCAGTTTTTTTAGTAGGAGTGTTTTCTTTTTCTCAAATAGCGATTGGCGGGTTCTTTTTGGGCATTCTTTCGTCTATTGCAATAGCACACTTTGTTTTATTTTTTATGATGCGCCTAAATGCACGTCTTGCTGATCGTTCTGCAAGGGGATTAATTGATGCTTTCCATTCAGTATTTGAGGGTGGTAATGCTTTGGGAGTTTTTATATCCGGTGCTGTATTGCTTGTTGTCTTTACATACTATTCATCGTTCGCCCCGCCAGCAGAGGGGTTGATAGGCTTGGCTTTAGGAGGGGTTTTGGCAGCTTTATTTATTAAGGTTGGAGTAGATTTTTATGCCAAGGCTATTTTTGAAAACAGAAATATGTTTGGCGAATCCTCTGACCCGAAAGAGAAGGGAGCATCAAGAGACCCTGGAGTTATAGTGGATTTAGTGGCTCACAATTTACGGCATGGCATGGGGGTTCTAACAGATATAGCTGAAACCATATTTCTTTGTGTTTTAGGTGCGATATTAGTAGCTGCGTTTACCTTTCCTGGTAATGCTAATGCTGCTGTTTTACCACTAATGATGATTGGTGTTGGTTTTATTTCTACAACCATAAGTGGCAAGCTTATTAAAACAGGTGCAACTGTTAATATTTCTAAAAATATTCTGTTTACAGTAATGAGTTCGGTTGTGTTAGCTTCGCTAATAGCATTTCCAGTTATTTTATGGGTTATGAGTAGCGGTTTTCAATATAATAATTTTGCACTTTGGTTTACTGTTTCAGCAGGATTTTTATCAGCTGGATTTGTAGCTATTTTTCATCATTTCTACAGTTTAAAGAAGTTTAATATAGGTTTAAGCTACTCACTTGTTGTTTTTTTCTTTATGTTTGGTTTTTTTTCAAGCTTTCTCTTGACGGGGCTATACGGTGTAGGTCTTTATGCTTCAAGCATAGTAGCTCTTGCTCCACTCTATGTAGCTTTAAGTATTTTGGGCTCGGTCTCAGATAGTGTAAATAAAATAGTAGATATAGCAGACTTGGCTGAAGAAAGAAAAAGAATAATACAGAAGCTTAATAATATAAGTGCGTTTATGCGAGATGGTGCCGCAACTTACTTTTTTGTGGGTGCCTTGTTTACGGGTTTGATTTATTTTTACTTATATCAAAGATCATTCGCTGTTAACTTCCCAGAGATAGAGCTTTTATTGGATAGCCCGATAATTTTCGTAGGCTTATTTTTGGGAGGGATTGGTTTATATGGAACCATAACGGGCATGTTTTATGCTAGAAAAAGAATGTATTCTATCCTAAGGGAGAATTCTCGCAAGAGTAACAAAGAAAGAAAAAGAATTGAAAAATCTCATTATGTTGCAGTAACAAGAAGGATAACCTCGTATATTACCAGAGCTATTATGCTCCCAGTGTTTTTGATGTTTGTCTTTCCGCTTGTAGCAGCATCAATTTTAAGAGGAGAGGGCTTTGCTGGCTTCTTGGGGGGGGAGCTTTTACTTGCTGGATTTTGGGGATTTACAGCTCTTCTCCAGCATCAGGGCGGACATATAAACAAAGAAGAAGGTTCAACCATTGACAGCTATGGGATTAATCAGTATGGTGACACAGTGCCTATGATGATAGGCTCTGCATTAAAAGCAACAGCAGTATTTTCTTTATTATTAATAATTTTATTTATTTAAGCACTATGGATGTTTCAATCAAAAATTTAGACAAAGCTCAAGTGGAGGCTATAATTTCACTAAATTCAGAAGATATGGAAAAATATCTTGATTCGGCAGCAAAACGCCTGGGAAAAAATCTTAAGGTTAAAGGCTTTAGAGAAGGAAAAGTACCTCGAACTATGGTAGAAAAAGAACTTGGCAAGGACGCTGTTTGGGAGGAGGCGCTACCGGAAGCTATAGAGGATTTATATTGGAAGGTGGTAGAGGAAAAAGATATAGAAGCAATTGGGAGACCATCAATTAGTGTTTCAAAATCAGTACCATTTGAGGTGTTAGAGTTTAAGGCTAAAATACCTGTAATGCCTGATCTCGAACTTCCGGACTATAAAAGTATAGCGAAAAAAGTGCGCGAGAAAGAAAAACGAGATATTATTGTGGAGGACAAAGAGGTCGAAGATGCTCTAAAGTGGCTTCAAAGGTCTAGAGCCACGGGTTCTGGTGAAGAAAAAGATGCTGAAAAGAGCTTACCAGAGATAAACGATGAATTTGCAAAAAATATAGGAGGATTTGATAATTTAGACGCACTAAAGAAAAGCATAAAAGAAGGCCTTGAAAAAGAAAAAGAAGAACAAGAAAAACAAAGATTGCGATTGTTGACCCTAGAAAAGATAAGAGAGAAAGTAAAACTGCCTATTGCAGAATCTCTTATGGAAGAAGAGTTAAATAAAATGGAGCAAGAGTTACGACAACAAATAGAACAGATGAATATGACGATTGATCAATACTTGAAAAATGTTAAGAAGGATCTAAAAAGTATTCGAGAAGAGTGGAAAGATAAAGCAAAAGAGAGAGTTTCTGCAGGCATATTATTAAGAGCTATTGGCGACAAAGAAAATGTTTCTCCGTCGGATAAAGAGATTGAGGAAGAGGCAAATAAATATCTGTTAAGGTTTGGTAGTCCAGAAGAGGCAGCAAAAGCAATAGATCCTAAGCGTCTTAGGTCATACATACATGGTATAATGAGAAACGAAAAGGTTTTTGAATTGCTCGAAGGCAATAATAGTAATAAAGATGGCGATGGCGATGATAAAAAAGATTCATAGTCATGGTCGTATCATTATAATCTTATGAATCCCGTTAGTAGCCGCGGTCACGGCATATATAATAAAACGGGCATTCAAACATAAAACATAAGTAGTAAATTGGCAGACGGGAAACGAAATGTTGACCGCGACCTGCCACTAAACGGGATGAACTTAATTCCAACAGTTATAGAAAAATCAAATAGGGGAGAGAGGGCTTACGATATATACTCACGCTTACTTAAAGAGAATATAATATTTTTGGGTGGGCCTATAGTTGATTCAATGGCCAATACCGTGATTGCACAACTTTTATTCTTGGAGAGTCAGGATCCAGAAAAGGATATTCAACTTTATATTAATAGTCCCGGGGGAAGCGTTACCGCTGGTTTAGCCATTTATGACACTATGCAGCATATTAAAAATGATGTAGCTACAATATGTGTGGGAATAGCAGCTTCTATGGGAGCTGTGCTTCTGGCAGGTGGAGCAAGCAAGAAAAGAAGTGCGTTACCTAATTCAGAAGTTTTGTTGCATCAAGTTATGGGTGGTGCACAAGGCCAGGCTTCAGAGATAGAAATATCAGCTCGTCACATCATGAACACAAAGCAACGTTTGAATAAAATACTATCAGAACATACTGGGAAAAAAATAGAAACAGTAGAGAACGACACAGATAGAGATTTTTGGTTAACTGCAGAGGAGGCAAAAAAATATGGAGTGATAGATAACATCATCAAGGCAAAAAAGAAATAAGATAATAAATATACATTTTAAAAAGCGGTAGGCATTGCCTACCGCTTTTTTGGTTATGGTAAGTAGTGTCTATTTTATATTAATGGTTTGCCTGTCATCTCAGGAGGTATATCTATGCCCATAATTTTTAAAACAGTTGGGGCAACATCTCCAAGTACTCCTTGTGGTTTTCCATTGTAAAGATGATCATAGTTTCTTGTTTTGAATTCATTTCCTATGATAAAGAATGGTACTGGATTAATACTGTGTTGCGTTATTATAGCGCCCGTACGTGAATTAATCATTGCCTCAGCATTACCATGATCTGCGGTGATAACCATTGTCATGTCTAGTTGCTCGACCGCTTTAACTAAGGAAGATATATTTGCATCTACTGCTTCTATTCCTTTTAATGCAGCATCCCAATTTCCTGTGTGCCCAAGCATATCTGCATTAGCATAATTGATAAGAAAGAAGTCATATTCTCGTATATACTTCATTATTTGTTGAGTTATATTGTAGGCTTGCATTTCTGGTAAGTCGTCGTAGTGAGGGGTTCCCATAGATGGAACAAGTATTCTATCTTCGTTTTTTAAAGGAGACTCTTTTTGTCCATTGAAGAAATATGTAACATGCGCGTATTTTTCGGTTTCAGCAATATGTAACTGCTTTAAGCCTGCATTTGAAATAACCTCTGCAAGGGGCATATCTATCTTCGGAGGAGGAAATGCAACCTCTATAGGAAGATCTTCTTGGTACTCGGTCATTCCTACAAAAAAAATGTTAGGTATTTTTTTTCTAGGAAATTCTGAAAATTCTTGATCGCTTAACACAAATGATTTTGTTATTTGGCGTGCACTATCCTCCCTAAAGTTAAAAAATATTACAGCATCACCTTCCTCTATTAACCCAATAGGCTTTTCATTTTTGTACACAACCCCTGGCTCTATATCGAAATCAGTTAAGCCTTTTTCGTATGAATTTTCAAGATAAGATATAGGGTCTTCTGTTTTCTGGCCCTTGCCCTGAGTCAATAATTCATATGTTTTTTGGGTTAGATCCCAATGGTTATTTCTATCCATTGCATATGCACGGCCTACAATAGTGCCTATTTCTCCAGTTCCTTGTTTCTTCATTCTATCTCGAAGATTTTTTAGAAATGTTGTTGCTTCGTGGGGCGGGCTATCCTTACCATCAGTAAATGGATGTAAGACTACTTTTTGTATCCCATTTTTATTTGCCATATCTAGTAGGGCGTAAAGGTGATCTATATAGCTGTGAACATTTCCCGAAGAAAGGAGGCCCATTATGTGCAGGGTGGAGTTGTTATTTTTTACAAAATTCATTGCACCTTTTAGTGCTTCATTTTGAAAGAAGGAGCCATCTCTAATAGCTTCAACTATTCGTGGTAGATATTGGTATACTATTCTTCCTGCTCCCAGATTCATATGGCCAACTTCGCTATTTCCTTCTCTGCCCCAAGGTAGCCCAACTCCTATGCCGGATGCCTGAAGAGTTAGCGCATAGTAAGAGCGCTCTATCATATCCATTGTGGGAGTTTTAGCTTTCCCGATAGCATTTCCATGTTGTGGTCGGGCTACACCCCAACCATCAAGAACGACCAAAATTAGTTTTTTGTTATTCTTATTGCTCATACTTATATAATATCACATCTTTACACACTGTATCTTTTTTGGTATTCTTTAGTTATCACGAACTTAACAGTGAATGATGACAAACTAGAGGTCTATAATGGCCGATTAAGTCAGCAATTACCGTGATCTACATTATAAATAATTCAACAAAAAAACATGTTAGAAGCACCAACGACCGTTATGGGCGTTATTTTGGTTGCTATGGGTGTAGCATTGGGCTATCTTATTCGTCAAATACTGGCAAAAAAACAAGAAGGGACAGCAGAAGCGAAATTAAACAAGATAATTTCAGATGCTAAGCAAGATGCCAATAAGATAGTAGAAAAGGCGAAAGAATCTGCAGATAAGATTCTAGAAGAAGCCAAAAAAGAGGAAAAAGAAAAAAATTCTTACCTTATACAACTAGAAAAACGCTTACTAACCAAAGAAGAGGATTTAGATAAAAAAGATTCTCGATTAAGGAAAAAGAACAAAGACCTAAGTCGTCGTATAGACGAGATAAAGGCGACTAGACAAAAAATTGATGAGCTTGCTCAAAAGAAACTCCAAGCGCTGGAGAAGGTTTCTGGTTTGTCCAAGGAATCTGCCAAGAAACAGCTTTTAGAAGGACTTGAAAAAGAATATGAACAAGAACTATACGATAAGATAATGAAGCTAGAGAAGTATGGGCAAGATGAGCTTGATAAAAAAGCAAAAACAATCATTGTCTCTGCTTTGCAGCGCTATGCTTCAAGCCAGACACAGGATGTTACCACATCGACAGTTGATCTCCCCAATGATGATATAAAGGGGCGCATAATAGGCAAAGAAGGAAGAAATATCCGTACCCTTGAGCGCTTAACCGGTGTTGAGCTAATTGTAGATGACACTCCTGAAACAATTGTAATTTCAGGATTTGATGCAGTGCGAAGACATATTGCTAAAATTGCTTTAGAAAAACTTATATCAGATGGCAGGATACAGCCTGCAAGAATAGAAGATGCTGTGCTAAAGGCTAAGGAAGAGATAAATGAAAAAATAAAAGAAGCAGGAGAAGCTGCAGTATATGATGCGGGCATTGTTGGCTTTGATCCAAAGCTAATTTGGTTATTGGGAAGATTACGTTTCCGTACAAGCTTTGGTCAAAATGTTTTAATGCACTCACTTGAAGTTTGCCATGTCGCCGGCGCCCTGGCTGCTGAAGTTGGAGCTGATGTATCGGTTGCTAAGAAGGGTGGTCTTTTGCATGATATTGGAAAAGCAGTTGACCACGAAGTTGAGGGAACTCACGTTGAGATAGGAATGAAAATTCTTGAAAAATATGGTGTATCTCAAGCTGTTATAGATGCAATGAAGTCTCACCACGAAGAATACCCTTATGAATCTTTGGAGGCTAGAATAGTACAAGCAGCGGATGCTATATCAGCTGCTCGTCCTGGAGCAAGGAAAGATACAGT
>JAWWAH010000031.1:0-12260 GCA_033721415.1 Candidatus Spechtbacterales bacterium | reverse complement strand
GGTCGCCCTTCGAAGCGGGCTTTCAAGTAAGCATGGCATTACCATCTTAAATACACCGGGGACTGTAGACCCTGATTATCGCGGTGAAGCCGGTGTTGTTCTTGTAAACTATTCACAAAAATCATTCTACCTGCATAAAGATATGCGTATAGCGCAAATCATATTCATGCCGGCAACTATACCTAACCTTAAAAAATCAAGCACTACAGCGATCTTGATGCTACAGAGCGTGGAGCTGGGGGCTTTGGCTCAACGGGTATAAAATAGCACAAAAAAAACCGCCCAAAAGGGTGGTTTTAATATAGAAAACATTGTCCGCTCGGGAGGATTTGAACCTCCGACCAGTGGCTTGTTCAATAGTTAGTCCGCTCGGGAGGATTTGAACCTCCGACCAGCGGCTTAAAAGGCCGTTGCTCTACCAAGCTGAGCTACGAGCGGACTAACTATTTAACTTGTAAAAAGCTTATAATGCTCTTTGAAACTATCTACCTTTACCATGTTAATATGGATGGACTATATTTTCAATTTTTAACAACCCAAAAGGCGTTAAACGTGCCACTTAAAGCACCTTTAACCTCTACCAGGCTGAGCTATGAGCGGACAATGTTTTTTATCGTTATAGTCGATTACTTGTTCTGGTTTTATATTTATTGCTTTAAAATGATCTATCTATTTCCCTTTTCTAGATATTGCTATTACAACTATAGGTGCTAAGGACCATCCAAACCGTGCAATATCCTTAATAAATAATTCCTCTATAAGGCTCGAAGTGTTTCCCAAAAGAAAAGATATACTCTGGGAAAAAACAATTGTTGTTACCAAGCCAGCTAAAGAAATTCCTAATAGTGCTGTTTTCCAAACGGGCCCATTCCCCCTCTTTGGCTTTGGTAATCTAATCTTTAACATAGAGCCAGAAAATGCATAATACACTACTAGCACAAAAAAGCTAAAAATTATTAGGCTAACCATATCGGGATTAATGCCTTCGATTCTCTCTGTAATATACCCTAAAAATGGAAACCAAAACAACAAAACTAAACTACCATAAATGCTTAAAATTAGCAAGATTATCTTTTTGGGCCCTATATTAAAAGCATAGAGTATAGACCCAATAAAAATAACTAATGTTACAACTATATCCCACGTAAGTACTAGATCTTGATTTCCAGCTATTGCCTCTAGTATATTTGTTAGCATATTAGAGTCCTTCACGCTTTAATTCTTCCAAAAGCTTTTTTGCTTTTTTTGATAACCTACCAGATTTTTTAAGCTTAATATTAACGTACAAATCACCACTCTTTCCGTTCGGCGAGGCCTCACCTGCACCCTGCACTCTGATCCTATCCCCTGGCATCACACCAGCAGGTATATCTATTGTTATATCCTTTTTACCTGTGACTACTCCCTCTCCATAACATTTTTTACACTTTAATTCCGGTACCTTTCCTGTTGCATAACACTCAGAACATGGACGCTTTACAGGAACAGACAACGGACCAATAAAAGCATCTTCTTTAACGCTCCCTATACCCCCACAAGTCTTACAGGTAGTCATTTTGCTATCAGGTTCGTGCCGCTTGCCTTTGCATCTATCACAAAATATTCTTGTTTCTATAGATATGTTTTTCTGTACCCCAAGGTAAGCTTCAGTTAAAGCAATCTCAATAATTACTTCAATGTCTCTACCGCGAGAACGACGAGCACCTTGCGCCTGGGCTCCACCAAAGAAGTCAAAAATGTCTTCAAAATTTACATTAAAACCACCAGCTCCACCAAAGCCGAAGTCATTAGGATTAAAACCCTGCCCACCCATATTCTCATACGACGATCCAAACTGATCATACTGCTTTCTCTTTTTTGGATCTGATAGAACTTGATATGCTTCGTTTATTTTTTTAAATTCATCTTCTTGCCCTCCTCTGTCGGGGTGGTGCTTATGAGCAAGCTTTCTATATGCTTTTTTTATTTCATCCTGGGAAGCGCTTTTGTCCACTCCTAGGACCTTGTAGTAATCTTTATTCGCCATATATTAGTATCTTATTCCAGAGATAAAACCTCCTTTTCTACCGTTACTTCTTTTACCGTTAGTATATTATACAATGAAAGAAGTTTCATTTCAAGAAGCAAAGCGCCGAGCGATACCCACATAAAAGGCCACAACATAAATCTAAATGCAAAAAATAATCCTACAATAAATATAGCAGGCATTACTTCTCCATAGGGTTGAATTGTGTTTTCTAGTGTTTGATTAATCCACTCAAGACTAAGCTCTTGTAGAGTCAGAGAAGAAATATCTTCATCCAAAAATGTTGGACTTTCATTGATTACTTCTTCAGAATTTTCTATTTCTTCAGGTAAAAACCAAACAATAAAGCTACTCTTGATAACATTTTCTGTCTCTTTTACTGTCATGCCTTCTTCATAACCGGGTAATATGAGTTCAAGAAATTGCTCTATTGGCTCAAATACCACAGGATAAACCTCTCCAGAAACCCTGAGACCATCTTTATAATAATCCTCAAAGATAAAATTATGGTAAGTGAACGCCAATAATATTGCGAGTCCCGTAAAGAAAATAGTCATGGACTTCATGGATATAACAATAGGCCTAAACTCAGCTAAAAATCTACGCATTCTCTCACCTCTTTTATAAGCTAACCATGAAACAATAATAAATAATATAATACCTATAATATTTGTTTTTTGAAATCCAAATAATACTATAAGTATAAGTGATAAAAATCCAAACATTGCATAAAGGAGGCTTTTTTCTACAAATAGAAAGGCTAATGCAACCATAGATGACCACAATATGCCCGCAACCAAAAGAATCCCTAGTAGCCAAGGGTGAAAGCCTCTTTCCATAAACATCCAAAATATACCTCCTAAAACAACTAAAGATGTTGCGGAAAACAAAAAGGCAAACCATACCTGCTTATGAGGTATACTTAAAATTTTATCACTTATATTAGAAATATAGTTCATATTTATTATAGTATCACATAAGCACCTTTTTGTTCTCCACAAAAAGAGTCCGAATAAAAATCCCGTTTAACGAGATTTTTATTTTTTAGCACTGGCTACTATATGAGATTTACCCTGTTTAACCCTTTTGTAGTTACCAAATGTTTCTTTAAAGTTTCTTTTTATAAACTGTTTCAACCCTGCTATCGTTACAACATATATACTACCCCCCTCAACTAAATATTTTCTTGAATCAGCAAGCATTATCCATAGCATTTCTCGGCTAACTTTTGCTGGAATATTAGAAACAATTAAATCAAATTTAGCATCTTCAGGAACTTCGGAAAACATATTGCTTAGATAAGCTTTTGCGTTTGGTATATTATTAACCTCTGCGTTTTTGTTAGCATACTCAACAGCAACAAAATCCTTGTCCACCATATGCACTTTTCCTTTTGGAGACATTTTTGCTATCGGAATTCCAAGGGCCCCGTATCCGCATCCGAGATCTATAGAACGACTATCTGGTT
Source organism: Candidatus Spechtbacterales bacterium (assembly GCA_033721415.1). Lineage (GTDB taxonomy): Bacteria > Patescibacteriota > Minisyncoccia > Spechtbacterales > 2-12-FULL-38-22 > JAWWAH01. The sequence continues at coordinate 8,766 of JAWWAH010000031.1, read as the reverse complement.
TAACCTTAACGTATTCAAGTAAAAGCTCTGAGCCAGCATCAATTTTTTCTTGGCTAAATAAACCCCAAGTGCTGTGAAATTTAAAATCATGCCCACGTATATTAGCATCGAATATAATATCTTTTTTTAATTGTTTAGGATTTTTTTTATTCATTAGAGTTTGGAAATAATAATGGCCCGAGCACACCACGGTGTATCGGGCCATTTAAAGATCAATAGGACTTTATAAGTTCGCGATTCAGGGCTACAGCCCACGCAAACAAGAAAAACACATACGAGACGATAAATAGCCAAAATAGCGGTGTTGCCCCTAAACTAGCTGATACAATCATCCATCCAGCCATAGAAGCAGCAAGCAAAATGGAAAAAATTATGCTTACTCTGTGGTTTCTTGAGTTCAACTTCGGTATTTCAGATTCGTCTGTAGTCACGCTATCTCCCTTTTTGAACCTATATAACTATACACTAATTTAAAAATATGTCAATATGTATGCTCCATTGAGCATCAGGGTGATGCTGGGAAAAATACTCCCTCAAAAGCTTCGAGCATCTTTTCTAGAATTCTTCTCATGGTGACCTCCTATATGTGTTGTGTACTGAGCATATTTTACAACAAAATACCAAATTTTACAAGCGTATTAACTGCCAAGCTTCCCATGCATCTGATGTTTCATCCTCGGGAGCCAAAAGGCCCATTGTTGTAAATGGTGGACGCGTCTCTTGATCGTAGAGAAATAACCACGTAACGAATTTAGGATTTGTTGGCGATATTAAGCTTGGGAGTTTTCTTATATATCTCTCTTGCTCCTCAACACTGCTTTCCCATTCAGAATCCGGGCCCTCTCTAAACCATCCTGTTTCAGAGAATGCTATTGGTTTATCTGTGTGTGATAATATGTCTCTAAAATAATCCTGAGGAATATCATCTGGGTGTTTGTATACTAAACCTGGATAAGATGTAAAAGCTATAAAATCAAATACTTCGGCGTCCTCTAATAAGTCCCATTGAGAAAGCCTTGTGGGGTTGTTTTCACCACCAAAAAGACCTCCTTGCATTCCTTTCATGCTCTCTAGCTGGAAAACGGTAAAAACCTGGGTATCGGGCGAAACTTCTTTAATCATATCGTATGCATCCCTATAGAACTGCATGCGAAATTCATACTCTTCAGGAGAAAAATCATAATAAAAGTTTACCTCATTACCGAGACCCATATATGCGGGCTTGTATTCTTCAGCAAAAGCTGCAGCATCCTCCAGAAGCGGTCTTAAATCAACCTGTGCGGCAAGTGTTTCGCTTGGTACATCTACAACAATAGCTGAAGAATGCCTGTAATCTTCTTGAAGCTCTAGCACGACGCGAGGTGCAGAATTTTCAGCTCCTAGAGATTCCCAAGTTCCTCCCCATAAAATAATACTAGAACCTTTTGATGCTTTTGAAAAAAATTGACGAAAATCAGCTCCATTAAAACTCTTAGGAGATAGGCCTATACCCTTTTGTGTGCGTTGGTTTTGTTGGTTATTGGTATTATCTGCTCCCTGCTTATTTCCGTTCCTTCCATCAGTTATTACAAATCCTATCAATACCACAACAGCTAAAACAGGTAATCCGATAAGAAGTAATTTTTTAATCATGATATTTTTTCTTTTTATGATAACCCAACTTAGCCGATAATAAAAAGCTCCTAATAGAGCTTTTTATTACTCGCGTCTAAGCGTTGAGTATTAATTATGTTTTACTTATCAGGATTTGTATTCCCACGAACAGGGGTTTGTTAATTTTTTGAAAGGAACTAATCTGCGTAAAAGCACAGCGCACTATTCGAGTAAATGCAAACCTATTCACAGGAATACATAGACTAAATCTATACAAGCCCCATGAAGTAAAAATGAACAAAATTCCAAAAAATAAAACCCCGCTTAAGCGGGGTTTGTTTTTATGATCTTAATATTCTTTCAGCAGCAAGTACTACTTCTTCTACACTAGTCTCTCTGAGTGTCTTTTCACCTTCAACTGCATCCATTAATACTTTGCAAAGAACATACATATCACACATGCATACTCTATCAGAAAACATACGTGCTATCTCTTCTATCATTAAAGCAAGTTTTTTATTGATTTTTTCGATATCGCACCTAATATCTTCGACATCGAAGATACTGGTGTTCTCACGAAATTGCTCTAACGATTCTGGGCTTATTGTCGGCAACCTGTGGCCGAGAGCAGACCAAACTGCTCCTACAAACATCAAGACTCCCTGCTCAAACTGAACTCTATAAGACTCTCTAAGTTGTTCGTTCTTTAATCCCTCCCTGAAGCCAGTTACAACAGCAAGGTGATTCATTCCTTTATATAAGGCAACCGCATTTGATGAATATAACGAATGGAGAAATTTATCGCTTAGTTCTTCGTCTAAATCAAAGGTTACAGACACTGCTGTATCTATATCTTTATCCCGAATTACCAACGAGGTCATATTACGGATTCCTGCGCCATGTAATAACAGAAACATTATCGCTAGTGTGTTTGAGGGCACCCTGAACGAAGTCATCAGCTGTATACTCATCCCAAATCAAATTCTTGGTCAAGGAAAAAGCTTGTTCGTCGTAGTTGGCTCGCGAGCGCCAAATGCCATCTGTCGCAAGAATCATTACGCTTCCTGCATCCAAATCAACAGTGAATATTTCTGGATTTCTATCTAGGATTCTGCCCAGGTCGCAATCTCCCAAAGCTCTAGATAGTTGAATGAAATTCATTCCTAGTCCGATAAAGCCATCTTCATACAGAGCTCCGCGAGCTACAGCAGCCTCTCTCTCTTCTGTATTTGTTCTAACGTTGTGCTCGGGGCTTAAAGTAATTCCATCTTCACCGATTACAATAACTGGCGAATCGCCAAGAATTGCAACATAAGCCTTAGATTCATTTTCAGAAATAATAGCGCACGAAAGGGTAGTTCCAGCACGTATAGACATTGTAAGCTGGTTTAATCCATAAAAAGCTTCCGTAAGTGCTGCCTCTATATCACCCTTATTATTAGACAGAGCTTTCAGTAGTTCTGGGTAGAGGTTGGTAATAACTTCTGTGACAGCTTCTTCGCCGCGGTGGCCATCCATTACAGCAAGAGTCCAAAGGGTTCCAAGCTCCTCAGAGCTTACCAAATTAGTAAAAACCCTATCTTCGTTAACCTCTCGCGAACCACAATTAGAAGCGACACTAATGCAGTTTCTAAAGTGCTGGTACATCGACATATCAACTCCTTCCTTCGTCTTCGTCCGTATATCCAAGTAATTCATTTATAGCTTGGTCTAGATCTTGTTCGCTAATATCTAGTTTAATGGTCTTGCTTCTGTGTTCAGCAAGCTGCATATTTAAGCTTACGATATTTCTTAGACAGATTGATATCTTGTTGTTAGTGCTTGATATTTCTTCTTCTATGTACCTTTTCCAATTATCATCGATATCAAATTGATCTAATTCAGCTCGAAGTTTATCTTTTTTTTCTTCTAATCCGTTCTTAATTCTTTCCCAGTGTTTGATATTATCTATGATATCCTTTTCAATCGCGCTATCTTTAGAATTATTCACTTTTCTGGCCTTTTTTATAATTCTTTTCAGAATATTTGTCTGCATTTTTATATTTTCCAATAAATCATAGACTGTTCTATGAGTAATAGATTTGTAAATATTCTCATTACCCTTGAGTTTTGTGGAATGAAAAATCCAAACAAAGATAAAAAATATAATTAGCGAAAGTCCAACAGCTCTATTACTATTAGTAGCAGCTAGCATTAACACGAGTCTTCCTTTCTGCATTAAATTTATTAAGTAACTGCCATTAAAATACCACAACAAAAGGGGTTGCGCAATGTGCAACCCCTTTTATTTTTAGCTATAAATTATCTCTATCTCCTATAAAAGAATTTCTATTTCAGCACTTTCTCTAAGGTCTTCTACTATACGAGCAATCTCCTGATTTGTTTTTTCTTGTTTTAAGTACTGCTCTATATCCGAATACAAAACATCAAGTGATTCTACATCTTCCTGTGCCCCGCTGTATTGATTATAAAAATCTTGAACCTCCTCTTCTGAAACTGCTACAGCATTTTCGCTAACTTTATTTTTAAGATATTTTTCTATAATAATTTGATTTGAGATATTTTCACGCAGCATACTTTCAGTGAGCCCGAAGGATGAAAGTTGTTCATTAAATTCTTCTTCGGAGGGGAAGCTTTCTTTTGTCTTGTTAAATTCTTCATCTATTTTACTACTGTCTGCTGTAATGCCCTCTTTTTTTGCACTATTTAAAACAAGTTCTTCACTTACCATCACATTTAAAATTTGGCTTTCTACTTGTCCTAGGGTTTCTGGGTCACTAAGATCTGCTCCTTGTGCTTCGTATGTGCTTTTCTGTTGAAGAACTCTAGCATTTAAGGCATCTCTATATATTTTATCTCCATTCACAACTGCAACAGGCTCTGATGTTTCAATGCCAAACGGCTCAAGAAGACTTAATACTTTTTGTGGGCGCATTATAGAAAATAAGGCTCCCCCCACAAAAAGAAGTGCTAACACACTAAGACCTATTTGTTTTATTAGTAGGTTTTTTTTATTAGCTGTGTTGGTGGTATCTTCTATCTCGGTAACTGGACCTATAACATTAGCAAGAGCGTCATTGCCAGGCTCCTCGCTGCTTGACACTTCTTTTAGTGTATCTTTATTGTTATTTTGTTCTTTTATCTTCTTGTTTTGTTCGTTTTTATTTTCCATATTATTTAAATTAGCTTGCAACTCTACTTAGGATAACATGTCTCCATAAAAAAGAAAGGGGCGTAAAAAACATCCCCCGAGAGGGATGTTTGAATATATTGCTCTATAAAAAGTTTAAACTTAAGCTGTTAAACTCACCAATTCTTCTGCAATAGCAGGGCCATTGATGGAGGCATATGTCTCATACCTGCGCCTCCTTTGAAAAAGGCCATTTCCTCTACAATTAGGACAAACATTGTATGGTTCTCCTTTATCCTCTTTACCTGTATCGCCGCATCTTTCGCAAATATCTTTTTCTATAGATTCATAAAGATCTAAAAGTACCTGTGCCATCTCTGCAGGTGTTTCAGCCATAGGTTGACTCCTCCTATCTCAAACACCAAGGCGTCTTGAGAAAACTGTAACACGGAAAAAAATATACTTCAAGTTTTCCAACTATTGGTTATGCCGAAAAGCCGATGTTGCCTCCCTTGGGGCCCTCCGCTTCCTTAATTTCTCCAAATTTTTCTTCGTAGTTTTTAATGTTTTGCTGTAATGCTGCCACTATGCGCTTTGCATGCCCTGGGCTTGTAATAACGCGACTTGCAAGCTGCCCCTGTGGTGGATGTGCCAAGAAAAAATCTAAGATAAACTCTTCTTTTGTGTGCGATATTTGCATTGCATTTGCATATGCACCTTTTAGTACATCTTCCGATGCATTCATTTTTATTTGTTGTTGGTTTTGGTTTGCCATAATATTGCTAATTATTAATTATAATTCCTGTTAAATATATTGTTAATACTATTAAGAATGCTGGTATTAGCCAGTCTACCACATTAAGGTAGTTACTTGCACTCTCGGGAGCTATAAACACCCAAAGAACAAATTCAAAAAACAAGAAGCTAATCATCGCTACCACTGTTGTGATTATAGGAGACAAACTGCCCAAAAAACGATAATAAACCCCGAACAAAAAACCAAATAGCACTATATTTACTATATAGTGTATTGCTATAAATAAAGCTCTTGGGACATCCCTGGTTACAAAAAATATTCCCAAAGCAGTTACCCAGCCTATTAATGAAATGGCAAAAATAATTAATACCTGCATAGCCTTAATATAACACAAAAATAAAAGATAAGATGAAGTTGACAATTAACTAATTTTTATATATTATTATTTCAGCACCTACCCAAGGAGGTACTTAGCAACTATGGGTCTTAGAGAAAGAATTCTCAAGTCGAGAGAAAGAAGCATCTTTCTAAACCCCGGAACACGTGTTCGTTATGAGGATGCAGTAGAAGGCTTCGATGACTTCACCATAGAGATAGACTGCAGAGTCGCTGTTGGGGATTTTCCAGGAAGAAGACCGAGACAAGGCAAGTGCACTTGCGGCAGAGGCTGCGATAAGAAATAATAGTTCTTTTTAGCTTAAACCACTCATTAGAGTGGTTTTTTTATTGCTTTCAATACACTCTTCGCGAATATTTATTGAAATATTACAATCATCGGGGTATATTAGGTGTAGTTCCTATCAGTACACAAAGGAGCCATCATGGGATTATTTGGCCTAAGTAAACAAGATTGCTATAATCTTGGCTATAATCGCGGTCTTAGCCAGGGAATTAGCCTAGGTCAATCTCGTGAAAAATCAGATAAAGTCATAAAAGAACTGCGTGAAAGAAATGCTGCGCGCGAGAAAAGAATACAAAAAGCAAGAGAGCTGCTTCTGCTATACTACCTAAAGAATACGCCGGAAACAGAACTAAGAAAACTAGTTCTGTGTCGAAACGCAAAAAATGAAGGTAGTACAGATATAGCAGATATGGATATTTTAGACTTTGCAGCGGCATGCCGCGAACTAATTGAGGAAGATGTTCTTGAAATAGATCCAAAGACTCAATTTATACGTATAAAAAGAAAATAGTACCTAATAAATACAAACCACCCCAAATGGGTGGTTTTTTTATTGAATAACTTGCAAAGTTGTGGTATTTTCAGTGGACAGCCGTAGCGCTGTGTACCTAGCTCCTTGAGAAGGAGGTCCAGATGGACGAGGGTAAAACTCGAACACAGGACGATCCAAGAAGCATACTGAGAGGCGTTGATGATCTAGATTATCTTTTTTATATTTTTGAACACGTTAACTGTAAAGATATGCGAATAGCATGTCTCGATAAAATTCAGGAGCAAGTTATCGAAGCTGATGCCTTTTTGGAAAACCTAGAAAGCGTCGCGAAGTGGTATACAAAAACTCTCGCTGAAATAGTAACAGAAGAATTGCTTGAAAATATGAAATCTTCTGGGCACTTCAGCCCCAAGGTAAACGCAACTGTGTTAATTCTCTTTCGTGGCGCAATGCAGCTCGATTATGAAGTGCGCAAGGAAGCAAAATCCCAATGGGAGAAGCACAGTAAAGACCACTACAACCCCAGCAGAGACCTCAAGCTTCTTTCTTGGGAAAGAAACTTTACCAAGCCCATTATAGAAACATTCTGCAAATGGATAGAGGTAATGATAAGCCTAAGAACATACTCTGATCTTGAAGTAGAGATAGAATGTAAAGAAAAGTGCATTGTAGCACTATGCGGAGCCTTGAAATACGAAAAGCGTCGATACAATAACGCAGTTCGAAGACTATTCACGCAACTCATTGAGAAATACGACAAACAAAGAGGTGGGCTAATAAACGGCCTCAAGGAAAAAGTATTGACTCGGGTATTTAAAGCTATAGCTCTCGTTACAGATGTAACCCTTCTTGAAATATTAGAAAATAGTAGCCCCACACCTGGCCAGGTATACCACATAGTAAATAAACCTGGAGCTCGTAGCCCAAATACTCAGCTAAGCATGGAGCAAGCACGCTGGACAGCGATAATGTGCATTAAGGGATCAGTTTAAGAGTAAAATAGTTCTTTTTTAGATATCAAACCGCCAAATGGCGGTTTTTTGCTTGAGTTTGGTGATATTCTATGATAGCCTAGGCGGTAGTTCTCAAGAGGGAGAAAGCATGCCAAATCAAACTCCTGAACTAATAGTAACCCAACAGGGCAAAACATCCCGCACTCTAATGCGTTTTAGATACGATGAGATAGATAACACAGAGTTTGTTGAACAAATGAAAAAAATGTCTGGCTCAGAAGAAGCTGAAGCAATAGAAAGATTGAAGGAACCTATTCATAGAAGTATTGTTTGTGATGTCACGAGAGAGGCCCTCGTAGAGGGGCGCTGGAAATTTATTAATGGAAACAGCACGCTGACACTAGAATATAATCCAGCACAGATGCAAATATTGCTTGATGAGATGGCTAAAGCGCTAAACTCACTAGTGCTGGGCAAAGAATTTCAAGGAAATCTTGTACGAACAGACGACAAAAAGCATATTATTTTTACTGTTCCACGAACGGTAAAAAGTAGTAGAAAACCTGAATACAGAGCACATAAAACACCGGCAAAGAAATTGATGTTGCAAATAAAAGACGCTCTTGAAGCTTTTAATAGAAATCTTGTGGAATCGGCAATAGATAATAAACCCCTGAGAGTTCATGTTGTAAATACGGTGCCTAGATACTGGCCACCGGAAACCAGGCCTCGATTTGGTAGGTTTACAAGAAGGTAAAAAGTACCTAAAACAAAACCGCTCGTACGAGCGGTTTTTTATAATGTGCTTATTCGCTGTCTGTGTCCATATACTTTGGGCAATCCTTGCATTCGCGCAAGCCTTCCTCTTCTGCCCACTTTCTCTTCCAAACACTCCATGTCTTTATAGCGCCCGAGCGCCTTCTTCCAAGCCATGCGCGCGCGCAAAATGAAAAGTACTCATCACGGAGTAAGTGATATACATCTCCGCCAAATACTGCTAAAACCAATTCTTCGCCCTTGTCTACGGGCATGATTTCATCTTCTGCCATGCGGAATCTCCTTTTCGCTTGGGGATGATTCTTGCTACCTTATGAAATACCATGAAATTGACATTTTGGCAATCGACTCAAGCACTTGAGTCGATTATGAGTCGATTTG
>JAWWAH010000030.1:0-12261 GCA_033721415.1 Candidatus Spechtbacterales bacterium | reverse complement strand
GGAAAACCTAAACAACTTTTTATTTTAGCACTAAAAATAGGCTTTCTAGGGCCTATCTAAAGCTAGTATACTATATATTTTTTTACTCCAATATTCCAAACCAAGCCAGAAAACCCAAAAATGTTAGCACTATACCGATTATTCGCATCACTTTATATGTTCTCACTCCGGGTTCGTACTTTGCTCCCATAATGACTCTTTGGCTCCATACTTGAAAACGTAGCATTATATCGGGCCTAATAGCAGTGATACTCCCCATTACCACTAAGACAATACTTACAATTTGTTCCTCTGTCATGATTTATTATTAGAATTGTTTTTTATTATTTCTTTTGCAAGTTTAAGACCCGCTCTTCTTGGGCTTAAATCATTTTTTACACTATATTTTAAAACTTTCTTAGTATTGTTTCCCATTTTCTCATCTAATAATCTAAACATCTCTTGAATGCTGTAGCCCTTATGTTCGGCATATGAAGATAAAACGCCACCAGAATTTGCAACAAAGTCAGGGATAATTAAAACGCCTTTCTCATGAAGCTCTTCTTCTATATTATCCCTCATTGGTATATTACCCCCCTCAACTATCATTTTAGCCCGAACACCCTCCTTATTATCCTCATTTATTACATCAGTAACACTTGCTGGTATTAGCACATCCACATCTAGCAAGAGGAGGTCCTCCGGCTTCATTGTTTCAATTTTATTACCCTTGTATTCCTTTAGTGATTTATTGCTCTTAGTTAAATCAAAAAGATCACTAGACAGACCTTTCTGATCTATGAATGCAGTATCCACGTCAGCAACTGCTATTACTCTTGCACCCATATCCTTTAAAAACTTGAATGCAAAAGATCCAACATTACCAAAACCATGTATAGCAACGGTAATATCTTTTATATCTTTTCCGATAAACTCTATTGCAGCCTTTGTTGATTGAGCTACTCCATACCCAGTACTTCCTACCTCATGAGGTATGCCACAATGCTTAGTTTTATAAAATCCCTTGCAAAAAGTTCCTGGCTTACCAGTCGCACCATCAAATTCATTTATTGCCTCAACAAACCATTGCATTTCTCTCTCCCCCGTTCCAACATCAGGTGCTGCAATATATTGTTTTGGTATAAAAGGCTCAATAGCCCTAGCAAAACTTTGAACATAAGCCTTTTTCTCTTCATCTGTGCCACCATTCCATATTATCCCAGACTTAGCGCCACCAAAATCAATTCCGGCAAGCGCATTCTTCCATGTCATCACACGAGCCAAACGATAAACCTCCTGCTTTGTTACGTTTGGTGCCATACGCATACCCCCCTTACCAAGCCCCAAAACCGTATTATCAATTACTAAAAACCCTCGCATTCCTATAGCGGGGTCATAAACTTCTATCATTTTCTCAGGGCCAAAATCATCCATTTCTATTTCATATTTTTGGTCTTTTTGATTTTTTGATTTTAGATCTATTTTGGTCTTGGTAAGCATATTTTTATTAAACTCTTATAATATTACTTATAGTATGTATTTTATCATAAAGAAGCTACTCTAGTAAAAAACTATTAACTACTAGATAATATACTACTTAAAATATCATAGGTATACAAAAAAATCACTTTGTCATGTATCGCAAACCTTTTTTGTTGTATTTTGGTTTATGCTTCTTTATCTCCTCTATTTCTAGTTTTAAAGTGGTCTCTTTTGTGTCGCATGCACGAAAACCAAAGTGAGTGGTATCGCTCCACTGCTCTATTCGTAAATGATCCAACAATCGCCCCCTTATACCGTGGCCTCCAACTGCACTACCTATATAAAGCGCATTCATATACCCCCTATAATCTACGAAGCCACAATAGTACACACCAAAAACACCTGCATCTACAAGCTCTTCTACCATTTCTTTTGTATATTCATAGTGACCTCTATATTCTCCTATCATACGTATATTTCTCTATTTACAAGACTATCAACGTTGGCCTTAATGCTCTTTACAATTTCTTCAGATCCTATATCTTTTATATCCCATATTTCATAGTTATCGCCTTTATAGCCAAGGCTATCTACAGCCCAATCGTAGTGCTCTTTTGTCATAAAAATAATCAAATCAGCATCATTTAAAACCTCTCTGGTTGTTTGTTTCATTTTTCTACTTGCATATTCAAGTAAGCCCTCTTCGCGCAATACATTAGTAGCAAAAGAAGAAATAATCTTGCCTGAATAATATTCCGCATTAGTACCGCTTGAAGAAGCTTTAACTTTAGAAATGTTTTTTGACTTCAAGTAAGCTTCGGCTATTCTACTCCTATATATGTTACCTGTGCACACAAAGTGTATATGCATAACTCCACAATTACTGATTATTTTTATAAAAGTATTTTAACATATAAGAGTGGTGATTTCCTAAAAAGCCCAACAGATGTCGGGCTTTTACGTTTGAGGCATTCCTCACTTTTTAACTGATTTTGGTTCCTGGAGGTACTTCGTTTTCTGGCATTAAAAGCACGGGCCCTTCTTCTGGACCTGCAGCCAAAAGCATCCCCTCGCTTTCTAGGCCCATTAGTTTTTTTGGTTCCAGATTAACTAATACAATAATTTGCCTTCCTTCAACATTTTCGGGAACATGATTCTTGCCTATTCCTGCTATAATCTGGCGTTCTCCTACTTCATCTCCCAAATTAACAAGGAGTTTCATTAATTTATCAGAGTCCTCTATGTGTTCTGCCTCCATAATGGTTCCTGCACGCATATCTAATTTTTTAAAATCATCAAAAGATATCATAAATTTAAAGATTTAATTATTTTACTTAAAGATAATGAACAATCCAAGAAGTATTATTAATATTGCCCATATAATCTCTTGTCCAAGTAATATTACTGGAAAAGTTTCGCTCAAAAGAACTATAATTCCTATAATAATAACACCAAATCCCAGAACACGTTTTTCAGAAAACATGACATCAGAATTATCCTTCATTTTTTTAACTGTCTCCTGTACCCCCTCTTTAACATCGGCTACTACCTCATCAACAGGATCACCTGATTTTTCTTCCTCTTCCTCTGCGCTTGCGTTTTCAGTGATTGGGGCCTTCGGAACAATAAATATTAGTATTATATAAAGCAGAACTCCAGCTCCCTCTGCTAGTGCAAGTAACACAAATAATAGCCTTATTAAAACCGGATCAATATTAAAATACTCACCAATACCACCTGCAACACCTGCCACCATTTTATCCATTCTCGAACGGTATAATTTTTTACTTGATTTATCCATATTTATAAATATTAATTTTATCTACTCTCTATTATTCATTGTATATTTATTTTCCACAAAAATCTAATACTGAATTGTTATTAAAATAAAAAACCACCAATCGGTGGTTTAAGAGGAGTTAGATGATAAAATCATTTATGTGCTTCATTGTTTCTAGGAGAAGCAACCAATAAATTACCCAATATGAGTACTGCTCCAAGTGCTAAATAGTTATCATCCCAAGTATCAACTATATTACCATATTTAAAAGCTTCATGCATCAAATAAGCACCTACTGTAAAAAATGCTCGTCTTAAAAGCACATGCAGTGCAACCATGAGAGAAACATCTCTACCTATGAAAAATCGGGCAATGTCTCCAAAAAGTCCACTGTTAACCTTATCCAAATCACTAGAAGTAGCTATCGAATATATGTAAAATACAAGCAAAAACAGAAGTGTACCCAAAAAAGTTGCTAGGTACCACTCAAATAGAAATTCGGTAGCAGTAGGATACCAAGATTCTGGATCGCTGCCATGAGTAGCGATTAAGTACCCAGTGTACACTGTAGCAATCAAGATTCCAAACACATCAACTCCTTTCAAGAACTGGCTTAATAATATCACAAAATTTTTATTCTGTAAAAAAACCGCCCAAAAGGCGGTTTAAAAAAGGGATATCTACCAAAGGGTAGTATTTTCTATATCAGTAGAATAACTGTCTCCGTATAACTCCTCATCTGTTTTAGACATGACAACCAATCGAAGTTTTTCATCCTGAGTAAGATTTTTATATACATATACAGCTGTTTCTATATCTTTCTTGCTCCATCCTTCTTGCGCAAGACGATCAAAGTCAAAATTATATACTCGAAGACGATTTATTATTTCTTCTTCCTCTTTTTGTACTTCACGCAAATATATATTTTGACCCCAATAAGACGAATATATTGGTATTATTATCGCAAGGTTAAAAATAAAATGGAGTGCCCATGCTGCAAAAAAGCCATAGGTTAAAAAAAAGTAAGCAAGAATAACCCCCGAAAACATCTGGGGAGTAGTCAGAGCTATTATCCTCTGCCCTTTATTTTGATTAAATACATGGACAAGGCCAAAAATAATCGAGCTCAATAGAACCAAGACCATTAGAGCTACTTTTCCATGCCACAATATGCTGCCGATACCAATAAATAAAAACCTAAAGATAAGCTCTTCAAGAAATGTTGCATACACCAACATCATTAATAGTCGAAGAGGTTTTTGCTTTAATAAGTCTTCATGAATCTGTTCGTCCGGATTATCACTTAGAGATTTGACACGCTTAATAACTAAAAAGGTTATCGCTATTGCAACCACCGAAAGCAGAAACATTAGAGCACCGAAGCTACCTAGAAGATTAATATCCATCCATACCATACCGATTGATCCAGGTATCTCTCCACCACTGCGAAAAAAATCAAAGACTTCCCTTGCCGCTGAAAATAATTCTCCAGATTTCAAAAGCCAAAATAAGAAAATTGCAGCAAAGAAGTTGTAGGTTAAGGCAAAAGCAAATAATAAATAAGCTCTATATTTAGGGTTTTTATATATCACGCATATCCCCCTTTTTAATGTGCTATCCGCACTCGAAACTACTGATAAAAATATACCAAAAAGCAGAGGTTTAATCAATCAAATCTCCCAAATAAAAACCTTCTCACAAGAGAAGGTTTTTATTTTTTAATATTCACTAAAACTAATTATGCGCTATTTTAATTCAATATATAAATTCCAGAATTCAAATACAGGGCAACTATTATCCATGCAATATATGGAATCAATAAATACCCTGCTATTTTTTTTATTCTGTAGAATTTAATAAGCACATATACACCCGTTATTAAAATTGATATCAAGACAAGAAGAGCTACCAAAACAAGTTGAGCTCCAAAAAATAATGGAGTCCATATTGCATTTAGCACCAGGTGTGCAAAAAACCACTTAATAGCTTTTTTTGCTTCTGGAACATCGTCTCTCTTTTCCCATATTAAAAATATGGAAATTCCCAAAAGCGTATATAGCGTTATCCAAACAGGGCCAAAAAGCCAATTAGGTGGGGTGAAGACAGGCTTCACAAGCCCAGCGTACCAACTTTCTATACTGTTTAATGTAAACAGAGATCCTATTATTCCAGCTGCCTGGGTTATTAGTATAAATATAAGTGCTTTAAGATGTTTTCTCATATACACATATTATACCAAAAAACATAAAGCCTCGCTTTAGCGAGGCTTGAAAAGAACATTATTAACTATGTATGCGATCGTCCAGATCATCTATTCGTTGTAGTATTTTGAAAAATCCTTTTATTATTACAGAAACTTCAATAAGCTCGCGTTTATCCCTTGGATCAAGAGATCTTATAACAGAAATACAGCTCTCTCTGGTGGGCGTATACCACCAGTAATTTCCGTACTCACTAAGTGCACTCTTTTCGTCACTGGTTGCACTAAGTTGAATGATGATTCCAGAATCTCCCAACTTAATATCCTTAAGAACACCGGTGACATTAATAATTGGATCATTGTCACTAGTATCTAAATACCAACTCCTAGTATTAGTAAGCTCAACGAACTCACCAAAAAAATGTTGTAGCTCATCATGCAGTCGCAAGTAAAGCTCTTCGTTTGTATCTCTGAATCTTTGAAGCTCTTTTTCACCTTCTTCTGGCGTTATATAGCGCACGTAAACCCCTGTCTTTCGCGAGCGTTATTAAGAAAATACCACAAAAAAACACCTCTGACAACCAGAGATGCCTAAAGATATTTGTTTGTATTCAACCTTTCATTAGCTCTACAAGTTCATACATATACCCTTCTTGCATCTTATCATTTACGGTAATTTTTTGTTCATTTATTGCTAGGTAATGGTATCAATATGCTCGTATTCTTTTTATATTCAGCGTATCCAGATTTATCGCCAAACATTTTATCTGCTTTCTTTTCTAGGGGTGGTAGACCCGTTACAAAAAGAATCATTGCAGTTATAAAAATCGGGCCAATCACAGAAGCGAATTCTAGTCCAGAAAACGCTGATGAGGCTGCAATAAATAATCCCCACCAGCAAGTTATTTCACCAAAATAATTGGGATGTCTTGAATATTTCCATAATCCTACATTTATCCATTGCCCTCTATTTTTAGAATTTTGAATAAAGCTATATTTTTGAAAATCTGCTATTGTTTCAAATATTAAACCAAAAAGCCATATTGAAATTCCAACTGAAAATAACTTCACAGAGATGCCACTATGGTTAGATCCAAAAAAAGTTATAATCGGTAACATTACCACCCATACAGTTATCCCCTGCAAAAACCAGAACTTCGCAAAACGCCAAAAATCCTCACGTATTTCATCGAAACGCGAATCTTTTTTCATCTTTAAAATGCGTATAAAAAGATAGGTTCCAAGCCTCATGCCCCAACTCACCACAGCTATCGCTATTATTATAGAAAATATATCTCTAACACTCCCATAAATCATTAAATAGATTGCTATAAATATAAAAGTAAGACTATAAGAAAGATCTGTAACCTTGTCAGTTTTAAATTTTGCAGCAAAAACAAAGAACACTGCTTGAGTAAGCATGCTTATAGCAAATGTTGTAATAAAAATATTATCCATATTTATATTAAATAATATATTAACAGTATATCATCTTTATTACCAAGAAATATTCAAAAGAAAAAAGCATGCCTATGGCATGCTTTTAATATAATATACGAGTGAAATTATTTAAGGTACTTCAAGTGGATCCATGGTTCCTTCCTCGTATGCTCTAAGAGCATCACTGGTAAGAACAATTCTATACATCCTATCTCTGGCCTGAAGGCCGTAGTAAGTGTTATCTCCAACCCTTGCTTCCAAGCGATGACTTGGGAACCCAAGACTAGAAACAACAATACTCCTAACAAAGCCTTGTTCTCGCCACGTATCATAAGCACGAAGCTGGTCCAAGAGCATGTCCTGAACATTTTTATAACTCTCACGTCCTGCGGTAATATAATCCTGAATCTTGCCCCAGTTAGCTAGAAGCTCCTGAGCACTTGCCTCAGGATAGGCCTCAACAACTGCAGAAAATAACGCTGAGTCTACATCGAATCCGCCCTGCTCAGAGTCATAGCGTCCCTTAACCGCATCCAGTAGAATATCGTTAAGAACATCGCTCTGAGTTTCTGCTACTGAAACCTGCTCATAGAATCCGGAAATGTAGGCAGAAAGATTGTTCTGATTGGAGAGATACTGTGATGTAAGTTGTCTCTCAAAAGAGATGGCAGTATTACGAACACCATTAACCCACCCATAAAGAGACAAAATAACTACTAATACTCCTACTAGAACTACTGATACTATTGCTACCCATCTCTGCTTATTGGTCATTGTCACTTTGCGTCCTTTCCGAGCCTTGCTCGTCTTCGGTGTCTGAAGGGGTTTTTATTAGTAACTTACGCCTCTATTTCTTCGATAACGAGTTCCGGAAACTGCGCCGAAAATCCATGCAGACATAGATAGTATAAAGCCTATAACAAGAATCAAGATTCTTTGCCCTGTAGAGGGCTGAATCTCAGCATCAAGATAAAGGAATCCTCCACCAACATCGTCTTCATCTGTGCCCGACATGGAAACACGTTTAAACCGAGTATCAGGGTTATCCATACCCCAAAGTATTCTCTCAAGCTCACCTTCTCCATGTATTACACCTCGAGCATCTATCTCACTAGTTCCATCATCGTTAGTCTCTGTGTAGAATTCACTATCTACATTTCCTATTACATCTTCAGGTGTAAGGGGTGTACCAGGAAGTTGATTCTTTACGGCTAGAGCCATGTGTTCATTGCCTATAGGCATTCCTGTTGTCGCGCGGGCCCAGGAAACAGTCTTACCGTCTTCCGTGCCCACAGCTACAATAATGGAATTTTTACTTATTGCGTCGTCACCAAATACTTCTGGGTTAGACCAATAAGCTTTTAGAGCCCGAATGTAATCATCCGGCTCTCCATTAATCTTTGCATCACGTACAACTACCAAATGCAAGTCACCTTGAAGTGTCGTACCGAGTGCTGCATTGAGATACATTAAGGAAGTTTGCCATTCTTCTTCATTGTCAGGAGAAACGCCTACAAAAGAAACTTTATCCGCATAATAGGATGTATGTACATTATGTGCTACATCTGGCAAAAGTCCTTCTTCTATATACTCATTAATCTTTGAACTAAATTCTTTTAGAATGCTTTTATCAGAAGCAAGAATATAGTTATCATAGGGCATACGTCTTGTTACAGGTCCCGGCTCTCCAATCTCTACCCGCTGATTAGCTTCTGCCCAAAGCTCAGGAATTCCCGATGGAATGCCAGCTGGAACCGGCTTGCTTGCTCGCCAGCGATGACTATCAGGATTTGTAGGTAGCCAGTGGTTACCTGGAACATATTCACCCAAGGTGGTATCAATCGTGAACGTCCACTCTTCTGTTGTATATGGGCAAGAATGGTAATGTGTATGATTAGAGGTTGTAACATTACCTTCAGAATCCGTACTTGTATGAACGTGAATATATGGATCGCAATCATACTCACGTCTGCATGGACCATCGCGAGTACAAGTCGTTCTTTCCCAGTCTGTACTCAGTTCAAAACCATTCCAGTATTCATTAAAACTAAGTGCATTGCTTTTTGCTACACTAAAGCCAACCCATGTAGTCACTGGAGCGATAAGAAACAATGTAACACATGCTCCTATCAAAAACTCTGACCACGTTATCTCCATAACGCTATTGTTGTAGTCTAATGTAAACTTGATAATCAAACCGGCCAAAAGCACTAAACCAACCATTGAAGCTGCAAGAGTAAACAAAGTTGACCTCCTATTTCACTCTCAAGGTACCGCTATAAAAATAAACTAAAATAAACCAAAAGTCAACCCCTTGCTAGTCCTACTTAAAAACCCCTAATAAGGGGTTTTTAAGTTTTTTTTTACCTTACAATTTAAAGAGTTTCTATACTTCCTTTTGGAACAGTGTTATTGCCTTTTGCGCCCCATTCGTTCATTCCGTTATTCAACTCGTATATATTTGTATATCCACGCTCAACTAATTCATTTGCTGCAATTTTACTCATTGATCCGGACCTGCAATACAAAACTACTTTTTGATCTTTGTTGTCTATAACAGATTCAATTTTATCAACCTCATCAAAAGGTATCATGAAATCTGTGCTTGGTATATGTTCTTGTTCTGGGGTGTGCACATCTATAAATACAAAATCCTTATTTTCAAGCATTTTTTCAAGTTCTTCAGAAGAAACAGAAACATAATCAACAGATTCAGACGAATCATCTTCCGGAGAAAGTGTTACACTGCTTGTCAAATAGAATACCCCTGCAACAATGATACCGATAACACCAATTAAAAAATATTTGTTGTTCATGGTTTAGTTATCCATTACTTTATATTCCCTGACTTTTTCCAGGAATTTTTTCAGGACCTTGATTAGCGTAACGTGCTATAAAATCATTTATGCGCTGTACTGGCAGCTCGTCATTTTCTAGGTTAAATTTATCTAACCTTCCCCAAGCAGCAATAGCTATGTCCATATCATTAGCTTCTCGTGGAGTTATAATAACTTTTACGTGATCAAACTGCTTTAAAGCTTCTTTAACTTCGCTACTAACACTTGGCTTATAAGATATCCATATATCTCCGTGCTCTAAATTATGAATTATATATTGATCCTCTATTTCTTCAGTTCGATATCCAGCTTCGGCAGTTTGAGTATAATGTGGTCCTGATGTAGGAGGATTAGAGTTGTACTCAGGTAAAACACTTCCTGGAGCAATATGACTCTCTTCCATAATCTCAATCTTCTGGCTAAAATCTTCCCCAGTGGGCTTTGAACTATCTACTAACCAATAAATACCAAAAACAACCACGATCAACACCAAGGCTATGCTGATATAAGTAGTTAAATTACTTTTAATTTTTTCTTGTTTCGCTTTGCGTTTTTTTTCTTCTTTCTTTTTTAATCTTTCTCTCTTTTTTTGCTCGTAAGCTTCTTTGCTCATAAATAACTTTTATTTTATTGTTTAATTAATTTTAATAAACCTATTACCTAGTATACCCCATAGGGGTATACTGTCAACCAGTAATCTTTTCTATATTTTATCAACTGCCCCAAGTTGTAAAAACACCAACAGCAAGCTCTGCCCAGATATATAAAAATACTATAACTAAAAAGATACTTGTAATAATAAGGCTCTTTGGGTTGCTTATTTTTGCCCTAGCAAATTCGTAAAACAAGGAAAAAATAACAAGTAATACCCCTGCAACAATAAAATCACCTAATGTCCAGGGTGCTTTAGTTAAGAGGGGTATTAAGAGGGCTCCAACTATAACAACGAGATAAAAACCCATTTTTTTACAATAGTATTTATGGTGACAACCTAATAAACATCTATGCTCGAACTAAAGCTGTCGCCAGCAGCTGTTCCGCTTGCTGTATAAGTACCGAAAGAAACAATACGCCATGTAAAGCTAACAAGACCATCACTATCTGCTGTTTCGCTCTGTTCCAGTTGGCTGTCCACCCCCGGACCATCTAATACTATATCCACAGTAGCTCCAGGATAAGTTTTAACTGTAGCATAAACTTCGCTATATTCGCTGGGTTTTACATGTTTGAAATCTAAACTAACGCTTGTCTCTGTTTCATTTTCTGTGTTCTCTGGTTGTTCTTCATCTTCTTCTCCCGGGGATTCTTCCTCGGCTTCTTCTGTTTCATTACCTCCTATTACAACATGTTCAGAAATATCTTCTCCTCCATATGTTGTACGCGGAGGAACGCCCCGTATTGCATGTACAAAGTTCTGAAACAAGGTTGCTTCTACCTCATTTCGCTTCACATCATCTATTGTATGTGAATGGGCAGTACGCGTTCCTCTATCTGCATCAAGCGCATGATATAGCTCATGTAATAATGCTGTACAGAAATCTTTATCTTTTAGTGATTCTATCCTTTCCACGTATTCCTGCAATTTTTCGCTATCTACTCTCGTCACGGTGCCACTTCCAGAACCACCTGTCGCCTCCTCCAAATTATTCGATGTATTATTCCAGTCAGGACTATTTATTATCTTGTGCTCGTTTTCTGAGTTTTCTAATTCTTTTATTGCATCACCAACAACACCGGGAGCATCTCTGTAAGTATTTAAACAATCGTTAACCTCATCAGTAAATTCTAGGCTACCCTCAATCACAATACTTGCATCTGCGCTAGGGGTAAAAATAAGAAAGCTTGCAATAAAAATTGAGATTGCCAATAAACTTTTATTTAATTTTCTAATAGGAAGCTTCATCTGATATATTTAATTAACCATAAATTCCACTATGGCTGTGTTTGTTTCTCCCTCAAAAACATTAGGACATGTATCGGAAGGTTCCCCAGGATACTCATATGCAACTATTACCTCATAGTTACCAGGTTCTTCGATGCTATAAAAAGTGGTTGTGGCTGCAATCCCATCTACTTGAGAGGTGTGTAAAGTCTCAGACCCTAATCCCGGATCATTTGAACTCTTAATATCAATGGTCATATTATCCCCTGGTGCAACTTCTTCTAGGTCCGCTTTTACTAGCTCAGAAAGTGCCTCCAAAAACTCAGAGTGCACTGTACGTTGCTCTACAACTTCTCCATCCCTAGTAAAAGATAAAAACTTAATATTTCCTTGAGCATTTTGGCTCAAACATACAGAGTCATCACCCAAATTAGTCAAGGTTATATCTATTTTAATATTCTCACCTACCGAATAAGAATCCTTATGGGAAGACGCCTCCACAATAACATTTTGCTCTGATTCAAAACTAACAAAAAATAAGGATACAACACCCATGCTCAAAAAAGCAATTATCAATATGGTTATTTTCTTTGGACTTAAAAACATTATTTTAATTGTATATTAAATTATACTTCGTGGTCAATTACATGGCATGCTAAAG
>JAWWAH010000029.1:0-12704 GCA_033721415.1 Candidatus Spechtbacterales bacterium | reverse complement strand
TTCTTAGCTTTCTTTAACAAGGCTGGTTGAGGTTCTTGTCTGTAGCGTATACTAACAGTCACTTCTTTTGGTGTTTTAGGCTCTTTCACAATCCAAGACATATCTTCTAGGTTAAGACTTTTTTCAAAAAGCTCTTCGTCGTATCTTGGACCCACAACAAGAGTATTTGTTTCTATATCTTTATCAACTACATAATACGGAGTTCCTCCACCTACTCCTATTCCTTTCCTTTGACCTATTGTGTAGTAATGGACTCCATTGTGCTTACCTACCTCTTTTCCTTCCGTGGTAACTATTACGCCCTCTTTTTCTGGAATATATTCTTCGAGAAATTTTCTCATATCTACATTTCCTATAAAGCATATCCCTTGACTATCTTTTTTTTCTGCATTTGGTAAATTAAATTTTCGTGCAAGTCTACGTACTTCTGATTTTTGATATTTACCCACAGGGAACATAACATGTTGAAGTCTCTCTTGTGGAACTCTATAAATAAAATAAGTTTGATCTTTGTTGTTGTCTACGCCTTTCAACATATGAGCTATACCATTTTTATCACGCTCTACGCGAGCATAGTGTCCAGTAGCTATATAATCTGCTTCAAAGCCACCTATTACCTTGTCATAAAACACACCAAATTTAATCTGATCATTGCACATAACATCAGGGTTCGGTGTCCTTCCTGCCGCATATTCAGTAACAAAATAGTCAACAACTCTATTCTTATATTCATCAACCAAATCTAAGCTATAAAATGGGATTCCTATAGTCGAGGCTGCTCTTCTTGCCCAATATTCATCTTCTTCAGCTGTGCACTCGCCCTGCTTGAAATCATCTGCATTCCAGCACTTCATAAATACGCCAACAACATCAAAACCCTCTTCTTTAAGAAGAGCTGCTGTTACGGAACTATCAACACCTCCAGACATTGCTGCAATTACTTTTTTTCTTTTTGTTTTCTTATTCATAGCTAACATATTATACAACAAATAATAAATATACGCAATATAAAAACCCCCGGTGCTGGAGGCTTCTATAAGACCTAGACTAGACCCTGCTTACTGGCTTCTCCACTCTGCCCTTTTTTAGAGCAAAATCTTTTAACACACGATAAAATCTTTCTAAATCTTCTGTATCTATCCATTCGTGCTCGCTATGATGTCCTCCTCCATTAGGAGCTATCACTAGAGGTGTTATACCCTTAGCTGCAAAATATCTCGCATCCGAAGAACCATGAGAAAGAGATGTTCCTATGTTTATGTCGAAAAGATCCTTTGCGCTTTCTACTAAGGCTGAATAATATCCATTTTTCATATCGTTCTTAAAACTATCAGCAAAAAAATACTCATCTAATTCAATTCCAGTAAAATCCTTCTTCACTTTTTCTATTATGTTATACACATCTTTCCTATTCATATCCGGCATAAATCTTATATCCGCTATGGTTTCAGCATAATTTGGTATTTTGTTATTGTTTATGTTTTTCCCACTAGTGGTAACTGTGAAAGATAATGTATTGTGCAAATGTTTATCATCTCCACAAGGCTCACTCTCAAATTCATTTTTTAATTTATTCATGAATTCTGCTAATATCTCAACTGCATTCCGTCCTTCCCATGGACGAGAACTATGAGCAGAGGTTCCATAAGAACGCACTATAAGCTGAAGAACACCTTTAGCCGCCTCCTCAAGAGCCCAATTAAAACCGCCATCAGGTAAAATACAGACCTCTCCACCATAACCCTTGTCCAGTAATACTTTGGTGCCATGAAATCCTCCGAGTTCTTCATCGGTAGTCAGCATAAGACCAAGATCATAATCAGAAATTTTATCCTTTAAATCCTTTAAGAGTTCTATGTAGCAAGCTGCTGCAAACTTCATGTCATAAACTCCTCTACCATAAGCACGCTTATCCTTGTATTCTATTTCAAATACATTTTCTGGACCTCCTACAACATCGATATGAGCCTGAAGCCACATTTTGGGTGATTTTGTTTTTTGAGTTGTTGCAACTAATGCAGGGAATCCATTAACAGAAAATCTTTCACTGTGAAGTGGTAGATCTCTAAGTTCGTTTTGAACCCAATCTAAAGCATCGCGATTTTCTTTGTGATCGCGAGAAAGTGTTTTGAACGACACGAGTTTTTCTAAAGTTGGAATAAGCATTTTACTTTTAGTTAAGTATTCCGCCTTTTAAAGAATTACGTAATCTATTTTAAAATAAGTTACGTAATTCTTTAAAGTTTTTAGCGGGGAGTTCGAGAATTTCGAACTCCCCGCTTGATTGTTTTAAGCTACAAATTCCGACATAGCCCTTATACCCTTTTTATTATACACCTCAAGTGCATCTTGTGCAGGATTTTTGCGTCTGTGAAGACGTGCTTTGAGAGGATCAAGAAAAACTTCTTCGCCGAGGCCTCTGTTCTTAAGGCCTCTTTCTGATATACCTAGAATATACCTAACTAGATTATGAGCATCTATACCATCTACCCTGGCATCCATTCCATGCTTAATGCACTCAATTCTAAACTTGCGCCAAGCATCCCATCCAATCAACTTCATTAGTTCATTTGCTTCAGATAGTTGCTCTATAATCCCAAGCCAAAATGCAGCAACAGCAAGATAATCACCGTGAGGTTGCGTGCAGTTAGGCCTTATTTCTATCGTCCCATATGGAGCTCTCAGACGAGCATTAAACCATATTGTTCCCTCATGTAGAGGATAAAGCTTCCAGAAAAGATCTGGGTTATAGTCTCCGCTTATTCTCTCACTAAATGTGATACCCGGAATATAATAATCTTCTTCACCCTTTTCTATAACTATAGGAAAGTTAAACAAGAATTCAAGATACTCTTCAATATCATAGAACTTAGCAGGAGGAACCCCACATCTTTCAGATGAGAATATATCCCACACTGCCTCTCTGTATCCAAGAAGACCTGTGTTTTCCCCACCTACAACGCTTGAGTTTGCGGTAAGTGCGATCGATGGTCCAGAAAAAGCATTGCAGACATTAAGAGCTATTACCATTTCCTCTTGAGAAACTTCAATACTTACTTGGCTAGAAGCTGTAAGCCCTATAACATCAACACTTGGTCCAAGGAAATCGCGCAAAACCTCGTATCTACGCTTTTTTGTTCTAGTTGCATTGCTGGTAATGGGTAAACCGCCATATCCTAAGATAAGGCCACCCCTAGAAGCAAAGAATTCACGAAAATTTCTTAGCCAGACATTATTTCTGGAATCAAAATCTATAAGAGAAGCTTCGGGAGGAAATGCTATTTCGAGTACCGAGGTACTAAATTCAGGGGTAATAGTATTCCCAAATTCGTCCTCATAGCCAACTATCTGATCCTCATAATAATCATCATAAATAGGGACTGAACCTCTCATTCCAGAAAGTAGCTCCAAGCTCGGTATAACAGAAAATTGCTCAAAAGATCCTTGACTTACTACAGGATATTCAAGCTCAAGACCAACTTGCCTTAGGCCGCTATTGTCATACGAGAACCTATTCAGATAATCTCTCAGATATTTCATCAGGTGTGTTTCCTTTCGTCGTTTTGTAGCTAGAAAGAACTGCTTGGATAACTTGTATCCAAGCTTCGTTTAGTAATATTTACTCTACGAAGCCTACATACAAATTAATAAACGGCCCGTTCTCGGGGCCGTCGGCGAACGCGTTTCTTGTATCTATTATTTTTGCAACACGCCAACTCCCCCTTTTTCTATAAGGATAAACATAATAAAGAAAATAAAAATGGAATTAGCTATATATTGCATATGTTTACTACATTAAAAAATTACTGCACTTGTGTCAAGAATAGTTCTACACAATTACTTTACTTTAAAATATTATTTAAAATTTGTCAACCAATCGGCTAGCTCTGTCATTAACTCTTCGTGCTCATCAAACATATCTGTTCCATGCCCCCCTTTTTCAAATATCCTAACCTCTTTTTCTGCAAGACCATTTTTACTAAGATCCTCTACAGCATGCCAAGAATCAGGTACATTTGGGTCATTCTTAGCCGCAGCTAAGAAAACGCTTTGCCCAGTGTGAGTTTCCTCTATTAAAGAAAGTGCTTCTATACCCATATAATTATACCCTGGAGATAAAGCAAATCCTGCTTTAGCTTCGAAATTCTCAGCAATATATTCTAATGCAAGATTAGCACCGATAGATGCACCTCCTACAAATATACTTTCCAGCGGCACATCCTTTTCTCTAAAAAATTCACGCGCAGCATGTACATCAAGCTTTTTTTCTTGCTGCTGCTTATCTGTAAACTCTTGGTAATTTAATTCTCCTCCCTGAGTTGATTCACCATGCCCCCTTTCGTCTATAGCCAATACTTGGAATCCTTTTTTTACTAAAATTGGAGCAAAATCATTCCAACTCTCCTTTCGTGCTGGCATCATGTGTAGGAGTATTACAGCTGGTGCATTATCTTTTCCAGCTGGAAAATAATTACCAACTATCTGAATATTATCTTCGGTTGTAAGCTCTACCCTTGTCATTCTTTAAAATATTTTAATTATTATCATTATGATCAATATTTCCTAAAATTTCACGCAAGCCTTCGATATCGGGGCCTTTACTGTTGCTTTTTTTCTTTTTCTTTTTTTTGCTTTTCGTATTGCTTGATGATTTCTTCTTTTTATTGCTAGAAGTACTTGATATTTTTTTCTTTTTGTTAGATTTGGGAGGTGGAAAATTCTTTTTAGCCTCATCAAGAGAAATAGCTTTTGGTTGTTTCTTTTTAACCTCTTTTCCCTTTTTAGCCACTGCTCTTGGACTTGAAGTATCCCATTGGTCAATAACTTTTTCTATCTCTTTATGACTTATGCCATATGTATCTCTAGATTTTTCAATTGCCTGCTCTTTATAAGACTCCTTATGTGGTGGATCCATTGGCGGCAACGTAGTTGCAGAAAATGCCGATGAAGTTACACCATCTATCATAAGCTTAAGAGCAATATTATATTTAGGTAAATTCACTAAATCTTCCATACTAAATGCTGGAGAAAATTCTTTCTCTATAAATTCAGCGTCTTCTGCCCCAACGCGAAATGTAACCAATGTACCTATGTTACCAAATACAGCATCACGTATCTCCTCTTCCATTTGTGCTATATACTGATGAGCTAATATAAGTGACAAGTGATATTTCCTAGCCTCTGAAAGTATGCCTTGGAAAGCACCTGTTGCAAAGTTTTGGAACTCATCTACATAAAGAAAGAAATCAGGACGCTGGCTCTCAGGGGTGTCTATTCTGCTCATAGCAGCCAAGAAAAGCTTAGTAATTGTCATGGCACCAAGAAGACGGCTGTTGTCTTCACCTATTCTTCCCTTTGAAAGGTTTAATATAAATATTTTGCCCTCGTCCATTATTTCCCTAAGGTCTATTGTTGATTTTTGTTGCCCAACAATATTTCTAATCAAGGGTGCTGTCGTAAACTGACCTATCTTATTTTGAATAGAAGCTGTTGCCTCTGCAGCTAATCTACTAGAATACTGAGCAAATTCCTCTACCCAAAACGCTCTAACTACAGGGTCCTCTACATAAGAAAGAACTTCTTTTCTAAACTTTTTATTTGCCATCATCCTGTTTACATCCAAGAGTGTTGCATTAGGATATTCAAGTAGCGCCAATATAGTGTTATTCAAAATGTATTCCATTCTTGCAGACCAAACATCCACCCATATCTTCTTAAACACTCCCATTAACCCCGAGGCAACCAAATGCCTCTGGTTGTATCCTACATCTTCAAGCAAGTTTAGACCCACAGGGCGTTCGTAGTCAACAGGATTAAAATACACTACATCATCGAGTCTCTCTTTTGGGATAAAATCTAAAAGCTCTTCAGCGAACTCCCCATGAGGATCTATAACACCCAGACCGTTTCCATTCAAAATATCCTGGATAGCCATGTTGCGTATCATATTAGTCTTACCCATACCTGTTTTACCAATAGTATACATGTGTCGACGGCGGTCATCCAGCTTTATGCCAAATTTATCGTCCCTTCCTCTGTAATTAAGTTGTGCAAAGTAATTTATAAATTCCATAATTTTATTAACTTCGTTCATAAAATCTCATACGAACTACGAAACTATACTAAATTACGAAAATATTTTTACGCGTGATTCAGTTTTCGTAATTTCGCTATTTTTCGTACTTTCGTATGAAAGCGAACACAGTGAGCTTAAGTTGGTAGTCCTCTTGGTGGTTCTGATGTTTTTCCAGGCGTGCGTGGCATGAATGGAGCCTGAACAACTCTTCCAGGATAATGATAAAGTGTTGCTATTTCTTCAGTACTCATAGCGTATGGGCTAGCCACGAACCGCAATGCTCTATTCTTATACGCACCCAAAAGTTTTTTCTTATGTATGTAATCGCGAGCATCCTCAAGTATCCAATAATTTTGATCTGATATTGAATCTTGTTCAGGTTGTATGTCGTTCATACCTGTGAACTGGCGGAAAAATCCATGTAATCCTGCTATGTGCTCTTTGTGCATTACTTCGTTTTCGGCGATGTAAAGAGCGCGAATCATTGTATTAAATCTTGGCTTCTGAGCCTTTTCTTCTATTTTTTTAATGGAAAATTCTTCACCAGGAGTTAATCGCTTATTTTCTGATTTACTATCTTCTCCTCCACCAGATAAAGCACCTGGAGGGTTGCCACTTATTAAAAGGTCTATCATTTCACTAAAAACCTTGCTTAACTCCTTACCTAAACCTAATCCCTGCTGAGGCGCACTCCTACCAATTAATTGGTCTCGTGTTCTTTCAGCTTTTCCTTCTACTTCAGACAACACTGGACTAATTACTATTTGAAGCCAAATTTGTTCACCCTTTTCAAGTTTTGCAGCAAGTTCAGCAAGCTGAGAAAGAGGGTCCATTCTTCGCTCTTCTTCCATATCTTCAAAATCATCCCACCCCTTTATTGGATAAGCAGAATCCCTTGTAAGTGCATAATCTGCTCCCCAAAAATCATGGTTTTTTCTCAATAAACTTGCATCCATTCTTGAGGTATAATCTTCTACCTCTTTAATAGAAACATTTGGATATTGTGCAAATATCTTAGACTCAACAAAATTTCGATAATCTGCCCGACATCTAACATAAAAATGTAATTCTCCTTCTATGCCTGCCATTTCTAAGCTAAATACATCGGGCAGTGGCTTGTTTTTCATTTTTGGATGCCATACCCCATGAAGACCCGCAAGAACATTCTCCATTGCTTTGGGTGTTTTGGTAACTTCTTCAGGAAGTATAACTTCAAGAGTTGTCCATCTTAAAGATGCAGCATATTCTCCTCTCTGCTTTGCTGTTATTAGGTTTTTTATTTTAAACAAAAAAACCACAGGCAGAACAATCCACCATGTGGCTTTTATGACTTGGAACAAGAGTGTTCCTATTATGCTGATAATCTGGGAAAATACAGACACGATTCTGGATTACAAGAAAGAGGCGTTTAAATTATTAAAGTAAAACTTATGCTAAGTAGTAGTGATCACCATCTACTTTAGCAAAATGATCTTTATTTTGAAGATTCAATAAAATAGTATTTGTCTGAACTCTTCTTTGCTCAAGCACTTTGGAAACAAGTTTTTCCTTGTGCAAAGGCTTGCCTTCTTCTTGTAGTATGTTCATTATAACATCTTTTACCGTACCAGGCATGTAGCCCCACTCTCTAAGGGCATATACCCCTCTGCCTATCAAAACAAATCTGTCGTCCTTAATAAGTTCGTTATGAACGGTCTGCGGATGAGTGTTCTTTCCTGATTTCTTTTCAAAAGGACCATCGTCTATCATGGTTGCCAACTTTCTAAAGTGAAGTGGTTCTTCGCCCTCTTTAAGGACTAGATAAACCTTATCTCTAACACCCCTAGGATTAACCTCGGGCCAATCTGCAAGACCCCACTCACCATACGGACCTTTTTCTATGTGCTTAGATAAGCTAAGCACTGCATGCACTGTTTCTTGATCCGGTGCCACTGTTTCAGGAGGTACACTTTGTAGAATATCCACTAATTCATCGTCAGAGATTAAATCACCTTTCTTTTTGATCTTCTTTGCAGCATTTGCAAGAAGTTTTTTGATTTCTCCAGCTCTTTCTTTATTTACAGCCCAACCTGCTTTGTGGTAATCATTCTCTTTGATTTTTGTAAAATCTTTATTGAGAGCCATTAGTAAAGCTAAGTGTGGCTGCTGACCTTCAGTTGTTAAGGTATCGAAAAGGTATTCCTCGGATACCGCTCCCCCATGTTCATTTAAAAATTCTATAACACTAGCAAAAGCTGATTCAAGCAATTCAAAATCTTCAGAATTGCGAATCTTGGTATAAGAAGCTTCTTCAATCTGGCGAACTCGCTCGCGTGTTATATCATAATCCTGGCCTATACTTTCCAGGGTTCTTCTCTCTCCCCCTTCACCTATGCCGTGCCGTGCGGCAAGAATAGCGCCATTGCGCTCCGAAAGGATCCCAAGCACTTTCTCAATGAGTGGCTTAACATTGAGTTTTTCTGACGATGTTGTGCTCATAGTGTTTTATTAATTATCTTGTTTTTGGTTTGTAATAATTTAATCATATTATAAAAAATAAGTCAAGCGCTATATCTTCATGAAGTTATCGTGAAGATAGTCGCTCAGCCCATGAAACCAAAAGTGGACTTGCTAAAGCAATGGAAGAATATGTTCCGATGAATATACCTATTATAAGTGTAAGTATAAAGTCCTGAATTGTTGCCCCCCCAAAAACAAGTATCGAAAATAGCACAAGTAATGTGGTAAGAGATGTAAACACAGATCTGGTTATGTTTTCTCTAACGCTCTTTGCAACAATTTCACTGAATTCTATCCTGCTACCAAATCGATTCAAATTCTCTCGCACTCGATCAAAAATTATTATAGTATCGTTAACAGAATAACCAAGTATAGTAAGTAATGCTGCTATAAACGGTACCCCAACTTCTGCACCTGCTAAATAAGCATATATAGCAAACACTCCAGTTGTAATAATTATATCGTGCAGAAGGGCTACAATAGCTATAAATCCATAACGAACAGAACCAATAGG
This sequence comes from Candidatus Spechtbacterales bacterium, assembly GCA_033721415.1. Classification (GTDB taxonomy): domain Bacteria; phylum Patescibacteriota; class Minisyncoccia; order Spechtbacterales; family 2-12-FULL-38-22; genus JAWWAH01. The sequence continues at coordinate 3,615 of JAWWAH010000029.1, read as the reverse complement.
TTGGTGTATCTTTCGGAAAGCCCAAGCAACATAAACAACTATCATTATGGATACTATTATAATGGCTTCCACAGACCTCTCTGCTGTTTCTATACCTATAACAGGGCCAACGCTATCAAATCTCAATTCCTCAAATTCTGATTCAGTAATCTCATCAATCTTGTTTAAAATTTCCTGATGCCTTTGTTCTTTAACATCAGCGAATCTAAGTAGCATTGTATTATCCTCAGATACCTGTACTTGCACAGAGCCAAGCTCTAGCTCATTAAATGCTCCTTGGATTTCACTTATTTCTGGCACATCTACATTACCCTCTTCTGTAGCTTGAAATTGAACTTCAAGAAGAGATCCTCCTTTAAAATCTATACCCAGAGGTAATCTGAAAACAGCAAGTGCGACTATGCTCACAGTAACAAGTACTGCTGAAAAGATATAAAAATATTTTCTGTATTTAACTGTCATAAATTAATGAATAATTAGTATTAGATAGTATATAGAATATTACCTAGTCCAAAGCCACTTTCTTTTCTCTAATGGCTTTATTAAAAATATCTTCATGAAATATTTTGTAACCACCATAGCTGAAAACAAGCTGACCGCGACTCCAAAACCTAGTGTTAATGCAAAGCCTTGTACAAAACTTGTAGAAAACCAGAAAAGTATTGCAGCCGTAAGTAATGTTGATATGTTTCCATCACGAATAGATGGCCACGCTCTATCAAAGGCTCTTTCTACAGCAAGATGTGTGCTTTCCACGCCGTCCTTAAATTCTTCACGAAGACGCTCAAAAATAAGTATATTTGCATCCACAGCCATACCTATAGAAAGAATTAATCCTGCAATTCCTGCTAATGTTAAAGTGATTGGGATAAGCTTAATAAGTGCAAGTAATAAACTAATATACACCAAAAGTGATAGCACAGCTAACAATCCTGAAAATCTATAGATTATCACAAGAAATACCATAACAACTATAAGTGCTAATACACCTGCTTCAAGGCTTTCATATAATGATTGTTCACCTAGTGAAGCACCTACTCTTTGCTGACTAATTATTGTTATCGGAACAGGTAAGGCGCCTGCATTTAAGTTTCTAGCAAGATTACGAGCTTCGTCAGGTGTAAATGATCCTGTAATAACTGCTTGTCCTCCTGTGATCTTCTGGTTAACTGTTGGCATAGAAACTGGTCTTCCGTCTAGGTATATAGCTACCGTTGAACCAAGGTTTCTTTCTGTTATCTCTTCAAATAATTTAGAACCTTCTTCATCAAATTCAAGTGATACTTGCAGTTGCCCCGTTGTTGGATCGGTCTGAACAGTAGCACGTTCCAAATATTGTCCATTTAATTCGGTGTCAGCAAAACATGGATCTTCTTCTGCAATTTGCTGTACAAAACTTATCATCTGAGGGTCGGGGGGATTACAGTAATTTTGACTAGGGCCTGTGCCTAGCAAACCTTCTGCTGCTTGTTCTGGAAAAGCTTTTTGTATTATTCTAATTTGTTCTTCTTCTGCGCGTGGTTCCTTAAATTCCAAATGCGGAGTTTCACCTATCTCTTTAATAGCCTCTTCAGGATCTTCTACTCCAGCAAGCTCTATTATAAGGCGATCACTTCCCTCGCTTCTCTCCACCTGCACAACTGGCTCTGAAACACCTAAAAAGTTTACTCTTCTTTCTAGTACGTCGCGTAACGAAGACATAGCTTCTCCTTTTAGTCCTGGCTGAACATCAGAAAGATCTGCTTCATATACAAGGTGAATACCTCCTTGTAGGTCTAATCCTAGCGAATACTCTTTTTCTGGAAACAATGGAATATGTGCAACATTATCATCTATCCATCGTATGATTCCCCAATCATCCTGCTCTAATAAAAATGCCGGGGCTGTAATGGAGTCTAATTTAGTATTTGTCCATTCAGCGCCCCGGTTCCAGTACCTTGGGAAGTCAAAATTGGCCGCAATGATAGTGGCAATAAGTATTAAAAATACGACCCAACGAATTTTTGCTTTTTGTGATTTTGGAAATAGTTTCTTAAACATCGTTATGCATATTACTTAAAAATTCATTTTCTGTAAACCCTTTACGAAATGAATTTTATATGACGTATTGATTATTATTAGTCTTATCGAGCAGACTAATCACATTTTGGTCGTATAAAACACATTAGTCATATTGGTCCATATAATACTCAGTGGTTATACGGACCCCTTAATAGATATCTCCCCAAACAAAAACTTCGGCCTTAAGCCGAAGTGGTGAAAAGTACGTATGTGTGTTGGGGAGGTGACAGTCGCACTGCCACCTCCCCGGGTTCTTATTAGTGCTGTGTGGTATTTTTAGAACTACTGTCTTCGCCCCACACAATTGGCGAAGAGATTGAAGTTGTTGGGCAGTTTACAGACATGCCTCCGGTCCCGGTTCCAGTCTGACCGATTACGACAACCTTTGAAAATCACGTTTATACCGATCTTCCTCTTGCGAGGCGCGGAGTGTCTCTAGGCAGGTAGCAACGCCCATAGTTGGGTATTCGCGCTCTCTTGACGAGCGCCCCCCTTTAACTGGCGTACTTGATCTCTGGCCTGCCAGGCGGCTGGATGAGGTAAGTACTAAGTTGGTGCGGAAGGCTGGAAAACACAGTGACCACCGAATCTCGGAAGTATGTGCCGACTAAGAGGAGATCTTGTTCCCCTATCATTGTACGCAGGCATCTGCCTACTCCAGCCCACCGCGGGAATCGAGGTCCAAGCCGCGACAGAGCCGACTGCTACGCAGTGGGCTGAACGCGTAAAGAGTATTTTCCTCCGCACTATGTAAGTGCACTCGGACCTCTACTCCCTTATTTGAAATCCCGTTTCAAAAACCGAAACTCAAAGAAGGGGTGGTGTTTACAGGGCACACCACCGAAAGCCCAATAGTGCAGCCTGTTGGCTGCTTTGCCCCTGTTGGGGCAACCTATTAAGGTACTGCATGTTCGCTATTATAGCATATATATATTATTTGTCAACACTTATGCCCCGCTCTAGAGTTTATAGATTAAATTATTAGTTTGCATTCTGATGTAAATATTAATCATAAGTATAAGTATCTCCCCAAACAAAAACTTCGGCCTTAAGCCGAAGTGGTGAAAAGTACGTATGTGTGTTGGGGAGGTGACAGTCGCGCTGCCACCTCCCCGGGTTCTTATTAGTGCTGTGTGGTATTTTTATCTTATTCGAGCTTCCCGCCCCACACACTTGGCAGTCGTTTTTTTACGTGCTGGTGGTATTTTGTACCGCCCCACTTGGCGGACATGATGCGGTCCAAGCCGCGACAGAGCCGACTGCTACGCAGTGGGTTATCACGCAAAGGAGAACCCTCCGCACCTTAGTCAAGTGCACTTGGACCGCTTTCTAAAATCCCGTTACAAGAACCGAAGCTTAGAAAGTGGGTGGTGGTGTTTACAGGGCACACCACCAAAGCCCATTAGTGCAGCCTGTTGGCTGCTTTGCCCCTGTTGGGGCAAACTATCATCCATCCACTTAAGGTACGGTAGAACGGTGCTTTGACCTGACTTCAGTCTTGCATCGTTCTTGTTGCACATTATAACACTTATAAATAATTTGTCAATAGCTAGC
>JAWWAH010000028.1:0-14481 GCA_033721415.1 Candidatus Spechtbacterales bacterium | reverse complement strand
GAGAACATGCACTTTCTAAAGAAGATATAACAAACATATATAAGGAATTTGAATTAATACATCCATTCGAAGATGGGAACGGAAGAGTTGGCGATTTACTATGGAAGGTGTCTATCGCTCGTAAGTCGGGTGAGTGGCCTGAAGAACTTCCTCCGGATTTGTTTAATGAACTAGAAGAAGATTAAAACTCTTGTATTTTGTATTTAAAAGTCTACTGAACGCAGTAGACTTTTTTGATTGCAGAAAAAATATATTTTTGCTATATTTAATCTGGCTCTTACTACATAAAGGAGGTTTCGCATGTGCGAAAACGAGAGCACTTGCAAGAGAAGACCTAGCAATATCCCGGAAACATTTTATACATTCGATGACGTAATCCTTGTTCCAAAGCATGAATCTAGCATTGCATCTCGTCGAGATGTTGATATAAGTAGTTCGGTGACAGGCAAAATTAAGCTTGAAAACCCAGTTATATCTTCGTATATGCCTGCTGTAACAGGACATGAAATGGCAATAGCTATGGCGCGCGATGCAAAGGGCTTAGGTATTATACACAGGTCCATGACTATTGAAGATCAGGCTCGGGAAATCGAATTGGTTAAACGTGCCGAAAGCAGAATTATTGGTGATCCGTATACTATTTCTACTTCAGCAACCGTTGGAGATGTTAAGCGTCAATTGAAGCAGCTCAAGGTAGGAATGCTTCTTGTGGCAAATGATAGAGATAAGATTCTTAGAGGCGTTGTATCTACCAGAGATGTTGACTTGGAAGAAGATGAAAGTCTTTCTGTCGTAAACGTTATGACACCATTTGATGAGCTGGTTGTAGGCCAACCCAATATTACTTCTTCAGATGCAAAGAAGCTTCTCAAAACACATCGTCTCGAGAACATACCTCTTGTTGATGACAAAGGAATGATTAAAGGCCTTGTTAGTAAAAAAGATTTAGGAAAGATGGAAAACGAATTTGTTTCCAGAGATGAGGATGGACGCCTGCTTGTTGGCGCAAGCATAGGACTTCGCGGAAAAGATTATCTTGATAGGGCAACTGCCTGTCTTCAGGCCGGAGCAGATTTGATTGTGATTGCAGTAGCTAATGGCTATCTATCGTCCGTGGTTGAAGCTACAAGAATTCTGAGAAGTAATTTCCCGAACATCGATATAGCTGTGGGTTGTACCGCAGATTATTATGGGACAATGAATCTTTTTGAAGCCGGCGCAGACACTGTGTTGGTTGGCATAGGTCCGGGTTCTGTGTGTGAAACCAGAGTGGTTGCCGGTGTAGGCAAGCCTCAGTTTTCAGCTCTTTTAGACGCTCAGCGTGCTGCACGACAAGCAGGAAAGCATATTATATCTGATGGCGGCGTACATGAACCGCATCACTTCAATAAAGCTATTTTTGCAGGCGCATCCGGGGTGATACTGGGTAGTGCTCTTGCGGGGACTGATGAATCTCCCGGAGAAATCAAAAGCCTAAATGGCACACTGTTTAAAGCTCAATGGGGTCTTGCTTCTGACAGAGCAAGACGTGACTTTGATGCCTTGCATGGAGAAGATAGGGACGAGGAAGATTATCCTGCAAATATGCACATTGCCGCAGAAGGCGTTGAAGAAGGATTAACTCCCTATACAGGAAATGCCAGAGAAGCAATTATGCGCATTACAGGCGGAATTAGAAGCTGCATGACATACATGGCAGCTTCTGATATACCAACCCTTTGGAAGCGTTGTAACGAAGGTCTCTGGGGCGTTGTTACAGATGCTGGCTTGAAAGAAAGCAAGCCACACCACCTTTATGATATACGTACATAAAACATAAAACCGCTGATGTTTACATCGGCGGTTTTTTCATTGAGCTTAAATATAAGGCAATATTATTTCATTTTTGTGAACTTTACAGAGTATATAAAGTTGATGTTATACTGTGTTTAAGTTAGATCCTTTACAAAGAAAGGAATGCGACATGGCTAAAGCTAAAACTGATCGCTTTATTATAGCGTCTCGATTAGATTATCCTAGTGATGGTGCTAGGCGTGGTTTATGGCTTAATCTTGCAAATACTGCCGTAGAAGAAGAGGCAGATTTTATTATAATTGCCGGTGGTCTTACATCCCATTATGGGATTGGTGACAGAATAAAAGAAGCAACCGCAAAAGGTGTAGCGGAGCAAAAGGCTCTTAAGGCTGCGCAAAAAGATCTTCCCAAGGAAGAACGAGAAGACGACATACCAACCCTTGTTCAAGTTAGAAAGAATGTTAGAGAAAGCGTATTGAGCCTTATTGCGCATGAACTTGCTGAAATGATCCCTGTTGTTATAGACAAGGATGGCAAGCCGCTTAAATACTATGTAACCACATCTAGAGCACACAGCTATGACGGTCCATACGGCATGGAGGTTGTGCGTCGATTAGCAGGGCTTAGGGAAGACATTATTTACTGGGATGAAGAAAGTGCAAGGTTTGAACTTAAGCATAATGAAGATAAGGTGCTTTGGGTTCTTAACCCGGAGAAAGCTCCTTGGCGAGGTAAATATTACTCAACCACAGCAACACGTCTTGTTCAAGACAAGATAAAGCAAACTTCTCAGAGTTTGCCTGACCTTTTTGTAGTTGGCTGTCTTGCAGCTTCATTGTATGAGCCTGCTGGAGGGGAAAAGCCTGTACCAATGGCTACCGTTCCAGGCCTGCACAAGCTTCAGGAAGTTAAAACTTCAGAAAACCAAGTAGGATTCTTGGCTGTTGAGTTCTCTAGTGAACGAAGAGTTCCTCTTGTTAGAACCTACAGCTTGAAAGACCTTGTTAAAGAGGAAAGATCTTTCATCCAGACACCAGATGGCCTCGAAGACGATGATGGTTTAAGTAAGCGTAAGCGCCATCAGCGCGAAAGGCAAAGAACCATTCTTCGCCAGGTAATCAAGGACATACCAACAATCGGTATGCTCGAAGATGCTTTGCGATGGAAGCGTAGCACAATTGAGCGCGATATAGAAAACTATAATAATCAGGGATTTGAGCCCGCTATTATCTCTTCTGCAGATGAGTCCAATAAGTACGACGTAAGTCGTGAATGGCTTCAGTATGATCTTGATTATCCTCAGCCCTCTAAGGATGATATGGTTGAAGATACTTTCTTAACCTTCTGTTGCTTGCATGCAGGCTATAAACACACTCAGTACCGATGGTTTGTCCAAAGACTTCCTGAGATTATCCAAGAGAATAATATTCAATGCCTTGTTGGCTGTGGTGACTTCATTGCCGGATTGAAGCATAACCTCGATCGAAGAGATGAACTTTTACCAGGCATGAACAACTATGTTAAGCAGGAAAAATATGCTGCTGAACTTGTTGGTCAGGTCATAATCTCTGTATTTAGAGAGAGGTTCGATGCCTGCCTTAGCAGGAAGCGTAAGAAGCCAGATGCTAAGAAGCTCGAAAAAATGCTTCACGAGTCATTAATTGACTTCCGTTTCTGGCGTGGCAACCATGATGAGTGGGTCCAAGACCTTGGTTTTGAACCACTTAACACATTCCGAATCCATTTAGCCTCGTTTATTGTTGAAGGGGTGTACGAATATCTTGCAGAGCTTGGCTTTGCGCTGAGTAATGTATCTGATATTGTTCGCTCTCATATTTTCTACTCTCAGGAACACACACTTCCCTCTGGGTTGACGTTGAGCGTTCGACACCCACACCAGGGTAGAATGCAGACTTCTTCAGGACGCGCACAGCAAACGTTGAGTGCGACCCCTGGGCGCGTTGTTGCTCTTGGTAACTTCCACACCAGTATTGCTGTACAGGAGTGGAATTCGAATGATGGCCAGCGACTAGCTGTCCAGACAGGCACTATAACAAGTGGTACTGATTTTGAATACAATATGAATAAATTGGTTGATACCGGAGTTGGTATCGCAAGAGTTCTTTCAGACCCCAAAACTAACAGAATTTTCATAACAGATCTTTCGTGGGATAGCCCCGCCGAAGAAGATATAATCAACTTTGATAATGATAAAATAATTTCTAGCATGATGGATTATATAATAAAGGATCATAACTAGTACATAAAAGCCCTCTGATTAATCAGAGGGCTTTATTTTTTTATTCTTCGGTGATATAGTTATAATTAATTGTACCTTGAAAGAAGTGGAGTAGGGAGAGCCGAATGAGCAAACGTGGTCGCGGAGGGAACAATAAACGTTGTCCTGGATGCGGTAGATATTCAGGAAGCAGTTGTGGTAATTGCTCAAGTCATCATTGGAGGCCTCGTTCTAGAGGGGGTGGTGATTCTCAAGAAAACTTAGTTACTATGCCCGATAAGGATATTCACAGACAGATACATGCCTTGTTTGGTAACGACCGCTTAAGTGAGGTAGTGGGCAAACTTGTCATGCACTGGGATACTGTATGTCCGCATGTTGAAGTAGATGAGAAAAATACACATAAGCGCAGGCTAAATAGCCGAAAGAAAGCATGGGATAAATTCTTTGGCCCAAGAAGAGGTCGAAACAAGGGGCAAACACTAAAGTATTTTCTACGTGAATTTGTTGTTAATGCATCAGTAGAAGATAAGAGGCTTGTTATTGAGGTTTTACGCAAGGGAGCTGCATGCAAAGAATTAACCCAAAAAGAATTTGAATCTTTATCTCGGCTGTTAGAAAAATAGAATTTACCTCCACTAAAAGTTCATAGGTGTATTTATATATTGAAGCTTAAACAAAGCCGGGGGTATAGCAAGCTATCACCAGCTTGCTACCCGGCATTTTTATTCCACAGATGAGAAAAATACTAAAAATATCATTACTTTTTATAATAGCGTTAGATTTATTAGCCCTCGGTATCGTGGGTTTTTTTACGTATAAAGCATCAGTGCCACTCAACAATTTTTCGGGAGAGTTCAGAGAGGTTACTATCGAGAGTGGTAGCGGGCTGGATGAGATAGCACTTGAATTTAAGAAAAAAGGTGTAATAAGCAATACTTCAACTTTTGTATTCTATGCAATTTTAGAAAATAAGGAAAATAATTTAAAAGCAGGAACATACACCATAACGCCGAGCATGAGTGTTAAAGATATAGTGAATATTATAGCTAAAGGATCTAATTCCGATATTGCAGTTGTAACATTTCCCGAAGGCTTTACCAGCGCTCAGATGGCCCAGCGCCTAGAAGAAAAAGAGGTTCTTAGTAGCGAAGATGATTTTTTGAATATAGTAAAACTATCTACAAGTAGCGCTAGCGAGCTTGTAAATTATGACTTTTTAAAATCTGTTTCTGCAGACTCTCTAGAAGGGTTTCTCTTTCCTGATACATTTGAATTTGAAATAGATACCGACCCAGTAACTGTAGTTAATAAAATATTAGCTGCTTTCAATGATAAAGCTTGGCCTCTTGTAAAAAATGGATACAATGGTCAGTATGGCGAGCTTGATTCATATGAAGTATTAGTATTAGCATCGCTTTTAGAGGAGGAAGTTCAAACAGAAGAGGATATGAAGATGGTTTCCGGTATACTGTTTAATCGTATGGAGATAGGCATGCCACTCCAGGTAGATGCGACGCTTGCATATATAACAGGGAAACAAACAGGGGAGATTACAAATAAAGATAAAGAAATAGATTCTCCTTATAATACATATCAAAACAGTGGATTGCCTCCAGCACCTATTTCAAATCCAGGATTGAAGGCTATTCGTTCTGCTCTTGATCCAACTGAAAATGATTATTTTTACTATTTAACAGGAAAAGATGGAACAACACATTACGGCAAAACACTAGAGGAGCATAACATAAATAAGCAGTTATATTTACGATAATTTAAGATTATATTCTTGACATAAGCTCTTTTTTTGTTAGAATATCTAAGTAATTAAATACTATAAAAGGTCGTAGACAGTAGGCACAAAAATAAGCCCTACCGAGACAAATCAGTAAGATGTATTCTTGCTGTTTGGTCAATTTGTCTGCGAGAATATCGCAGATTTTTAATTAGCTAAAATTATGGCTATAACAAGAGAAAAAAAAGAACAAGTTATTGATGCGTTAAAGAAAGATTTAGATGGCGCAAAGGTTGTTGTATTCACCGATTACAAAGGAATGGGTGTGAATGATCTTACAGCTATGCGCAGGAAGATACGCGAATCTGGGGGACGATACATGGTTGCTAAGAAAACGCTTATAAAAAAAGCGTTAGAGGATGCAGGTATCAAAAATATTGATCCTATAGAAATGGATGGCCAAGTTGCAGTAGCATTTGGAATGGAGGATTCTGTATCCACCACCAAGGCTATTTACGACACTCAGAAAGAAACTGAAAAACCCGGCATATTACTTGGCTTTATGGATGGCAAAGTCCTTACACAGGAACAAGTTGTTCAACTTGCTAAGTTGCCTAGCCGAGAAGAGCTTCTTGCTGGTGTTGTTGGAAGCATCAACGCCCCATTGAGCGGATTCGTTAATGTTCTAGGCGGAAATTTACGTGGGCTAGTGTATACACTTAACGCAATCAAAGAGAAAAAAGCATAATATTAAATTAACTTAAAAACATGGCAGAAGACAAAAAAGAAGAAAAAGCAGCAGAAGCTGCAGAAGAAGCTACTGAAGCTTCTGAGGAAAAAGAAGTAGAGGTTCCTGCTAAGTTCAAGGATCTCGTTAAAACAATCGAAGAATTAACTGTTCTTGAGCTTTCAGAGCTCGTAGAGATTTTAGAAGATAAGTTTGGTGTATCAAGTGCAGCCCCAATGATGGTTGCAGGAGGTGCAGCAGCAGGCGGCGACGATGCCGGAGATGACGACGGAGGAGTTGTAGATATAGAGCTTACCGATGGTGGTGGTAATAAGATTGCTGTCATCAAGGCTGTTCGTGGAGTAGTTCCTGATCTTGGGCTAAAAGATGCTAAGGAGATGGTTGATAATGCTCCCCAGGTAATCAAGGAAGGCGTTGAAAAAGAAGCAGCTGAAGAGATTAAGAGCCAACTAGAAGAGGCAGGAGCAAAGGTTACATTCAAGTAAAACCTTTAATCTGAATCTAATAAAAAATAAAAACCCCACGCGGGGTTTTTATTTGGGTAGAATATAGTGAAATATCTATGAAAAAAGATAACTTATATAATAAAACATATATTGGGTCAATTCTTTACTTTTTTACCAAAAAAATATAGTATATATATGATGTCACAACCAGTATTAGAAAAATTATTTGATTCTTCAGCAAAGCTTCGGTTATTGAAGTTGTTTTTACGTAATCCTGATGACGCCTTTACCATAAGAGAAATTCGAAAAAGAACACTTCTTAAATCAGATTCCGTACGAAAGCAAATTAAAAAGTTGGATGATATTCAGCTTGTTAATAGCGCGAAGAGAAAAAGCGGAGAAAAGTCTTATTACTTGAACAAAAATTTTGTATTCTTAAATGAGTTGCAGAATCTTATTTTAGGGTCTTCGCCAGCAGATCAAAAAAAGATGGCTAAGAAGCTAAGAAGTGTTGGCAGGATTAAACTAGCATTAGTTTCTGGTATATTTCTTCAACCTGAAAAGAAGACAAGAACTGACCTTCTTGTTGTAGCCGACAAACTGGACCAGAGGAAATTTAAAACATTCATGAAGAATCTTCAAGCTGAGGCTGGCACAGAGATAAACTATTCAGTTATGACAGCGGAGGAATTTGATTATAGAAGAAAAATGTTCGATAGGTTTATATTAGATACCCTTGAAAAACCTCACAAGAAGCTTATTAACAAAATTGTATAGCAACACAAAACAAAAAACCACTCATATATGAGTGGTTTTTTGTTTTGTGTTAAAGCGTGATAAAATAATAGTATGGATAGAAAGATTATATTTACCTGGGTTCTTGCGTTTGTTTTTGCCTACTTTACTGTGGGTTTGTTTTTGGTTTTTTACGAAGATTCAGCTCCAAATACGCCCGAAGAAGAACCCAACTCTTTGCACACGGTGGGTAGTGTGTATTTTGCTCAGGCTTTAGTCCCACCAGATACTGGTCCAGAAATTAATAATGTTAAAGCTATTCACTTAGCATATGGGACGTATCTTAACAGTAGTTATGAAACTATTTTAGAAGAAGTAGAAAAATCCGATATCAATGCAATAGTATTTGAAATAAAAAATCCGCTTGGATGGGTAGCGTTAAATTCCGAAACACACATGGAAGCGTTACGAAAAGTATTACCAGAGCTTGAGGATAGGGGAGTTCATGCAGTTGCAAGGCTTGTCTTATTTCAGGATCCTGAATTAATATCAAGTAATCCTGAATTAGCTATAGTAAATAGCGCAACAGGAGGAGCGTGGAGCGACTATAAAGGTATAGTGTGGAGCGATCCAACAAACAAGAATGTCTGGAGATATAATATAGATATAGCAAATAAGGCATACGCGATAGGTTTTGATGAGGTTAATTTTGATTATGTACGCTTTCCAACTGACGGTCCTCTTAAATTAGCTCAATACGATGCACTAGATGAATTTGGAACAAGAACAAATACAATAGTAGAATTTTTGAAATTTGCACAAGCAGAAATTCCTAGAGGCATGGTTTTGTCAGTTGATCTATTCGGTATGACATTTATAAATGATCAATTAGTTATTGGCCAATCCATAGCAGATATAGCTCCATATGTAGATGTTATATACCCAATGCCTTATCCATCACACTATCCAGATGGATTTATTGGGCTGTCTAACCCAGCCGAATATCCTTATGAGGTTCTAGATTATACTCTTAGACTTGGAAAAAATAAATTAAAAGACAGTGATGTTGTTATTCGCCCCTGGCTTCAGGATTTTAATCTTGGTGCAGTGTATGACGTTTCAAAGATACATGCTCAAATAAGAGCCTTGAAGGACCATAATATTGAAACATGGGCATTATGGAACGCTAGCAATAGATATACCTGGAGTGCTGTTAAATAAAAAATAGTTTAGTTTATACAAAAAATAAAAAAACACCCAATTGGGTGTTTTTTGATTTAATGTGCTGTATTCTCCAGATAGGCGTCTATGAGGTCATTAACCTCTTTCTTGAAGCTGGCTTTATGCTTTCTTCTATCTCTCCACTTACTCCAGTCCAGACAAGCATAGCGATTTATTAGTGAGTACAATTCGTCTCTACATTCCTCTAGAAATGCATCTGCATCTATAGTGCGGTTATAGTGTACCGAATCAACGCTTCTCCATCTAATTTCAGATGAGGCAATTCTTCCTAATTTTGTTTCTATATCAGGAGAACCACCAAAGAGCCTGCAAAGCTTCATTATTAAACACCTCCTTTCATTGTGAGGATATAGTATCACAAATATAACTTTTGTCAAAAATAAAGCCACATTCCTAAGTAGATGTTATTTATTTATCCACAAGCAATGTGTTGCAATGTGGGGCATAAGTGGGGTAGAATGGTAAATAGATGGCAGAATGTGGATAAAAGTGGGGATAACTCAGCCTTTTTGTGGATAACTAATTCATTTACTTATATGTTTCTCGGTGAATATACGCACACAATAGACCAAAAGCGACGCATGGCAATACCAGCTAAGTTTCGTAAAGATGCGGGCAAGAAAGTGTACATTACACGTGGTTTGGATAATTGTTTGTTTATATTCCCCGAGAAAGAATGGCAAAAGTTAGCAGATAAGTTAGGCTCTCTGCCTCTTGGACAGAGCGATGCTAGGGGATTTGGACGCTTGATGTTGGCTGGCGCTACAGAGGCATCGCTAGATACAATGGGTAGAATCTTGATCCCGGATTATCTTATGGATTATGCATCCTTAAAAAAACAAGCAGTTGTTACAGGTGTTTATAACAGGATAGAAATTTGGGATGAGAAGCTTTGGGATACATACAAGAAAAAAAGCGAGAAGGATGCAGAAGGCTTAGCAGAGAGATTGGGAGAATTGGGAGTATAAGACTATGGCAAAAGAAGGCAAACAACCAATTCATATTCCAGTAATGTTGAACGAGGTTTTAGAGCATTTTGCTCCAAAACCTGGGGATAGCTATATAGATTGTACAGCAGGAGAGGGAGGGCATTCCATAGCTATAGCAAAAATGGTTATCCCCGAAGGAAAAGTTCTTTCAATAGAAGCAGATCCAGAAGAGCTACAAGTATTTAAGAGTAGAGTAGAGGATAGTGGACTTCAGACTATTATAAGTACTGTGAATGGTAATTTTAGAAATGTTAAACAACTTGCTGAGCAAGCAGGATTCGAAAATGTGGACGGCGTATTGTTTGATTTAGGATTTTCTTCTTGGCAACTAGAAAAGAGTGGAAGAGGCTTTACTTTTCAAAAAGAAGAAATTATGGATATGAGATTTGATTCGAATGATGATTCGCGTCCCAAGGCTGCAGATATTCTAAATCTTGCATCCAAGAAGCACCTAGAATGGATATTTTCAGAATATGGTGAAGAAAGACACGCAAAACGTATAGCAAAGGCAGTGGTGGAAAGGAGAAAAAAGAATCATTTTCAGACCACAGGAGATTTTATAGAAGCAGTTGAGAGCGTTGTCAAGAGGCGCGGAAAGATACATCCTGCTACAAGAGTATTTCAGGCATTACGAATAGCTGTAAACGGAGAGTTTGACAATATTAAAGAGGGATTGGCAAATGCCGTGAATATTGTAAAGTCAGATGGCAAAATAGCTGTTATAACATTTCATTCTCTTGAAGACAGGATAGTGAAAAATATTTTTCGATCGTGGGTTAGAGAAGAGGGGCTAGGAGAACTTGTAAATAAAAATGTAATAATTCCCTCAGAAGAAGAAATAAATAAAAATCCTCGTGCGAGAAGTGCAAAATTAAGAGTATTTAAAAAATCATGACAAATATAATAAAGAATAAAAACATTTTATTAATAATAGTTGCGGGTATTTTCCTCTTTACCTATACGTTGATTGCCGCTAATATGGTTAGAGGAGAGTATGCAGTAGACGACTTAAGAAGTGATATTAAAAATGCTCAAAAAGAAAGCAATGAACTGCAACTAAAACTTAGCGAGGTTAGCTCTCTTGATTTTGTTCTTGAAGAGAGTGCTAGGCTTTCCTATGAAGAGATAAACCATGCATCATACATCAAGAAGCCTTCCATTTCTCCATTTGCTTCGAGATAATTTTAGTGTAATGACATATAATATTTAAATGGCTAAAAGGAAAAAAAGAAAATCGAATGCCAAGCATTCAGACAAGAATTTGCGCATAACAGCGCTTTTTCTTATATTGATGTTGCCCGCTTTAGGTATCGTAGCTAGATTGTACTATTTACAGATTCAACAAGGTGACTACTATTCTGCTCTTGCTGTGGGGCAGAGTGTTGATGTCAAAAGTTCCCCACCCCCTAGAGGCGATATATATTTTCAAGACAAAGCGGGATCTGCAAAATATATTGCCGCGATAAATAGAGAAGTTCCCTTGGTTTATGCCGACCCAGGAGAAGTCTCTGATCCTATCCATACATTAAGTAGACTAGAAGAAGTTATAAAATTCGAGAAAGATGAAATGAATACAGTGGAGTCGAGATTACAGAATAAAACTTCTTCTTATGCTTTAATAGCTCGTCATTTAGAAGAAGAACAGGCACAAAGAATAATCGAGATGAACCTTGAAGGAGTTTATGTTAAAAATGAATTAGTGCGTCATTATCCTGCAGAGGAAACAGCATCACACGTTTTGGGATTTTTGGGTTTTAGCGGGAATAAAAGAGCCGGACAATATGGTGTTGAAAAATATAATGACGATATACTTTCGGGAAAAAATATAAAAGGATTTTCTATAAACTCTATTTTTTCTGGTAGCGCCGATAGCGCGGCAGATATAGAGTTAACAATAGATTATGGGGCTCAGTTTGCAGTTGAAAAAGAATTAAAAGAACTTCAAGAGAGGTGGGATCCTGATTCTATTAGTGCGCTTTTTATGGATCCAAAAACAGGGGCTATTATAGCTATGGCACATATTCCTGGGTTTGATCCAAACGAGTATTATAAAACAGAGGATGTTAGTCATTTCAGCAACCCTCTTGTTCAGTCTAGGTTTGAATTTGGATCTGTATTTAAGCCAATTACTATGGCTGCTGCTATAGATTCTGGGGCTGTGCTTCCCGGTACGCAATATGAGGATACAGGAAAGGTGGAAATAGGATCTTACACAATAAGAAACTCAGATGGAGAAAAGCACGGCATACAGACAATGACACAGGTTCTTGAAAAATCTTTAAACACAGGAGTTATTTTTGCGGAAGAAAAAATGGGCAAAAAGAAATTTAAGGAATATCTAGAAGCTTTTGAGCTAAATGAGCTAACCAAAGTGGATCTTCCCGGAGAGATAAGCGGTGATATGAATAACGTATTAAATACTACAAGGGATATAAACTATGCTACCGCTTCATTTGGCCAAGGTTTAAGTTTTTCTACTGTGAGATTTTTGTCGTCAATAGCAGCTATTGCCAATAACGGTACTATAATGCAACCATATATCGTAAATAAAATAGTTCAAAATGGTGAAGAAATTGAAACTAAACCGCAAGAAGTATCTACTCCTATATCTAAAACAACAGCCTCTCGTGTAACAGCTATGATGGTTAGTGTTGTAGAGAATGGTTTTGGAGCGAAAGCCGGTGTACCAGGTTACAGTGTTGCGGGTAAGACCGGTACCGCGCAAATACCTAAAGAAGATGGCCCCGGATACTCTGATAGAACTTTACAATCTTTCATTGGTTTTGCTCCCGCCTATAACCCTAAATTTATTGGAATCATACAAATGGAGAATCCAAAAGGTATACGCTTTGCTTCAGACTCTGTAGCCCCTGCATTTGGAGACATATCATCCTTTTTACTTCAATATTATAATATACCGCCACAGTAAAGAGTTTTCTTAATGAGGCATAATAAAAATAATTTTATGAAAAAATTACTACTTATAAAACTTTTAGAAAAATATAACCCAGGCCTAATTGCGGTTTTTGGAATTCATGGAAGAGAGGAAGCTCGTGCTGCTACCTATGCTGCTATTAATGCCCACACAAAAATTTTCTCCTCTTCCGTAGGCGACTTCTTTGATGATTTATATTTAGAACTAGGAGGTTTTGGGGGTATTCTAAAAGCACTTGTATTAAAAAACTCTTTTCCTTCCATTTGCGTAATAAGCGTTAGTTCTCCTAGTAATGTCCCTTATCAGTATATTAAGAGTATTTTAGGGTTAGACTTAGCTATTGTGATGCCTTCTGGAGATATCCCTTCCTTTACAGATGTTTTTGCTGGCCCCGATTATGGTGTTAAAACAATTATGCGTGAAGCGTCTATTGCTGATGAGGCAATTGTTGTGATGGATGATGAAACATTACGTGAACATGCATCAGAGGCAAATGCGAAGGTAAATTTTATCGGATTTGATAAAAATGCCGATTTATTTATAGAGAGTACAAAGGAGATGCTAAAAATCAGAGACAATGTTTCAGGAGGAACGCATTTAAAAATAGAGCACAGTGGAAGTCTAATACCGCTTACATTAAATTCTGTTTATGGTAAGAAAAATATATATGCTGTTTGTTGTGCTCTAGGAGCAGCTCGTTACTATAATATAAATCTAATAAATGCTGCGCAGAATCTTAAAGAATATACACCTCCTATTGGATCCTTAAGACTGTTTTCGGGGGTAAAGAATTCCGCATTAATTACATCATATTTTGAGGCAACTCCTTTTAGTTCAAGGGAGGCAATAGAACTTGCTGGCAAGATGCATTCTTCAGGTATGGCGCGTCGGGTTATTGTTGCTCTTGGAGACATATTGCCCAATGAAGAGGCAGAATCAGAGGGTCTTCATAGAACACTAGGGGAATTAGTTGCCCATAGCGCACATAAACTATTTTTGGTAGGGGAGAGAGTTTTGTTTACAGCAGAAGAGGCTCAAAAGCATGGCATGCTAAAAAGTGATATTCATCAGTATTCTAGCGCTGAAGAAGCAGCTCGTAATATTCAAGAAGAGCTTAGTGAAAAAGATCTTGTTTTGATTATTGGCTCGGAAGACACTGGTATAGGATTAGTTCTGGAAGAATTGAAAAATATTTAATAATAGTTTATAGTAACTGAGCTATAAAAAATTATGGCCCCGTCGTCTAGTGGCCTAGGACGCCGCCCTCTCACGGCGGTAACGCCGGTTCGACTCCGGTCGGGGTCACAAACCAATTAAAAAGACATGTGTAGTAACACATGTCTTTTTAATTCTGTGTACCATATTTCTCTCTGGTATTTGCAGATTGTCCGACAGCGAGTGTCTAGCACTTTCTAGTCCAAAGATAGATTCCTTTTACATCTTTCGCTAGGGGATCAAAACGAGCCGGGGTCACAATCTCTATGCAAGAACAAACTTAAGCCTCAATGCCTATATCTAAAGAATTAATATCATTTTTTAAATTATCTGGGATATCAAATCCGAATTTATTTGCTGCTTCAACAACATTTCTTGCAATATTCTCTGTACGCTTTCTTTG
>JAWWAH010000027.1:0-14512 GCA_033721415.1 Candidatus Spechtbacterales bacterium | reverse complement strand
TGTGTTTAATCGTCCCGGAACGTATTCTTTTTGGATGAAAGAGATGAATTTTCCAATAGACATAATATGGATAGGGGAGGACATGCGTGTTGTTGATATAACCAAAAACGCCAAACCAGAATCCTATCCCAAGAGGTTTAGTCCCAGTGTTCTGGCCCAGTATGTTTTAGAGGTTGTGGCTGGTTTTTCTGATGAACACGGCGTGGAAATAGGAGACAGTATAAAAGTAGACTTAGAATAATTAACTCAGGTTTTTGAGTTAATTATAATCGACTCAAGGCCGTGAGTCGATTAATGAAATCAACTCAAAATCGACTCAAATGCATGAGTCGATTTTTTTGCTTAGTTGCTGCTAGTTATTAAATAGATAGCAGGTGCTTTTTTATCTCTTCGGCAATCTTTGGTTCGCTTAGCTTTTCCCTGTGCTCCCTATATGTGCATACTCGTATTGTGCTGTAGCTTTTTCCCTCTTCCTCCATGGCTTTAAAATGCCTCGGGAAGTAGTCGCTAAGCTTAGCGGTATTGCCCGTGCTTGTATATATGTTTATATCTTTTGGTACAAACCTTGCTATTGACCCCGATGGCATCACAAGTACCGAACGCTTTGGTAAATCCGCTTTTTCTGCTAGCTCATTTTCAAGTTTACTAAGCTTAGAGGGGGAGCCTAATTTTTCAGAGTTTAAAAGGTGGTTCATTTCCTCCATTGTTAATCCAAAGATTGTTTGGTGTTTGTCTTTTCTTCTTTCTATTTCGGCAAATTGTTCAAGCTTAAACCCTATAGCTGTTTTATGCAAATCTCTGTGCAGTAGTCTTTTTGCTTGCTCTTGCACTGCAGGGTGTGTGGAGTTTTCGAGCCGTCCCAATAATCCAAAATCTGTAAGAGCCCAAAAATCATCTTCATTCATTGGTTCATGCTGTAGATATTCGTAGACTATTCGTTGAACCATGCGTTGCGCAATAGCTGAGTTCTTTCTTAGATATACCATTTTGTACATTTTTATATAGAATTCCTGGAGGTTCTTTGCGTTTTCTATAGCCTTTTCGTCTACAAGGATTTTCCCATCTATAAAGTATGTATGCTTTGCTAGGTATTCTACACCTGGTTTTTCACCCAGAGTATAGTATGCATCTCGGGATAAGTAATCTAGTTTTTCTGACCCTAGGTTTTTATCGTGCACAGCAAGGTATAAGGGGTTTTTGTGGTCGAACATGTCTTTGAAATCTTTAAAGTTAACTCCCGCCTCTTCTACTACGCCTTTAAGCCTATCTATTATAAGGGCACCATTTTCATCGTGATCTCTGCCCCATATTTCTTTTGTTACTTCTTCCACCACATGCGAGAAAGGGCCATGGCCGATATCGTGCCAAAGTGCAAACGCATTAACAAGGTGGACATCATTCTTTTTAATAAAGCCCTTGTGTAGCCAGTTATCAGTTAATTTTTGTGTTCTTTTTAATGCACCAAAAGAGTGTTGTTTTCTTGTGTGTGTTGCAGCTGGAAATAACAGGGAAGTAACTCCAAGTTGATTTTTAAAACCAAGGCCTTGAAACTCGGGAGTATCTATCATGGGCAGAAAATCAGTAATATCAATAAGACCCCATAGGGGATCGTATATTAATTTTGTGCTTTTTGTATGTTTTTTCATCCCGTTAGAGATAGGAAGCGCTTTATCCTGTTTTTAATATAACGTTTTCCCATCCCGCTTTTTAAGTATTTTTCTCTTGCGCGAGCATCCTGTTCGTCGATGCAAGCTTCATAGTACACCAGTTCGTAAGGTCCCCGATTCCTTGTTGAAATATTCCTACCCTTTGCGTGTTCTTCTAAGCGTTTCCGTAAGTCGCTTGTGTATCCGGTGTAAAATCTTCCACTCTTTTTGCTTTTTAGAATATATGTATAATGCATAGTTATCTCTAACGGGACCATGTATTTTTATATTCCCACAAAAAAGCCTGCCTTTCAATCTAAATATTTATCAAAAAGAATGGTGTGGATAAAAACTAGCAAATTGCGTTTTTTTTAGTGTATAATTAAATTAATAACTTGTTAGAATGGAATTTTTGAAGAATAAGCAAAATCTATATATATTGATTAGCGCAGCAGTTGCCCTAGTTTTAGTAGGGGGCGCTGTTTTTTGGGTTAACAATTCAAAAACAAATATAACTCAAGACGAGGAAGAGCTTGAAAAAATTGTCCTAAGTGAGGATTTGGGTATCGATATTCGTGGGGGAGATAATGGTCACGAGCTTTATATGCGATATAAACTCATTGATAAAACAGGAGAGGGAGAAAATCTTGGCATTGAGAATAGTATCAATATTAGCAATGATAATGCTAAAATATTTTTGACCAATCCAGATGGAACAACTGAAAACATAGCAAGCGAGCGTTGGTACGTGCCAGTAAGATTTTATCCACCACAAATGTCGGGAACTTATAAGTTGCGATTTGAATTTGATTCAGGAGAAGTCTTAAGAAGAGAAATTGTTTTTCCAGAACCTAAAGAAGTTAAATTAATAGAACAGGAGTTAACTCGAGAAGAAATCGAGCACGAAGGAACCGATGATGAAAGTACATCCACCCTAACTGCGTATAGTCTTGAGGGTGTTGATTTATCAAAAGCATCACCCGTTATGCATCTTAATCCTCGTGGTTCAATGCGGACCAAAGAATCTCCCGGAGATAATATAGATGAATATTTTTGGATGGATAAAGCTTACTTAGAGCGTAGTGATGCTCAAAAAGGAAAACACATTTTTCTTGCTAAGGTGGATGGTGTTTGGCATTATGCTACTGTTAATTATCCTGAAGATTTTTAATACTATGTTTTCTAAAACAAGCCATAAAAAATTTTTAAAAAACAAAACTTCGTTATTTTTGCTAATAACAATTGTTATTATTGGTGGTGCATATGTTTATACGACGTATGTTGATAACACAGAAGCATCAATACATGGAACCGCAGGCTTACCTCCACATACTCACTTAAATTGGACAAGCTCTGCTACTGGTGACAAAATATGGAGTACTGGTAATAGTTCAAGTCCTCCAACTTGTGATGGGAGCACGGGCTCTGATTGTGTAAGGCACATACAAGCAGATCTTAATTTTTTAAATACCTATAATAATTGGAATTTTTATAATGATGGCGCTACCATAGCAGTTGATGGTGATTATGATTCAAGTACAGCAGATATGGTAACAGCATTTCAAGCCGCTACAAATATAGCGATAGATGGAGTAGTTGGGAATCAAACATTAGCGCAAATGGAATCTAGTATATTTGGAGAACAGCGTACTTTTAGACTACGAGCTGGCGCAGAACAGAGATTTCTTATGCATGGTAAATGCAGGTGGTATAAGAATGGCACAGGCACACATATATTTGTTCCAATAAAAACATCTGCTGAGTATACTTCTTGGCACAACAATGCTCCATCTGGTATATCTAAAGCAGAAGACTCTGGTTCATCAGGTCCTGCTGACTGCAATATTACAGGAAGTCAGAGTGGTGGAACCGGCACAGGCACAAGTGGTTCTGGTGGCACAGGTGACACAATTCCTCCTCCAAGCAATTATTGGTGCGTGTGTGTTTGGGGGGGTGGTGCTGGTGCATGCAATGCACACTGTAGCACTAGCAATAAGAATGGAAGTGGATGTTCGTGTTTTGGCTATGGGGGAATTTTTGATTGTAGCTCTTCGTCTTGCGCTTTTTAATGTTTCTTTAAAAAAACCCCGCCCAAACAAGGCGGGGTTTTTGTTATGTGCTTATTCTTGGATGCGCAAGTTTTCAAATTCTATATAAAACTCATCTGCGGTAACGTCAAAAGTATTTCGAAACGCTACCCGCCAATTAACTGAGTTTTCTAGATTTTTATAGTAGTCAAGTAGTGCACTCATTCCGGAATTTTCAGCTAGTTGGTGTGCTGCTAATGCGGAAAAAAGATAAACCCTAAAGCTTTGGCCAGCATTCTCTATTCCTGCTCTTGATTCCATGGATTTTAATGGACTTGTGAGGGGTTCACTTGCTCGCTTTGCGTCGCGTAGCCACCAATCCATATCTGGATGATGCATGGGTAAATTAATGAGATACATTGCTGAAATATAGCTTGAGATTCCTTCGTTTAGCCACTTCGGACTATTATCCGTGCCTGCATAAGAGTATTGAATAACATGTACATATTCATGTGTTAACACGTCTATAAAAGAAGTTGGCTTACTTTTTATATCATCAAGCAGATAATCTGGAATAAGAAAAAAAATAAAACCATTTCCTGCGCGAGCTGTATATTTGAACCACGAATCTAACACTTCATCACGATGGTTCATAGAAAGATTATGAAACCTCATCCATGCATCTACCAGTTCATTGCGGTCTTTAAATAAAAAAACCTCAAAGTTTTTTATGTGGTACCCTGTTTCCTTGTCAACAAAGGTAGCTGCATCTGTTAGTACTTCAAAAACAGTTGTTTGCACTTCAGGAGTAATACCACTACCAAGAGTAAACTCTATATTAAGATCCAGTGTTTTAGGTGGTTCCGGATTTGGACTGGGTTTGGGTTCTTCTGTTGGCTCTGGCTCAGGTTTCAGTTCAGGTTCTGGTTCAGGACTAGGTTCTGTGTTTTTGGGGCTTTCAATGGGGGAGGGGGCTTTGGAATCCTCCTCTGTTTCTTCTTCTACCCCTACAACCTCTTTTTCGGGTTCGGGCTCTGCAATAGGTTCTTGCTTACTTTCTGCCTCAGGCAAGGTAACTACATCAGTATTACCAGAATCTGTAATAGGTACAGAACACCCATATACAAGCGTTGTTACTAAAAACAACACAACAAGAATGCGCAAGTACTTCATTTAGTCCTCCAATCCTTTGCGTTAGTAGTAGGAACTAATCATTTAATACCACTTAAAGTATGATTTGTCAATGAATATGCGGGGTAAAATAATATAAAAAACAGAGGACATTTTTTCTCGTAGAAACCATAAAGACTTGGCCCTAGTGGCCCGGAACGAGGTTTCGGCGA
This sequence comes from Candidatus Spechtbacterales bacterium, assembly GCA_033721415.1. Lineage (GTDB taxonomy): Bacteria > Patescibacteriota > Minisyncoccia > Spechtbacterales > 2-12-FULL-38-22 > JAWWAH01. The sequence continues at coordinate 9,496 of JAWWAH010000027.1, read as the reverse complement.
AAAAATGTCCTCTGTTTTTTTTTTGCCCTAAATATCGCACCTAGTCACCTAGCTTGTCGTGCCACCATATGCTTATGGGTGGGCGCTTGGGATTCTTCTTTTTATCTTTTCCATATGTCCAGCTGTGGCGAGTCGGTATTTTTTTCTTTGTACTGTTGCTAATTGCTTTATTGTTATTCATGTAAAAGCCTATATGGCTATGCCCTTCGCTTTCGGGTCCTGGGCCCCATACTAATACAGCACCTTTTCTTGGTTTATCTATTTTATACCATCCACTTTTTTCCATATCGCGCACAGTTCCATCAACAGTAGCGTGCATTCCTTCTATTAGCCCCGCTATCAAGAGTATAGCTGATGCATATCGTGCGCAAGATCTTTTTCCTCCTTTTGATAAATCTTTTTCCTCTCCGTTTATTTTTCCGTAAATATTTTGAAATATAGTAGAGCCCACACTTTTTTCTATTGTAGATATGTAAGTTTTGAAAATATCTATCTGTACATTTTTGTCTGGAAGAACTGTATTTTTTTGTTTTGAAATAGAATCTATCATAAGTATTTGCTATAATAAATGTAATGTTAGTTATCGAATATATTTGGTGGCATTATACCACGGCCATCAAAAACATATTAATATTATTTAAAAACTATTCAATTGCTACTTGGCATAAGTTTTTAATATGGGGCCACCTTAGAACCCTGTTTTCTCCGTGGCACAGAATGCGCTTACAGATTATGATGCCCCCAAAGAACTTTGCTGACCGTGTAAGCAACATTATTACTGATATCTTTATCCGTCTTGTTGCAGGAATGATACGTATGAGTATTATCATTATTGGATTAGCCGCGCAAGGGGCGGTCTTTTTATTTTTTACATCCTTGCTCGTGTTATGGGTATTTTGGCCAGCAGTGGTACTTGTTTCAATTGGAAGGGGGTTTGTCTTGATTTTTTAAAGTATGAATTTTGATTTAAAAAAAGCAAAAATCTATAAAGCTGTAATTTTTAAAAAAGTATTTCAGCCCAAAATGCTTCATTGGGTTTTGCTTGGGTTGTTCTGGGTTAGCGGACTTTTTTTGATAGTATGGTTTTTTGCAAGAGGATTTTCTATTGATATTCCTGAGATTGGGATAGTTACACTATCCTTACCTATTAGCCCCGATATATTTTTAGGCTTTGCGTTATTGCTATTGCCTTTTGCGTTTAGTATTTTCTTTTTTGAGCTTTTTTATAAATTTTATCTTCAGTATCCAGAGATTAGTGATTCGGAGGAAAACTTGGCAGAACATTTAGATTTTGCTGCAGCACTTCTTTTTGATGAAGCATTAAAGACAGCAAAGAAGAGGGGAGAGGTGGCACTATCTACAAATAGTATTCTTGTTGCACTAACTAATAATCCAGGTGGATTAAGATTAATATATCGCTTAGGCTTAAGTCCGGATGATATTTTAAATACTTTTAAAGATTTACCAGCATCACAAGGAGAGGAAGCATCTGGATTGGGTGTTGACACAGCAGCACTTTTAAAAGATGTAAATAGTATTCGCCAAGAGCATAATAATAAAAGGATAACTGTTGGGGATATTGTTACAGGTTTATTTGATGCAAACGAAGCATTCCAAAAAATGCTTGCCGGAAAGGATCTTTTAAAGAAAGATTTAAATACTATAGCACTTTGGCATGAACGCGTACGAGCTGAATTTGAAGATAGGCGAAGATTTTGGCGCCTAGAAAACTTATTACGCAAGCGTCCCATTGGAGCAGATTGGGTTTATGGGTACCCTATAATGTTAAGTAGGTATTCAAGGGATATTACAAGGCCCTTTAGGGATGGCTATGCAGAAATAAGTGTTATAGGGCGCGATAAAGAAATGGAGCAACTTGAACAATCATTACTTAGAAGCGAAAAACAAAATGTTCTTCTTGTTGGTGAGGCTGGTGTGGGTAAAAAATCTTTAGTGCTTGGCTTTGCTCAGAGAATAGCTTTTGATGAAGCACCCAAGGCGCTAGAAAACAAGAAGATACTGGCACTTAACTTGGCGGCAGTTGCTTCGGCAACCAATCCTGCTGAAGCCCAAGAGAGACTAACGGCAGTTATGGATGAGGCCACTAAGGTAGGTAATGTAATTTTATTCGTAGAGGGGATTCATAATTTTGTTGGGAAGCAAGAGGGTCTTGGTAGGATAGATGCTTCAGAAATACTTTTGCCATATCTTCAATCTTCCAATGTGCAGGTAATAGCTACTACAGACCCCATGAATTTCCATAAATTCATAGAAACACGCACAGATATACAAGCTACTTTTGAAGAGGTGGATGTATCGGAATTAGGAAGAGAGGCTGTTATGTATATATTAGAAGATGCTGCTCTTCAAGAAGAAGCAAAGGGAGGTGTGTTTTTTACATATAATGCACTAAGTGCGATATATGAAGATGCAAGGCGCTATATACAAAATGTTCCCTTCCCCGAAAAAGGGACCACTCTTTTAAGTGATGTATTGAGTTATGTTAATGCTCAGAAAAAAAATATTGTAGAACCACAAGACGTTCATGAGGTTGTAACAAGAAAAACAGAGATACCTCTTGGTGAAATAGGATCAGAAGAAAAAGAAAAGCTTTCTCGGTTGGAAGAGATAATGCACAAAAATATAGTTGGGCAGGAGGCTGCCGTTAGAACTGTGGCCAATGCAATGCAGCGCCTTCGTGCAGGTATTGCTCGCGAGGGAAAACCAGCAGGAGTTTTCTTATTTGTTGGTCCTACGGGAGTAGGAAAGACTCTTACAGCAAAGACACTTGCTGAAGTTTATTTCGGCTCTAGCGATAAAATGGTTCGCTTGGATATGTCCGAGTATCAGGAGCAAAGTTCTATAAGCAGGCTTTTGGGTTCTCTACAAACAGATGAACAAGGACAACTTGCTTCCGCCGTGCGTGAGAATCCTTTCTCTGTTCTTCTTTTGGATGAGTTTGAAAAAGCACATAGAGACTTACTTAACGTATTTTTGCGAGTTTTCGATGAGGGTCGAATGACAGATGCTTTTGGAAGAGAGGTTAATTTTGAAAACAATATAATAATTGCAACAAGCAACGCTGGAGCCGAACATATAATGGAAATGGTGCAAAAAGGGGAGGACCCTTCAAGCCAGAAGGAAAGATTAATTAATTTATTTGTTGAGGAGGGGTATTTCAAACCAGAGCTAGTAAACAGGTTTGATGAGGTTGTTATTTACCACCCATTAAACAGGGAAGAGATAAAGAAGGTTGCTGAAATCTTAATAGGTGACCTAGTAGATAGGCTTAAAGAAAAAGGCTACTACTTTAAACCAACACCAGAGGTTATCAACTATGTCGCCGATGTGGGGTTTGATCCTGAATTTGGTGCTCGTCCTATGAACAGGGCCATTGCAGATAAATTAGAGAGCTCTATTGCAAAGATGATTCTTGAAGACAAAATAAAGAAGGGTGAAGAATTTACAGTACCAATAAGCGAAATATCGGGCCCTGTGGAAAACAAATAATATTATTTTAACTATAGGTGCTAAAATAAAAGAAGGAGTAAGTGTATGGAATATTTAAAAAACATAACTAACAATAAGCCACTTTTGATTGTTCTAGGTTTTTTGGTGGTAGCTGGTACTTTACTAGGAGTATATTTTGTGCTTCAAGATGGCGAAGAGAATATTCAGGAACAGAGCGAAGAAGATAGAGAACCAACCCAAGAAGAGATATTAGATTCTCTAACGGCGCCAGAACCAAGTAACGGAGATGAGGAGCTAACAGAGGAACAGAAAGAAATTTTAGATTCTATGTCTGCTCCTAGTTCATCAGGATCAACAGGGGGGTCTGGGTCATCTTCAACATCCGCACCTTCTTCTAGTCAGGACGATTTAATAAATTCAACTTCTGCGCCAAATTAAATACATATAAATGAAAAAAGATAATTACAAAAAAATATTGAAACTTAAAACCAGCCCACTATTTATATTTGTAGGCATAAATGTAATTTTTTTCACATTTGTGTTTGCTTTGTTTACTTATGGTGCTTGGAGTGAGCCAGATATAGCGCCTCCTAGTGGCAATGCCTCCCCCCCATTAAACGCATCAAATATAGGCCAATTTAAGGTTGGTGGTCTTACCTTAAATACAGGAGGAGCTACAAATGGTTTAATAGTTGAGCAGGGAAGAGTTGGCATAGGAAGTGGGTATGATCCGACAGCTCTTCCTATTGAACCACTAGACAAGTTTATTGTTGATGATGGCGGTAATATAGATCTTAGAGATGACGATGCTGCTGATCCCGGAGACATAGTGTTTAGAGATTCAACAGGAACTCAACTTGGAAGGATTTGGAGCGCCTCTACCCAGGGGCTTGCCTTTAGTTCAGGAGATACAGTTGCTGATCTTTCAATAGATAATTTAGGAAATGTTGTTGGTGCGGGTATTTTTAATCCAGTTGCCTTATCAACATTCGATACAACTGTAGCTGCAGCGGGCGATATAGAGGCCCAAAGGTATTGCATTGGAAATGGAGGAACAAGCTGTATAACTGATTGGTCAGATGTAACAGGTTCCGGTGGTACTCTCCCCGGTGTGGCAAATGCAAACGATACTTTAAGGTATAACGGTACAAGCTGGACAGCAAACAGTCTTTTGTCTGCTGATGCCGCCGGCCTTGTAACAATAAATCCAGCAACAACCAATAATCGTATGCAACTAAATCCAAATTTTGCAAGCGGGGTTTATGATGATGCGACAAGTAATGCTCCATATGGCAGGATTAGTGCTGATAGTTTCCACACCAATGGTTTAGGAGTTGGACAAATGTTTATAGAAGGAAGAGCAATAGATTCTAATATTCCGATAGCAATAGGTGCAGGACTTGCCGGTGGGCAACCTGCCCAGAATGTTGGAATTGGAGGTGCTCCTTCAACTAAGTTTGATATATTAGATAATTCTGGAACAGCAAATGCTCGCTTTCAATTTTCCGGAAACATAAGTTCAGGTTATAGGACTAGATTTCTAATGAATGATTCAGGATTATTTATAGGCCACAATTCTGGTTCGAGAGATATTTATTTTCAAACAAATGATACAACAAGAATAACAATTAAGAACAACGGATTAGTGGGCATAGGTACAACCGGCCCAGATGCGCAATTTGATGTCGAGAGCGCTGGTAAAGCATTTGAATTTCGTAGAACCAATACAACCGGTGGTTCTCACATTGGTAGTTTTTATGGAGGTGCAAATGATGGCAATTATGAATGGATAGGATTTTATAGTGGCGTGAGCCGCGCAGGAATTATTTTGTGGGATGGTATTTGGAGTGGATGTGATACGGGCAAGTTCTGCATATCAGGAGATTCGCACGAATTGCAACTTGGTAGCAATACTGGTAATGTCTTGATAGAAAATGGGAATGATTTACTTGTAGAAAATGGTGGAATTTGTGTAGATTCTGACGGTGACTGTCTTGCCCTTGCCGGCTCAGTAAGATTGGGCAGAATTGATGCTACAGATTCAACAGGGAGTTATATAGAAGTATATTCAGGATTAAATATACAAGGAAGGACTATAATGAGAGATAGTAGCCCAACAACTTATTATAGAGACACAGACCATAGAAGCGGTATGGTGCATGTTAATAGCGATCAATTTTATGTGCTTAGGGGGTGTGGTGATGACGATACTTCTTGGTGCCAAACAGGTGGGGCCTGGCCTTTGGTAATAAACCTAAATAATAACGATGCTTCTTTTGGTGGGAACCTATCGACTGTAGGAACCATTACCATGCCAGCTTATACCACGTTCAATCCAGGAGGTGGGGGGGTTAATGTTGGCTGGGAAAATAATTATTGGCGTTTTCGTTTTGGAGGCAACTCTACCCCTGCTGGTATAAGGATAGACCACTATGATACACCTAAAATATACCTTCAAAGAGATGGAGATGTTCATGGGCGAGCTTTTTACTATACATCTGATATAGACCTCAAAGAAGATCTTGCTCCTATAGACAGCGCTCTTGATAAAGTGTTGCAATTAAATGGGTATTCTTACAAGTGGAGAGAAAACGGAAAAGCAGACCTTGGTGTTATAGCTCAGGAGGTAGAAAAAGTTTTTCCTGAACTTGTTACCTCTCCTGAAGAGGGTGGATACAAAAATGTAGATTATGGTCACCTTGTTGCGCCAATGATAGAGGCTATAAAAGAACAGCAAGAGCAAATTGAATCTCTCGAAAATAGAATAGAAGAACTAGAATCAAAAATAGAATAAAATGGTACAAGTTGCCAAACAACAGATTAATCGCCACAAAAAACCCCTTATAATAGCAGGGGTTTTGGTGTTTTTGGTTGTTGGGTTTGTTGTGATGAATTTTAATGACCCTGTTGTGTATTCAGCCTCAAGTGGAGATGTTTATCCAAATGGTGACTTTACTACTCAGTTTCCAAATAGTACCGGTGCAACCCATTGGGAGGTTTTGGATGAGTCAAGTTACGACCCTCTCGACTATGTAAACACAGGAACAAGTTTGGATGGTAGCCCAAGTAGTCCAGTAGAAGAATTTAATATGACATCTGTTGCAGGAGCAAGTAATATTGTAAGTGAGGTTACTGTTTATTTCCAAGCCTATATACAAGGTGCGTGCCAAAGCGATTGTGACACCATAACACCCAATATATACATAGATGGTGGATACGAAACCCCACCTTCAATACCGATAAGCTTAGATGCAGACGGAGACGGTAATCCAGATCCGGACGCACAATACTCATTTACCTTTAACGGCTCGTGGACGGGAGATGATGATTTACGTGTACAACTTACTAAAAATTCGGAAGGAACAGGAAACCTTGCCGGAAGAGATGACGACGTGCTAATAGGTAGGGTTTTTGCTAATGTTACTTATCATTTGCCGCCGGAACCAAGAGCTGTCTCTATGCCGAGTCCTCAAGGGGAAACAGGAGCAACGCTTGAAGGAGAGGTTGACCCCAACAACGAAACAACCACTGCATGGTTTGTGTATGGAGAGGATCCTTCGGGGGGTTGTAGCGGTTTAGCAGCTCAAAATGATACATCAGGCAATAGCGTGTCAAAATCAGGAGATGGTTTTCAAAGCTATACTACAAATATTTCAGGCTTAAGGCCGGCCACTACATATTATTATTGTGCAGCAGCAAGTAGTTTAGGAAGCGGGGGAAGCACTGTTTATTCTAATGAATCCCCGCTTTTGTCTTTTACTACGGATACAGCAGCGCCTGAAGTTAGCACTCTTCCTGATACAGATAGTGCGCTTGCATCCCATGCAGCAGAGATAAATGCGAATGTGCGTTCAAATGGAGAGGATACAGAGGTTTGGTTTAGGCTTTGGAAATATCCTGGGTATTCAATACCAGATTGTAATGAACCTGGGTACATGGTTATACCTGTTGATTCCGCCGACTATGTGGACGCAGGGAATGGAACAAGTTTTATTACAATTCCTTATTATATATCCGAAAGCTATTCGGCAACTAACAATGTTTTAGACCAAGCTAATTCAAACTATTATTATTGTGCTGTTGCCAGAAACTCAGTTGGCACAACAATTGCCAGTAACGTAGAATCGTTTACAACTAAAATTGGAAACCTACCTGATGTAGAAGTGCTAGAACCCGCAGCAGGTGTACAAAATACTAGCGCTACTTTACGTGGACGTGTTAATCCGAATAATAATATGACTGATGTGCGGTTTCATTATTCAACTTCAAGTGCCGCTGATTGTGCAACACTTGCAGGGCAAGCCGGGACCGTATCAACTTCATGGAAAATTGGGGTAGGAAATGATTCCACTTGGCATAATTTTTCGGAAACTTTAATTGGGCTAACTCCAAATACGACATATTACTACTGTGCACAGGGAAATAACTGGGATGGAGATGGATGGAGTAGCCCAATAGCAGAACTATATACAGCAACAAGCTCTGTAGATAACAATGTTTCTGGTTGGGCATGGAGTAGCACTGTTGGTTGGGTGAGTTTTAGTTCAATTAATTGTGACGGAGATAACAACGGGATTACAGATAATATATACTATAGTGGTTGTACACCAGGGCAGCTTGTTAGCCCATATGGCGTAGATATTGACTATGTAACACTTACACTTTCCGGTTGGGCATGGAGCAGTAATTTTGGCTGGATAAGTTTTGATCGCTCGGTTACAGGGCCTCCGCCCCCTGGCACATACGACCCCACGGTAGATGACGCCTTCGGAGATGTTGGCCCCGATTGTGCAAATTGCATTGCTGTAGCAGATAGAGATACAGCAAATATATATGGTTGGGGGCGCGCAATAAGTGCGTGCAATAACAATCTTTGGGATGGAGCAAGTTGCACAGGTTCAGGAGCAGGAAATAATGCAGGTGGTTGGGATGGCTGGATAAGATTTGCCGATGTTAGCTTCGTTGCTTCTACACATAGAGCGACAGTAAACCTATCACCTCTTCCAGATGAATTTGAAGGATGGGCTTGGGAAGGAGAAGGTCTAGGAGATCCAAATAAAGGTGTTGTGGGCTGGCTTAGCTTGAATTGCTTTAATAGTAGCGTATGTGGGACATCTAACTACAAGGTGTTGTTGGAAGACTTTGGAGGTGAACCAACTGCAGAGAATTTGACTGTACAGTTTTATAGAGCAGACCCCCGGCCTGTTTTACCCGCAGTAGGCCCTGATGGTATAGGAGGAACAGCCGATGACGATCCCGGCCCAGATGGAATAAGTGGTAATGCAGATGATGGTTATGGTTCGGGAGGAGAGTGGTACTGTAGTTCTAATGAGTGGTTTACATGGGACTTTTCTGACCCATATCCATTTGAAAGCCAAACTGCATACAGAGTGCAAGTTGCAAATGATTCGGCATTTACAAATATTCAATTTGATTCAGGAAAAGTTTGCAATGCGGTGGGTGAGGTTTTTGTGAGCATAGTATCCTCACCAATATCTGCATCTGGTATTGATCCAAATCAATGTACAAGTAGCTACAGTGGCTTTACGAGTGGCTCTTTGGCGTATGCTTCTAATTATTACTGGAGATTAAAAACATGGGATATAACAGACCAAGAAAGTAATTGGGTTGAGTATGATCCTAATGGGGACACTATTCCCGATGCTTTCACAACGTCTCTTCACCCATACCCTAGACCTAATTTTACATGGGCCCCAATAGATCCATCTTCGGATGATGAAACAGTTATTTTTTCTGATATATCTACTGCCTCAGGCCCCACTACGCGACTTTGGACTATACCTGATGGAAATTATGTAAATGGAACAGATGACACACATCCTGGTCCAAATTTCATATTTAACAGCATTGGCCCAAAGACTACACAACTACAGATTACCGATACAGCGCTTGAAGCAGACACTAATTCTGGTTCGGGTATTTGCTATAAAGAGGGACTTATTAATGTAAGACTACCACTACCAGATTACGACGAGGTTAACCCCGTTGGATTTTTTGAGAAAAT
>JAWWAH010000026.1:0-16030 GCA_033721415.1 Candidatus Spechtbacterales bacterium | reverse complement strand
TATGATATTCAAAAAAGAAAACAGGAGCTAATGAAGGAACTACACGAAAAACTTCAATGTTTAGATAATCCTGATTGCGAAATAGAAAAAGAGCCAAACAGTATTTTAGTACGCTATGACAAGGCAAAAAATGAATTTATTATAATCAATGAAGATGGCACAGAAGAACAAGTGACTTATGGGGAGATTTTAACTGATGGAGAATGGGGTGTTTTGTACCACCTTGATAAGAAAACAGTTCCCAGAAATACAATTAAAAAATATTTAATTGAGCAAACAAAAAGGCAGTTGCGTCATGAACTAGATTTACAGATAATCTTTAGCGAAAAATCGGGTATAGCTAATAAAATATCGAAAGGCCAACTGGGTAATCAGTTTAAGAGTAGAGTACAGGCATACGAAAATTATCATGCAGCCCTAGAAGAAGAAAGACTTGAAGATAGAGTTGGAGTTTGGGCTGAAAAAATGGTTAAAAATATTTTTAAAAAAATGATATATGATCATGGGGTTGGCTTGGTTGTTTCGGATGTGGATATTTTTGAAGATATTGAACATAAAATAGATTTTATAATTAAACGTGCACAACACAAGAGGGGGGTGCGAGTTGAAGAAATTCAGGATGCACAAGATATAGGTATTCAAATAACGGCAAACGGTAATAAAGGAGTGCACAAGAGGAAAAGAAGACAAATAAGCAATGTTTTAGAAAAACAAGAGGTCTTTGAATTAGTAGATGATATCGCACTTGTTTTCTTGTCATCCAAAAAAATTAGTCCTGCCATTAATGAATGGGAGGATAGAGGCAGGCCTCCAGGCGGTCCTGATAAGATTTTATCTGAGGATACAATTGAGAAAATTTTTAAACAGGTCTTAGAAGGACTATTGCCACCAGAAGAAATAGAGAACTATTGGATGCAGCGTAAGAATTCTTTATAACTGTCGTTTTAATTTTGTCCAAGCCCCCTAAAGTGAAAAAGCCCGCACATATTGCGGGGGTTTTTGGTATTCTCGTATGTTAAAATTATAGTATATGACAAGCTTGGTCCATCTTTCTAAAAGACCAGTCCATTTTATAATTTTATCCCCACAAAGAATAAATGAAATATCTACAAAACAAATCATATATCAAGCCGCTTTCGACCATAGGGGTTATTGCGGTTATTGCCGTTGTATACATGTTTTTTTCAGGTACCGGCGGCACAGATGTAAAACCCGGTGAGCCGTTTAGTGTAGATACTGACGGCGGTACATTTACAGCGGGAACAGTAAAGATTGTGGTTCCGCCAGGCGCACTACATAAACAAACCGATATTTCAGCAGAAAAAATACCGGAAGAGTTGTATGTCCCAGGGCCACTGTTTGCAGAGCCAATAGGCGGTGTTGCGTTTGGCCCAAGTGGTCTTTCGTTTAAAAAACCGATCACCGTTACCATTCCGCTGAAAGAGCAATACGAACCCGGCACAGAATTACCGCTCTTTCTATTAAACGAGGAGGAGCAGTACATTGATACTAGGGCGGTGGCTACCGTGCTCTCTGATGGTAAAACTGCAGAAGCAGAGATTGAACATTTTTCTAAATATGTACTGTTTAAAGGATGGGAGAAGGTGAAGGCAAAACTTTCTCGTCCCAACTTGGGGAACCCCAACGATATTAAGTTTATGGATGAAATGGTAGAACTGTTAGGCAATTTATATGACACTGGACCCGGCCAAGAGCATACATATAAAGGGCAGTGCTACCGCATTGTTGGCGCCGGCTATAATTTGAATATCCAGGAAAACGGAAACGAAGGCGAATTAATGCAGGAATATTACAACAAGTACAAGAACATAGGCAAGAAAAGCAGTCATCCGCAAAACATTACTCGTATCGCGAGCGTGGCCGGATCGGTGAGCAGGATAAAGACAATAAAAGGAGGAGGGCAAGATCCAAATGTTCTTGAGAATTTTGACGGTGAGTATGCGCTTACTGTTGAGATAATATTAGAACCATGCAAGGGCGAGTTTGTCATTAAGGGATTTGAAATTACTCCGCAGATTGTTGAACCAGGAAAGCAAGTTGGTATATTTGCTCAAGTAATGAATACAGGCGAGAGTACGGGCAAGCGCACAGTTGAGATAAGTGTCGGAAATGCGGTTGAATTATCTCGCGAGATTGAACTTGATCCAAACCAATACACTGACTTGCTACTGGATGTCGTGCGTAACATAGAAGGAGTGTATGCCGTAAAGGTGGATGCGGTAGAAGCAAAGGAGTCAGGCTCTTTTGAGGTAAAAAAGCCGGAGCAAGAGGCAGCTTCACCTGATTCGCGTACCGGACAAGAAGAAAACAGAACATGGGGCGGCGGGGCTTGCGGTTTTGAGACAATCACGCTGGAAAGTGCAGCTATTGAAGGTGGAGAGATAGAACTGAGCTTTTATCCCGAGACAACGCCGGAGAACGGCATCGTTGAATTTAGCGGCGGGTACCCGAAGTACCAGTCGTCTATGCGTATTTTTCCTGCGTCCGGATATGAAGAAGCTCCGATCAATTTAGCGATAATCGAGTTTGGGGGAGCTGGCGACGATATTATTACTATGCGAGGGATAGATCCGGAGACAGGATTTCAGCTTTGTACCGGTACGTTTGAAGAAGGTGCCGAGGGTCGTGCGTGGGACCTTGCCCCCGCACCAGCAGAATAAAAGCAAAAATAAAAACACCCCCTAAAGTGGAAAACCCCCGCACATATTGTGGGGGTTTTTGGTATGATGAATATGTATAATAAGTAATTTTTTAATCGTGAATCAAGATTTAAAAAAATATATAGAACAAAGACGTCACAATGGTTCTTCTGATGCTCAAATTCGTACAGAATTAAAGAGCGCCGGATGGAGGGAAGATGATATTAATAAAGCGCTCAATAATCCACCCAATCCTCCTGCTCAGGGTGCACCCAGCGCTCCTTCCCAAGCCAAACCTAAAGAGGAAAAATCATACCTTGTAGCATTTTTGCTGTCTATGTTCCTGGGTGTTTTGGGTGTTGACCGTTTTTATTTAGGATACATAGGCACAGGTATTCTTAAATTAGTTACCCTTGGAGGCTTTGGTATTTGGTACACAATAGATTTAGTAATGATATTTGCAGGTAAAAAGCGCGCAAAGGATGGTTCAGAGCTAGAAGGTAGGGAAGAGCACAAGAAAATAGCTTCAATTATTCTTGTTGTTTGGCTTATTCTTCAGATAGGTGTTCTTGCTTATAATTATCTCAGCCTGCGCACAACAGCTGACACTCTGGAACAAGGAATAAGTATCCACACAACAACAAACGAAGATGGGGAGATTGCAACTACTACTACAGTAGGCCAAGGCCGCGTACTAGAGTGTAGCGAAGAACCTGTAAATATAGGCGAAAGAACCCCTCTTAATGCCACTGAATTTAAGGTAGTTAGTGTTGATTTTAATCCTGAAACTAGTGGTGATGATCCTAGCCCTGGATATAAGTACATAGCTTTATTTGTTGAATCTACTAATAATAGCGATAAACGGCTTAATAGGGAGGGTATGTTTAAGTTTATGCTTGAAGATGGTACCTTGCTTTACCTACCAGGCTCTAACAACTCAGAAGATTATAAAAGAGTTAACATAGTGGAGGATGCAGGAGAATATAAAAAGAAGTACGTAACCGGATTTGTAGGCCCCGGGGAAACTATAAAAAGGCATATGATTGGGCACATACCAGAGGATTCAGATGCTGATCTAGTTTGGCTAGACTCATTTTTTAGTGAGAAGCCTTGTAAAACATTTGATTTACAATAATGGTTCACAAAATATAATTAGTAAAAACTATTTTTATGGAACAAGATTCAGAAAAAAATTCAAGCAATAATGTGCCAATATACAAAAGATTAGAACAAAGAGACCTTGTTCTAATTGGTTTTGCAGTGGTGTTGTTTTTTGGAATTATCCTTTCTCTTCCGCGTTTTTATCACCAAATAGAGGGTATGAACCCTTTTAAAAAGGAAACAAGGGTTAGCTCTATGGGAGGAGAAGTCGGGATAGCAAAAACAGTAATCACAGACGTAAACACCATTAAGAATTATTCAGAATTTGAGGATAGCTCTGTTTCAGATATTAAGCGAAATCCGGATAACTCTTATAGTTTTGAAGTTAGAGACATGGATGAAGAAACAGGAAAAATACTTGTTTACGACGTTAACGCAACTGTTGAGGGTAGCAATGTAAACATATTATCATCAGAGGTAAGACCTGTTCACAAAATCCTTGATTTAGGTGAGTCAGAAGTTCTATATAGTGGAGATGCCATAAAAGTCTTTACAAGAGCTCTCGAAGACAACTATTATGAATTAGTTTTAGATAAAGATGGTGAAGAAATTATACTAGATAAAGCACAGAGACTTTCATTTGTTTCAGATTTTTACTATGAAGTGCAAGCAGTTTCTGCCGACGACCGTTATGTATTGTATGGATTCTTTGATCGTAATAATTCTATTCGTGTTCTATATGATACATTCAGAGAGAAAAAGATTATGGAATCTTGGCCCTGGACATCGGATTTTGCCGAATTTACAAGATCTGAATACGCGAAAAAAGATTACTTGACACTATGTTCCCGAGGAATGGATCCATATGCAGAAGTATATGATGCATCGAGTGGTAAAATGATTTTTTCATCTTATGGGCATTTGGCAGCCTTCGCTAAGAAACCAATAGCTAATTCTCCTGGCAATGCTTCTATAACTGTGGGTGAATGTGTTTTAGATAATAAAATGGAGTCATTAATTCTTTCAGATATAGGTGTGGATCCTCATTATGATTGCTGCACTTCTTACGTGTATAGATTTAATACACGAGACATTTTAGAAATTGAGGGAGCTATCACTAGGGGAAAAAAGTACACAGGTAGCGCGGAAGAAAAAGAATGGGAATCGTTTCTTAGTGATGAAACAGGACTTGTTTTTGCCTATCCTGCCGAATGGGGAGAAGTATATGAAGAAAATCAGCTACTTAAATGCCAGGACCAGATAAGTGCCCAAAATGCCGAAGTATCAGGAAGTAGTTATATCTATACCTTTCGCACAAATGAAGGAGAGACTACTGAAAACACTCCTCACCTAGTGCTTTCTAGTAAAGATTTTAAAATTCAGAAAGGCGGTCCTATCCACTGTTTTGCAAATGATTCCTTGAGCGTTATGGATTTTAACGAAGTGCATGAGAGTGAATATTTTGAAAATACCGAACGTCGGAGAGTATTCGTTGATGCAGATAGCTGTATTGGACCTGTGGAGAAAAAATACATTAACGCTTCTGCGATTGTAAGTACAAGGTCTCCTGTTTATACCAATGTGAGTGTATACAACCTGGATGTAGCAGATATTCCAGATGACGAAGTAACCAGTTATTGTAGTGGAGACAAAGTTATTTCAAAAGAAGGGCTTGATTACAACAATAAGCTTAAAGGTTTTATGCAATCAATAGTAGTTGCAAAATAAAATCTTTTAACAGGGTCAAAAACCCCCGAAAGTGGAAAACCCCCGCACAGATTGCGGGGTTTTTGGTATGATGAGTATATATGACACGTAAAGAGTTTATTATAAAAGACGTAATACCCATACTAATGGGTATCTATTTTTCTATTACCACAATGAGCAGAATATCAGGAGAACTTTATGAGTATAGCTTAAGTAATGCTACTCATTTTTTAGCAGACTATACTAGATTATTGGCGGCAATATTTATTATTCCTGCAACTTTAGCAATGTATTTTGCAGAGAGATACCATTTTACTGAAAGTATGCATTATGTAAGCATACGGTTAGCATACAAGACTCTTTATGGCGTGATGATATTGATGTCTTTCTTTGAGATAGCTGAAAAAATATTTAATGTAAAAATATTTTAAAAAGGAGATTATTATAGGAATCTAAGCGGACTACTCTTGTGTTAGAATATGTTTATAGGATTAAACATTATAAAGAGATGAATAAAAAACTATACTTAATAGCAGGAACATTGGTTGCAATTTTAGTTATGGGTGGTATTTTATACTTTTTTTCATCCGAAAAACCAGTGATTAATACAGTAAAAAGTTCTGATGGTAAAATGCAGCTTACGTTCCAAGATAGCTCTTTGCCTGAGGGATTATCACCTAAAGATATCTCTATCACGCCCATAAATACCGAAGAAATCGAAAGAATAGAAGGCGCATGGAGATTACAGCCCGAGGGGATAAAATTTAACGAGCCACTTGTGGCCACAATAGAATTAGAAGGAGATTTAAATAGAGCCCCAATAGTTACTATGCAGTCCGAAGATGATATTGAAGGAGTAAAAGATACAGAAATTTCAATAGCTCAAAATCAAACTACAATAACAGCGCCAATTGAGCATTTTAGTGTTTTGGTTGTAGAAGAGGGTCTAGAGGTAGAATTTAGCCCTGATTCTATAACGCGAAACATAGGAGAGAGTTTTGCTGTGGGTATTGATGTGCGTGCTCCGCGATCATTCTCGGGAGGTGGTAGAAGTTGGAAAAATGATGAAGGTATAGAATTTTCTGAAGGTTTTACCGTAGAGATAAGCCATCTTTCTATAACAGAAGAATGGGTTGCTCAGGAGGGTAATATTTTAGACCCACCTGATTCAGAAGTTAAAAATGAAACCTTTGAACCACCACAGCGTGAAACAATAGGAGGAGGACTTGCTCCTATGACAACCAAGTATGATCCTTTAGCTTATACAAGCCAATCAGAATTTACTTGCGTTAATTCAGGGCAGGATACACTTGAACTACTTGGATTTTTTGTAATACAAGGAACTAAAATTACTTATTCTCATGGGGCAGGTCTTTCTCAGTATGATGACGGCAACCCCTATGATACAAGTATGCGTCTGACAAAGCAGATTCCAGTTGAATGCGTAGCTGAAGAAGATGAACAAGAAGCAACAATAGGTGAAGATGAAGAAGAAAGGACCAGTGATGTTGTAATGTTGGATATAGACGGCGTTTATTATCCTAAACACCAATTTAGTATAGCTAGCCCAGACAGGTGTGAGGAGGATCATTATCACTCACAAAAAGAAGCATATGGTTTAAGGCACGAAAACGGAGAAGTCCAAACAGAAGTTGTAAGTTCACGCGACCCTGCACCAGGCCAATGTGGGTTTGGCACAGTTGAAAATACTCCTACAGTGAATGTAAACATAACCTACGAGCAGTCAGTAGAGCTTCTTAAATATTTGGAATAGTTAGACTATTAGTTAAAAACCCGCCAATATATTGGCGGGTTTTTTCTTAAATAAGTATTTTAAATTATTCTTCGTATATTGATTCGGCTAGTATTGTTGTTATTTTTTTAAATTCTACTTTAGCAACAGCTACAACAGAATCGGCTCCACCGTAGTAAAGGTAGATAATTCCATCGACAATAACATGCCCACAAGGAAAAACAACATTATCAACCTGGCCTTTTTTTTCGTATTCCATCTCTGGCTCTAATAGGGGATCGTGTAATCTGCATAAAACTTTTGTGGGGTCTTCTTTATCTAATAAAACTGCTCCAACTCTGTACTTTCTACTAGAGCTTGAAACTCCATGGTAAATAACAACCCAGCCAGCAGGGGTTTCTATGGGGGGGGTGTTTGCACCAACTTTTAGAGTGTCCCAACCCTCGTCCCTTGGTGTAAATAATTTGTTACCTTTTAGGTATTCTCCTTTTTCAAAGTCCAGGTTATCTGTAGAATCTATCCACACATCTCTGCTGTGGGGCCTATGCAATAAATAGTACCTACCATTAATTTTTCTTGGGAATAGAACTATGTCTTTGTTATCAACTCCAGGCTCTGTAATGATTTTTGGCTCAGACCAGTTCCATTTTTTCTTTAAAAAGTCTTTTTCTTTTATCCATGTTATTGCTCCTGCTGGAGGTTGTTTCCCGTTATATGCTGTGTATAACATGTAAATCTTCTTACCTATTTTTGTTAATCTTGGATCCTCGCAGCCAGAGTTACCAGGCTTTTTACTTACTTCAAAATCTTTTCTTGGCTTGTATATGGGCTTATTTAGCCTTTCATCTATATTAAGATTATCTTTACTTGAGGCATATCCTATTGTAGAAACTCCTGTATTGTCCATTGCTCTATATAGTATATGGGTTTTATTTTTTAACCTTATAGCTGCTGGATTCAAGACCGCTTTTTCCTCCCAGTTATTTTCTGCTATAGGTTTTAAAATAGGATTATGTGCAAATCTTTGAAATTCTACAATGTGGCTTTGAACTTTTTTCATCTCATCCATCAATTGCTTTAAAGGAACGGAAGCAGCCGCGACCACAGTATCTGCACCACTGTAAAAAATATGTAAGTTGTTTTTTAATATTATCGCACCTGATGGGAAAACGATATTTTCAACTTTTCCGTATTTCTCGTAGTCTTTAAAAGGTATCAACAAGGGCTCTTCTGTACGCCCCACAACTTTAGTGGGGTTGTCGTGGTCTAAGAGCGCAGTTTGGATTGTAAATAGGGGATAGGGAGTTTGATAATTTTTTATTTCTGAATACACCAAAACCCAACCATCCTTAGTTTTAATTGGGGGAGCGCCAACTTCAATTTGGTCTTTTGTGCCCCTCTTTAGATCTAGCAAATGTTTGTCTTTGCTTTTCTCCCAGTCATCCCAAAAATCTTGAGACCAAAGTTGTTCAATATCATCCAAGTAAACTATCATTGTTTTGGATGGCGGCCTGTCGGTGTGATAGCTAAAGATAACTGCTATTTTACCATGGACACGTTCTGGGAAAAGTGCCATTGCCTTTGCATTAAACGGTGTTACTAGGTGTTTTTTCTCTATTTTTTTCATGTCAGGGCTAACTGCTACTCCAACCTTAATGCCTTCTGCAGAAAACGGATAGTTTGAAAGAGCTGTATAGAAAATATAATATTTTCCTTCAAAGTGGGTAACTCTGGGATCTTCACATCCAAATTTTTCCCAATCCTCTTCGGGCTTTATAAATTGAGTTCTGTTTTTGAAATTAAACCCCCTACTGCTTGTAGCTTTGCCAATTGTAGAAACTTTGACTTGATTGCCCTCTATTTCTTTAGGATTAGAAATTGCTCTATATAAAATATGCAACTTGTTGTTTGCTTTAATAGGGGACGCATTAAAAACAGAGTCCGCTTCCCATGAAGTGGACTCATCGGGTTTTAAAATTGGATTGTTTTTATATCTTTGAGCGGAGGCCATTTATAAGTTTCTTAACAAAGTTAGGTTTTTTAGAATCAAGCACAGCATTTACCACATCGTCTAGTGGAGCTTTTGCGACAGCCACAACTGTGTCTGCTGCACCGTAGTATATAAACAACTCTCCATCTTTAACTATTGCTCCGCAAGGGTATACTATACCTGCTTTATGACCTTGATTTTCGTACCAATCGTTAGGTTCGAGCATAGGTTCTTTTGTGCGTGCTATAACTTTTTCTGGGTGTTCGAGATCTAAAAGCATTGCACCTGCGTTGTATTTGGATGCATCTGCGTCGTCAGTTGCATAATATATTAGAAGCCAGCCTTTATCTGTTTTAATTGGGGGAGCGCCTGCACCTACTTTTCTACTATCCCACCCTTTTTTGGTAGGGCTTATTTTGTATTCTCCCTTTAGGTACTCTCCTTCTTTAAAGTCTAGACTATCCACATAGTCTACCAAGATATCTGGAAATACTCTGTGCATTATTACGTATTTTCCTCTTATTTTTTCAGGGAATATTGCTGGGCTTTTATCGATTACTCCTGGCTGTGATATTGTCTTTGGTTTTTTCCAGTTCCAGTTTTTATTTAAAAAGTCCTCTCTTGATATTGAGCTAATCGCAATTCTACAGTTATCCCAGCCCTGAAAAGCAACAAAAGATAAATAGACCCTATTGTCTATAAATGTGGTTCTTGGATCTTCGCAACCTCCCCAGCCTCCTCCAGATGAGTTTCTTGGAGCATCCTCGTATTTTTCGAGTTGTTCTGGGGTGTGGTTTAGTTTGAATATTGGGTAATCTAATCTAATATCAAAATTAATCCCATCGATACTAGATGCATAGCCTAGAGATGATTGGCCGTCTTCTCCGAGTGCTCTATAAAGCAAATGCACTCTATCATCTAAATAAACAGCCGCTGGGTTAAATGTTTGCCATGATTCCCACTCGTGCGCAGGAATCGGAGCTACTACAGGATTAAGGTTTGTTTTCTCAAGCACAGCTTTGTTTCTAGCTTTTCCTGATTTAGATTTGCTTGAGAATTTTCTGAATAATTTTTTTAAAAAGATCATAAATTTTTTAAGTATATACCTTTTCATTATAATACTACAGGACGTGGCGTCTAGGAGAAAACAATCCACAATTCAATATTACTATGCCTTTTATTAAGTTATTGTCTTGATAATTTTTTAAATAGGACAACTGGCTGTCCTATTAGAGGGAAGGTCTAGATATTACCTAAAACAGAATATTTTATACATTCATACAATAAGATAAGTAGTTTTGGTATAATGTATTTATGAAAATTTTACTTTTTATATGCAGCGCAGCAAGCCATAGAAGTGTTACAGCAGCTAGGCTTTTTGAGGATTCTAAAAAATATAAAGCTAGGTTTGCTGGCACAAATTTGCATGCTAAAGTTAAGCTTACCCAGGATTTTGATCATTGGTGAGATCTAGAGGAAAGAGCTTAAGATGAGGGTGTTATTGTAAGTACCACTTATCACACCCTATACAACAACATTATTTTTTGCCTACTGTTCTTTGTAATCATTGTGTTCATGTAGTACAAAAAAGGTTTTCCTAGGAAAGCCTTTTTATATTTGTGTTAGAATAAAGACAAATTTAAAAATGGAGTATGAATTTTGAAAAACCACCAACAGAACAAAATAAAAATAAAGATCCTCAAGAAAATATAAGCGTAGTGGAGCGCAGAAATCAGGAAATTTTGAAAAAAATACCGAAACTGAGGAAAAAAATTAAGGATGAGGGATTAGATTGGATACGAGACTCAAAACAAGAGCCGACAAAAGAAGAGATAGAAGGCATTTTGCATGGCTTTGGGCCTAAGTTTCTTTTTACTAAAAGTTATTTTGACCAAATAGAGTTACCTGAATCTGAAAAAGAACTAATAAAAGATCCCGAAGCACTCATCAAGTTACGAGAAGAGTTTACGGAACTACTCAGAGAAAAATTTATGCTGTATGCGGTTGGATTAACACCAGAGCAAAGAAGTGAATTAACTCAACAGAAAGAAAGCTACAAGGAACAATTAGAAGATTGCGATAAAGACTATGCAGAATGGATAAGAGGAGAAGAAAATGCTTCAAAATTTGATAATCTTTTATATCCTCCTCTAGCTTCCTTAAAATTAAAAGGAAATTCAGGATTTGCATACAGAAACATGGAGCTTCAGGATTCGGGTAGTTTTATTCACTGGCGCTCACCTGAATATATTAAAAATAGATTAAAGGGGGAGGATGCAGAATTAAAACATAGAATATACCTAAACCCTGCTTCGAAAGATATTGTTAAGGTATTTAAAAAAGTTTTAGAAAAAGCAGAGCAGGAAAATTTACCCATTAAAACCAAGATATATAATAGAGCGCTAGAACTCGGGACTGATTATAAGCAATCTGAAAAAAAGGAGGATACAATACGTGGCGATGGGATTGTTATTTATCTAAAGGATGAAAATGATATGCAAGTTATGCTAGATTATGCACTTGAGTTATACGAGGAAGAGCCCGAGGTTTTTGCAGAAAGAGAGCTTAGCAAAATTCCGCTCTGGGTTGTTCCAGGCGTAGGAATAGGTGATGAGCCAGATGTTGCCGGGAAAAGCTTAACTTCACATAGGGTCGAATTTTTAACAGATATAGCAGCTAAAGTTAAAGAAAAAGCAAAGCATGGTGATATTGATGAAACCGAAGAATTTCAAAAAATATTAAAAGAAGAAGCTCCCAAATATAATATAAATCCAAACAACATAGCTTTTAATTTAGAAAACCCTGATCGGGGTATCTAGTTTTAATCCCCCTAAAGTGGAAAACCCCCGCACAGATTGCGGGGGGTTTTGGTATGATAAATATGTATGAAAAAAACAATAATCTTTTCAATAATACTAATATCTGCCTTTTTTGTGGCTGCACATGTTGATGCGGCAGTTCCTAGTGATTACGGACTAAACGAAGGCGACCTTATAAGTGGAGAGGGTGACCCCGATATTTATATTGTTAACGAGCACGGGTATAAGCGATTGTTTTTAAACCCTGAGATTTTTAATTTCTACGGGCATTTGGGCGGATTTTCTAGTGTGAGTGGCGTGGGCGTATCAGTAAGAGATGCATTTGGTGTTACAAGCTATGTACGCAATTGTGAAACCAACGACCCAAAGGTTTATGCTGTAGAGGTAACGGGAGAAGATACAGGAACTTTGCATTGGTTTAATATGTCGGGCGAAGCGGCTGTCGCGGAAGATTCAGAATTTTTCAAAAAAATATTTTGTATAAACAATAACGAATTTAATTGGTATTCTCTCGGCGTCGAATACAACTCTGTAAGCGATGTAAAAACTTATGCGCGAGATTTTGGGATTCCTATAACATGGGGCTATAAGGGTGATGAGTGGGTGCCAAGCTTAACCCCTCCTGAATGCTCTGAACCAATTATACTTGGAACTCCGGTAGATTTATCTCAGGTTGCATATGTGATCTATCCCGGTCAATATAGAGGCGACCATTACAAAGCACATGGTGGCTTTCGCTTTGATGGTCTTGCTTATGATGAAATTTCAATAACTGCGCCTTTGGACGCAAGGATTACTCAGGGTGTTCGGTATACCGAAGGTGGTGGGGAGATACAGTATATGTTTGATTTCTTCACTGATTGCGGAATAAGGTACCGCTTTGACCACCTGCGAATCTTATCAGATAAATTACAAGCTATAGCTGAAAGTCTACCCGCACCAATTGAGGGTGATACAAGAACAACGGTATTAAATGAGCCTGTAGAAATAAAAGCAGGCGAAATACTTGCAACAGGTGTGGGCACACCAACCAATGTGTTTGTTGACTGGGGAGTTTATGACCTTCGGCAGAAAAATGATGCCTCAAACGATGCAGAATGGCTTGCTTTGCACGATGGAGGCCAGGCGCCATATGCTGTATGTTGGTTTAACTGGATAAGCCCAGAAGACGAAGCAACAGTGCGTTCGCTTCCTGCTTCGGGAGGCCAATCAGAAAGTGATTACTGTTCATAGGTTTCTAATAATAAATATTTAATATTGATTGTAAAACATGTATTTCAAAATTTACCTTATAGCATTTGTTATATTCCTAGCTATAGATATGCTTTGGCTTGGAGTAATAGCAAAAAACTTTTATCAGGACCAGATTGGCTCCTTAATTAAGTCAGACGTCAACTGGACAGCTGCTTTAATTTTTTACTTACTATTTGTAGTAGGTGTAGTTGTTTTTGCAATATATCCAGGGCTTAGCAAGGGCTCTATTTTAACAGCCATAATGTATGGTGCTTTGTTTGGTTTTTTGAGTTATGCAACGTACGACCTCACAAACTTAGCCACATTAAAAGATTGGCCGGTTATAGTAACTATCGTAGATATGATATGGGGTGCGGTGCTTGCGGCATCTGTATCTGGTCTAACATATCTTGTTATTGAAAAATTTACAAACATAAGAATATAAATAAGATTTGAGTTAGACTGCAAATTAGCTATTGTCTGTAATAAAAACCCCGCAAATATTTGCGGGGTTTTGGTATAATGTATCTATGCCCAAAAACAAAAATAAAGAATACAACTCCAAGGCTGTAAAAACAGCACTAAGAGACTATTTCGGACAAATTAAAAGGGATTGGAAATTTGCAGTCCCTGCTTTGTTGATGCCCGGCATAGGTAATATCTTGGTGTTTTACGTTCCACCGTTGGTGATTGCAAAAATTTTAACAAGATTTGCAGAAAACGAGGTAATTACATTGAGTGATGCACTTCCATATGTAGGAGCTTTTGCTGGGGTTTGGTTTTTGGGGGAGATGGTATGGAGGTTTTCGGGACAACTATTTAATAGAGCAGCAGCAATGGGTGTTAAGTACTTATATACAGAAGCTATGGAAAACCTTTTAGAAAAGGATCTTGTTTTTTTTCACGATAATTTTTCAGGATCTTTAACAAAGAAAGTAATTAGATATGCACGAAGCTATGAGGGATTTTTAGCAACATTAATGTTTTCTGTGTTTTCAAGCTTTATTCCTTTAATATTTGTAGTAGCTATTTTGTGGCAGTTTTCCCCATGGTTAATCTTGGTTTTAGTTTCCATGGTTGCAATTACAACCCTAATAACAACGCCTTTAATAAAAAGACGAGCAAAGCTTGTTGAGGAGAGAGAATCTGCAAGCAATAAGGTTGCCGGGTATGTTGCAGATATTATCACAAATGTGGATGCAGTTAGGGCGTTTGCACACGAGGATTATGAGAAAGAGAGACATCATGGAAATGTAGAAAATTATGTTCAAAAATCTAAAAAAACTTGGGATTACCACAACATGGTAATTAGTATGACTATCTCTCCCTTGTATGTTATTACAAATGCTCTTGGATTACTTGTTGCATTAATGTTGAGCAATGGGGGAGGATTTAATCTGGAAGCTGTATTTGTTACATTTAGTTATTTTTCCGGCTTTACAAAAGTAATGTGGGATTTTAGTAACATTTACAGAAACCTGGAAACACAAGTTAGTGAAGCTGCTCAATTTACAGAGGTAATGCTTCATGAGCCCAAAATCAAGGATAAACATGATTTAAAGATATCCAAAAAAGAAAATCTTCCAGTAGAATTTAGAAATGTCAATTTTTGCTATGAGGAAAATTATGATCAGAAGTTATTTAATAACCTAAATATCAAAATAAAAGAAGGTGAAAAGGTGGGGTTAGTTGGAAGAAGTGGTGGAGGTAAAAGTACTATAACGAAGCTTTTAATGCGCTTTATGGATATACAATCTGGAGAGATATTAATTGGTGGTGTTGATATTTCTAAAATGAAACAAAAAGATTTAAGAAACTTAATTGCCTATGTGCCACAAGAACCTATAATGTTTCATCGGAGTATATTAGAAAATATTAGATATGGAAAATTGGATGCAACAGATGATGAAGTAAAAAAAGCAGCAGAAATGGCGCATGCAGATATTTTTATAAAGAATCTTTCAAAAAAATACGATACATTAATAGGTGAGAGAGGCGTAAAGCTTTCCGGGGGCCAAAGGCAAAGAATCGCTATCGCAAGAGCTGTTTTAAGAGATGCTCCGATTTTAATACTAGACGAGGCAACAAGTTCACTTGATTCAGAGAGCGAAAGGTTTATTCAAGATGCTCTTGAAAAATTAATGGAAAACAAAACAGCTATTGTTATTGCTCATAGGTTGAGCACTATACAAAAAATGGATAAAATATTAGTCCTTAACGAAGGAGAGATTATAGAAAAAGGCTCCCACAGGGAACTCCTTGAAAGAGGTGGGCAGTATGCTAAACTTTGGAAACATCAAACTGGAAATTTTTTAAAGGAGGATTAGTATAACTACGAAATATAAAATTATAAATGCAAAAATATATAAAAATAGTATCTTTTGGGCTCGTTCTGTTTTTTAGTATCACTGGCTTGGCTGTTAATGCGCATAATCCTGATCCTGAAACAACTACCGTAAGAGCGGAGGTGGTTAAGGTTGTCTCGCAAGAAGTTCAGGAAAGCCCCGGTATTAATGTAAAAACGGAATATCAAGTTATTCGTGCCAAGATATTAGAAGGTGAGAGAGAGGGCCAGATTGTAACCGTTGAGGAGGATTTCGAAGGTCTTGATGAGGGTGATAAGTTCTTTTTAAATATTCTTGAAACACCTGAGGGGGGTACCATTTATGGTGTGAATGAATTTGATAGAAGGGGAGTTCTTCTTGGATTTTTTACCCTATTTGTGCTCGCCGTTGTGCTTCTTGGAAAATGGAAGGGTGTGAGATCG